>CACZRZ010000172.1 GCA_902783655.1 uncultured Bacteroidales bacterium
CAGGCCAGCGTATCATTGCGATTGCCGTCGTAGCCGTTCACGATGCACAAAAGGCGGGTGGTGCCGAGGTCTATTTTCGTACGTACGTTGTCGCTGGTCGGTGTGGCTATTCCGCCCAGTTCGTCGCGCCATACGGGCATTCCTGCGATGTTCAGCGGTCCGCGACCGATGCCCTCGTAGGGTTCGCCCTCTTGCCCTATGCCCAGGGTCAATGCATCGCCTTGTATCTTGTCGGCGTCCAGTCCGCTGATGCTGTAGCCGTAGGCAATCGATGCCAGGTTGATGAGGTCCACCACCGTGCTCACCCGGTACAGGTCGTTGCCCTTCAGTGTCCGCCTGACCAGAGCCTCGCCGCTTGGGCGGTATCGGCTGGGGTCTTTTCCGCAGCGTTTATACATCTCCCGTGTGGCCTCGATGCTGGGCATCAGCTTGATGCTGTCTGTGGTGTATCGCGACCGATATTCCTCGATGAAATGAGCGATTTCTGTCCACAGCTCCTCGCAGCATTCCGTGTTCCTGACAGAAGCCACGACAGCGGCACCCGTATAGTCCGGGCACCGCTCTCGTATATCGTCTGATATGCAAAATACAAACTTGTTTCCTTCAACCCCATCCCCAAACCCTTCCCGAGGGAAGGGCGTGGTTACATCTGCTGTTCGCGTGTTGTTCATCATTGTTCAGGTTTTCATTTCTCTGTGCGCCTGTTTACTCCGCGGTAGCACTTAGGCGTTTCGGCGCTGCGTGTGGCGATGATGGTGTCGTTCCACAGGCTGTCGGTGTCCATTGTCTCCTCCCTGCTGTAGCCGTAGTAGCTGTTGTAGCCGTACTGGTCCCAATAGCGGTCGTAGCTGCGAAGGCTGAAGTATGCCTGGTTGTCCCCGTAGATGTCGGCAATGTAGCCGCGGAAGTAGTCGTAGCCCACGGTGTAGTCTCTGATCAGGCAGTCGAGCTCGGGATCGTCGAACTGCATATAGACGATGCCGTTGCGTATCTCGTAGTTGAACCTGTGGGTGACGCTGCCGCGATAGTAGTAGTCAACCTCCACGCCCCGTCCGTGGGTGTAACCCCATCCGCTGGGTATGAACTCTATCTCGGAGCCGCGAGCCTTCTCCTCGCCAATCCACATATCCATATCTCCGAACCAGTGCCCCTGGACGTTGTAGCCTACGTTTTCATCTTCGTCCATGTAGCAACTTGTCAGGCTCAGTGTGCAAGCCATCATGATGGCAAACATCCAATAGTTTTGTGTAATCTTCTTCATAGTTGTACGTTTTATCAGGTTTCGTGATGCAAAGTTAGGGACTTTTCTTCACCTGTGCAAGAGACTATCCCTATTAGTATAGGGGAATTTTCCTAAAACCCCTGCGGATTTCACCCTAAATCACCGCTTTATGGTCCCTCATCCGCCATACCTTCGCCCCAGTTCCTCGGGAGGCTTTCCTTGACGCACAATTGTCCGTCAAGCGAAACGACGCGTCGTTGGAGCTCAGACGATACTATGGTTTGCCTTGACGGACAATTGTGCGTCAAGCGAGACCCTGCGTCGCGATTCGACAAGGCAGATATGCCATGCCCCCATTCTATAGGTCCTTAGACCTATGGTTACGGAGAGACGTCGCTTCCGACAGCCCATCCAGCCAAGCAGATGCAATTAACATTTCCTCATATATATGTTTGGAATTTTATTTGTTTATTCGTACCTTTGTGAGACAATAACCTGGAAAAACACAATAATACTATGGAAAAACAGCAACTCCCGACGATTGAGGAGGTTTTCTCGTGGATGAGAAAACTCTATGACGAGAGCTATTCGGGCCTGACCAAGCTGGAGAAGGGCGAACAGCACATGTACGGAACAATGGTGACGACACCATCGGACAAGAAGTTCATGGTGCGCATGTTGGACGAGACCAGTCAGGTGCGCGACCGGCAGAAACTGGCCCGGAGGGTGAAGGACCTGATAGACCAGTACGGCATACCCAAGTTCCTGGGGCCCGTGGACCACAGCCTCTTCTGGATGTACCAGCGCTTCGCCTACCTGCCCGCTTTCAACTGGGTGGCAGTGCCCATCATCAAGTGGCGACTGAGGCGCGACACCAGCCGTGTCATCATCAATGCTGCACGCCCCAACCTGACCCGCCACCTCGCCACACGCTTCGAGGAGAACATCGGACAGAACGTGAACCTGCTGGGCGAAGTGGTGCTGGGCGACGGCGAGGCAGACAAGCGATATTACTCCTACCTGGAGGCGCTGAAGGAGCCGGACATCAACTACATATCCGTGAAGATATCGGGCATCTATGCCCAGACCCATGCCTTGAACTACAAGGAATCGTTCCCCGAACTGATACGCCGCATGTCGGAACTCTACCAAGCCGCGATAGACAACCCCTATACGGACCCCGACGGTGTGACACGTCCCAAGTTCATCAACCTCGATATGGAGGAGTACAAGGATGCCCACCTGACGATGAAACTGTTCAAGGATGTGCTGTCACTGCCGCAGTTCAAGAACTACGAAGCCGGCATCGTGGTGCAGGCCTATCTGCCCGATGCGTGGGGCTTCCAGACGGAACTGCTGGAGTTTGCCCGCAAGCGTGTGGAAGAGGGTGGGGCGCCCATCAAGATGCGCATCGTGAAGGGCTGCAACCTGGACATGGAGAACATCGTCAGCGACATGCGCGGATGGCCCAATCCCGTACGTCCCAACAAGACGGAGGTGGATGCCAACTACCTGCACATCATCGAACGCGGCCTGAAACCCGAGAACGCCCGTGTGCTGCACATCGGCATGGCCTCGCACAACCTCTTCACCATCTCCTACGCCTACCTGCTGACGCAGATGTATCAGACGCCGAAGGACTGCTTCTGCTTCGAGATGCTCGAGGGTATGGCCAACCACGTTTGGCGTGCACAGAAGAAACTGGGCAACCATGTCATCCTCTACACGCCTGTGGTGAAGAAGGAACATTTCCTGAATGCCATTTCCTATCTCGTGCGCCGGATGGACGAGAACACGGCACCCGACAACTTCCTCACACACTCGTTCTCGCTCCGTCCCGATACGAAGGAGTGGAAGGCGCTGGAGCAGCAGTTCATCGCAGCCTATAATATGAAGGACAGCATCACCCATATCCCCACGCGCACACAAGACCGCAACAAGCCCTACGAGGGACAGGAACCCAGGGACGAGATGCTGAACGAACCCGACACCGACTTCGACCGCTTCTGCAATCAACAGTGGGTGGAGCGCATCTTCGCCAAGTGGGGACCCACCCCCAACCCCTCCCTAAGGGAGGGGAGCGATCAGGGGACGAGCGTATCTACTCATCTCCCTAACAGGGAGAGGCCGGGAGAGAGTCTTTGGGGCGAATGGAAGCCCGGCGACCTGCTGCCCACGCAGATTGGCGGCGAGCTGATCTATAACGAAGACCATGCCCGCTATTTCGACCGTTCGCAGGAAGGCGATGTGCTGGTCTGCGAGATGTCCCGTGCCAATAATGAACAGACGGAGCGCATACTGGCGATAGCAGAACAAGACCCTGCCGGATGGCGACAGACAACGATAGAGGAACGTCACCGCATCATGTATCGGGCAGCGAACATCCTTGGGCAGATGCGTGGCGACCTGAACGGCTCGATGTGTGCCATCACGGGCAAGACCATCGAGGAAGCCGACGTGGAGGTGTCGGAGGGCATCGACTACTGCCGTTTCTACACCACCACGATGAAGAAATACGCGGCTCTCGACGACATCGAGATGAAGGCCAAGGGCACCGTGCTCGTCCTCTCGCCCTGGAACTTCCCGTGTGCCATCCCCTGCGGCGGCGTAGTGGCAGCTCTGGCATCGGGCAACACCTGCATACTGAAACCTGCCACTGTGGCTGCCCCCGTAGCCTGGCTCTTTGCCAAGGCCTTCTGGGAGGCCGGTGTGCCCAAGGAAGCCTTGCAGGTCATCATCACCGACCGCGAGGCAACGCCCTTGCTCACCTCCTCGCCTGTGGTCAAGCACATTATCCTGACCGGTGGCACGGAGACGGCACAGACCATTGCCCACGACAATCCGCGCAAACCGCTTTCGGCTGAGACCGGCGGCAAGAATGTGATGATACTCTCCGCCATGGGCGACCGCGACCATGCTATCATGAACGCCTGCCGTTCGGCGTTTGGCAATGCGGGCCAGAAGTGTTCGGCCTGCTCCATCCTGCTCGTGGAGCGTTCGGTTTACGACAGCGACGAGTTCATGGAGAAACTGAAGGACTGTGCCTCCAGCCTGAAGGTGGGCGGTGTGTGGAATGCCGGCAACATCGTCGGGCCCATGATAACGAACCACAACGAGAAACTGGAACGGGCCTTCAAGCTCGAACCGGGCGAGAAGTGGCTCATTGCACCTGAGTTTGTCGATACGAAGAAGTATATCCTGAAACCCACCGTGAAGATTGGCGTTAAGCCCACGTCCTACACCTTCCGCACGGAACTCTTTGCACCGCTGCTGGCTGTCACACCATACGATACGCTGGAGGAGGCTGTGGCTCTGGTCAACAGTCTCGACTACGGCCTCACGTCGGGCTTGCAGTCGCTCGACGAGCAGGAGCAGAAGTACTGGAAAGAGCACATCCAGGCAGGTAACCTCTACATCAACCGAGGCATCACTGGAGCCATCGTCAACCGCCAGCCCTTTGGCGGCATGAAGCTTTCCGCCTTCGGCCCGGGCTTGAAGGCTGGCGGCCCCAACTACTGTGGTCAGTTCATGTACATAACCGACAAACCCGGCTCCACCACCGACTACAGACGGTCGTATGCCGAATGGTACGAACGCGAGTTCCGTCATGCTCGGAATATCCAGCCGATGATTCGTGGTGAGCAGAACGTGTTCCGCTATCTGCCCCTGCAGGGGGGCATGGTTCTTCGCCTGTTTGGCGACGAGACACTGGAACAGGTACAGATGGTTCAGTCGGCAGCGCAGACGGTGGGCACACCGCTGACCGTTTCCGTCGACGACAAGAACCCACTTGGCGACAAACTCTCAGGCGAGGTGAGGAAGGAGAATCTGGCAGCCTTCTGCGAGGGTATCAAGCGCTACGAGCGTGTCCGCACCATTTCGCCGAACGTGCCCGATGTGGTGTTCGAGGCAGCTGCCAATTGTGACAAATACATTGCCCAGTCGGCTCCCGTGCGCAATGGTCGCATTGAACTCGCCCTCTACATCAAGGAACAGTCCATCGCCAACGAATATCATCGTTACGGTTCGCAGATAGAGGTGCCTGCTGTCGAATAGGAACTGAGGCTGTGCAATTTAATGCATAAAATTGGGTGAAGAGTGCAGTATGTCACAAATTTTTTGTACCTTTGCAGTCAATTTGAATGATATACATTATATATTATATATAGAAAATAAGCATGAAACTGAACATTATTGTACTTGCAAAACAGGTACCTGACACGCGCAACGTGGGTCCCGATGCCATGACTCCCGAAGGCACGGTGAACCGCAGTGCGCTGCCTGCCATCTTCAATCCCGAGGACTTGAATGCCTTGGAGCAGGCTCTCCGACTGAAAGACCAATTCCCTGGCACTACGGTGAATGTGCTGACGATGGGCCCGGGCCGTGCGGCCGAGGTCATTCGCGAGGCGATGTATCGCGGAGCCGATGGCGGCTGGCTGCTCACCGACCGCGCCTTTGCAGGTGCCGATACTTTGGCCACCAGCTATGCGCTGGCAACGGCCATCAAGCATGTTTGTCCCAATGTCGATCTCGTCATCGGCGGTCGGCAGGCCATCGACGGCGATACCGCACAGGTGGGCCCCCAGGTGGCAGAGAAGCTGGGACTGAATCAGATTACGTACACAGAGGAAGTCCTTTCCCTGAAGGATGGTCGGATTACGGTTGTGCGCCACATTGATGGTGGCGTGGAGACGGTGGAAAGCCCCATACCCTGTGTGCTGACAGTAAACGGAAGCGCAGCCCCCTGTCGTCCCAGAAACGTGAAGCGCCTGATGAAGTTCAAGCGTGCCTTGGCTCCGCTGGAGCTGGCCCAGGGCACCACCTACGAGGAACTGCCCTACGCCGACCAGTATGCTAAGAAGCAGTATCTGAAGATACAGCAACTGACGACGGCGGACATCAACGCCGACCTCCAGCAGTGCGGTCTGGCAGGTTCGCCTACGAAGGTGAAGGCTGTGCAAAACATTGTTTTCAAGGCCAAGGAGTCGAAGACCCTGACAGCCGCCGATGCTGACATCAACGGCTTGATTCAGGAATTGATGAACGAAAAAATTATAGGATAAGAGATATGGACAACGTATTTGTTTATTGCGAGATAGAAGGCACACAGGTACAGGATGTATCTCAGGAACTGCTGACAAAGGGCCGCAAGTTGGCCGACACGTTGGGTGTGGAACTCCAGGCCATAGTGGCTGGTACGGGAATCAAGGGTAAAGTGGAGGAGCAGATACTGCCCTTCGGTGTGGATAAACTCTATGTGTTCGACGCAGAGGGACTTTTCCCTTACACCAGCATCCCACACACCGAAATCCTTGTCAACCTCTTCCGCGAGGAGAAACCTCAGATTTGTCTCATGGGCGCAACGGTCATCGGCCGCGACTTGGGTCCCCGTGTGTCCTCGGCGCTCGGCAGCGGACTTACCGCCGACTGCACAGAGCTGGAGATTGGTCCCCACGAGGATAAGAAGTTGGGCAAGACGTACGAGAATCTGCTCTATCAGATTCGTCCCGCCTTCGGTGGCAACATCGTGGCCACGATTGTCAATCCCGAACATCGCCCACAGATGGCTACCGTGCGCTCCGGTGTGATGCAGAAGGCAGTTTACGAGGGCCAGTGCCGCAAGGAAGTGGTTTACCCCGAAGTGTCGAAGTACGTATCGCCGGAGGCTTATGTGGTACGCGTGCTCGACCATCACGTACAGGCTGCAAAGCACAACCTCAAGGGTGCCTCCATCGTGGTAGCCGGCGGTTATGGTGTGGGCAGTCGTGAAGGTTTCGACCAGTTGTTCGAACTGGCCAAGGTGCTGCATGCAGAGGTAGGTGCCAGCCGTGCGGCTGTGGATGCCGGTTTTGCCGACCACGACCGTCAGATTGGTCAGACGGGTGTCACCGTGCGTCCGAAGGTCTATATCGCCTGCGGCATCAGTGGTGCCATCCAGCACGTTGCCGGCATGAAGGAGTCGGGCATCATCATCTCAGTCAACAGCGACGAGAATGCCCCCATCAACCAGATTGCCGACTATGTCATCACGGGCACCGTCGAGGAGGTCGTACCAAAGTTGATAAAGTATTATAAACAGAATAGTAAATAAAAGACCCCACCCCCAATCCCCTCCCGAGGGAGGGGCGTATATACGGATATAAAAGGTATATTTGTGGATGAGGAATGAAAAGTATTAACTAAAAAATGACCTGACAAAACATTCTACTCCCTCCCCTCGGGGAGGGTATGGGGTAGGGGTCGTGAATATTCTATGAATTATTATAGTGATATAAAGGAAATCCAGTTTGAACTGGAGAACAGTCCCTTGATGCAGCGCATCGTGGAACTGAAAGAACGCAACTTTGCTGACAAGGACCAGTACGACGAGGCTCCGCAGGACTTTGCCGATGCTATGGATTCGTATGACAAGGTACTGGAGGTCGTGGGCGACATTATCGGCAACATCGTAGCACCCAATGCTGAGGCTGTGGATGCTGAAGGTCCTCATTGTGAGGGTGGCCGTGTGCGCTATGCCGAGAAGACCTACGAAAACCTCGATGCCATGCGGAAGGCAGGCCTGAACGGTGTGACCATGCCCCGTCGCTATGGCGGTCTGAACCTGCCTGTCACCGTTTATACGGCTGCCAACGAAATCGTTTCGGCTGGTGATGCCGGTTTCGAGAACATTTGGTCGTTGCAGGACTGCATCGAGACCTTGTATTGCTTTGGCAACGAGGAACAGCGTCAGAAATACATTCCCCGTGTCTGCAAGGGCGAGACCATGTCGATGGACCTCACTGAGCCCGATGCCGGTAGCGACCTGCAGAGCGTGATGCTGAAGGCCACCTACGACGAGGAGAACCAGTGCTGGCGACTGAACGGCTCGAAGCGCTTCATCACCAATGGCGACTCCGACATACACCTCGTTCTGGCCCGAAGTGAGACTGGTACGCGCGACGGACGCGGTCTGGCGATGTTCATCTATGACAAGCGCGACGGAGGTGTGAATGTGCGTCGCATCGAGAACAAACTCGGCATCCACGGTTCGCCAACCTGCGAACTCGTGTATAAGAATGCCAAGTGCGAGCTCTGCGGCGACCGCAAGCTGGGACTCATCAAGTATGTGATGTCGCTGATGAACGGTGCCCGTTTGGGCATTGCCGCTCAGTCGGTAGGTCTCTCACAGACGGCTTACAACGAAGCCCTTGCCTATGCCCGCGACCGCAAGCAGTTTGGCAAGGCCATCATCGAGTTCCCCGCTGTGGCAGAGATGATTTCGAACATCAAGGCCAAGCTGGATGCCGGTCGTGCCCTGCTCTATCAGACCGCTCGCTACGTCGATATCTACAAGGCCCTCGAAGACATTGCCCGCGAGCGCAAGCTGGAACCCGAAGAACGTCAGGAACTGAAGAAGTACAGCCGTCTGGCCGATGCTTTCACACCGCTGGCCAAGGGCATGAACTCGGAGTATGCCAACCAAAACTGCTACGACTGCATTCAGGTGCATGGCGGCAGTGGCTTCATGCTCGAATACACCTGCCAGCGCATCTATCGCGATGCCCGCATCACCAGCATCTACGAGGGTACCACCCAGTTGCAGACGGTGGCTGCCATCCGCTACGTCACCAATGGCATGTACAGTCAGGTCATCGAGGAGATGCTGCAGGAACCCGTTGCCGCAGAGTTCGAAGGCTATCAGGCCCGCATCAAGGCTATGTCCGAGAAGTTTAATGCCTGCACCGCAGCCGTGAAGGATGCCCAGAACGACGAACTGCACGACCTCTGTGCCCGTCACCTGTACGAGATGGCTGGCGATGTCATCATGTCGCTCCTGCTGCTTCAGAACGCCACCAAGGCTCCTGAGTTGTTTGCCAAGAGCCTGCAGGTGTATGTGAACCTGGCTGAGGCCGATGTCGAGAAGAACAATGCACTCGTGGTCCGCATGACCAGCGAAAGCATCGAAAACTATCGGCAGGCATAAATTCTTAAAACCATTGTCATCCGGGCGCACCAGCATGTTGTCGGTGCGCTCGCTTACATTCATGATACGAAGCATTTGTGATTTCATTGCCCGTTGGATGGGCGTTTTGGTATTGCTGACCGCAGTGCTTTCGCTGATAAAGCCCGAGGTGCTGCTGCCCGTTGGCATGTGGGTGATTAATCCCTTGTTGGGACTCATCATGTTCGGTATGGGTCTGACGCTCAGGGCCTCGGACTTCCGCATCGTGTTTCAGCGTCCCAAGGATGTGCTGACAGGCTGCCTGGCACAGTTCACGGTGATGCCAGCCATTGCGTGGCTGTTGACGAAAGTCTTTGCGCTGCCCGACGAGCTGGCACTGGGTGTCATCCTTGTCGGCTGTTGCCCGGGCGGTACGGCCTCCAATGTCATCACCTTCCTGGCTCGTGGCGACCTTGCCCTGTCTGTCGGCATGACGGCCGTGAGCACCCTGCTGGCTCCACTCCTGACACCCTTGCTTGTGTGGGGTATGGCCGGCACGCTGGTGGATGTGGACACCATGGGCATGCTGCTCTCCATCCTCTATGTGGTCATAGCCCCCATCGTGGGCGGTTTCCTCATCCAGCGGCTTTTCCCCCGTTTCACCCAGCGAGCCGTAGCCTATCTGCCAGCCTTCTCCACGCTGATGATAGCCTTTGTCGTGGCCTTGATTGTGTCGCACACGGCCGACCGTCTGATGTCCGCAGGTCTGGTGGTGATGCTCGTGGTGGTGCTCCACAATCTGCTTGGCCTTGCCATGGGGTACGGTGTGGGCCGCCTGCTCGGCCTGTCTCGTGAGAAGCGCATCGCCGTCAGCATCGAGGTGGGTATGCAGAACAGCGGACTGGCCTCTTCGCTGGCCACCATCCACTTTGCTGCCTTCCCGCTGGCCACCATTCCAGGGGCAGTGTTCAGCGTGTGGCACAACATCAGCGGCGCCATCGTGGCACGGCTGTACGCGAGGACGGCACCACAGGACAAACCATAACAAAAAAAATCCGTCAGCCAGTTGTTCGGTTGACGGATTTTTTGTACCTTTGCAGTCGTTAATCAGGGGTGCTGCATTTTTTGATGCGGCTGAGAACAGACCCTATGAATCTGAACCGGGTAATGCCGGCGTAGAGAGTATGAACTTTTTTAAATACACAAAGACATGAACAGAATGTTAGTGGCTGTGCTCGTAATGAGTATGGCAGAGATGGGTTTTGCCCAAGGTGAAAAGATTGAAAATGCCGATTCCGTGAAGATGGAGCAGTTGCAGGAGGTGGTGGTGAAGGCTGTGAAAGCCCCCAACAATGCACCATTTGCTGTGGCAAAGATTAACAAGAAACAGCTGGAGACATTCTCCAGGACGGGACGTGAACTACCCTTCCTGTTTGCCCGCACGCCAGGTGTTACGGCCTGGAGTGAGAACGGTATGGGCACGGGTACCACCTACATGCGCATCCGTGGGGCAGGGGACTCGCGCATCAATGTGACGTTGGATGGTGTGTCGCTGAATTCGCCCGAGGACCAGTGTGTCTTCTGGGCCAACATGAACTCGTATGCAGCCCTGCTCTCGAGCGTTCAGATACAGCGCGGTGTGGGTACATCTACCAATGGCGACGGTGCCTTTGGCGGTACGGTGGCTCTGCAGACGAAGGGCCCGAATCCCTTCCCTTCGCTCGAACTTTCGGCTTCGGGCGGTTCATACAACACCTGGAACTTCGGCGGTTCGTTCTCCAGCGGCTTGCTGCAGCGGAAATTGAGAAATGGAGAAGATGAGAGCGTGAGAAGTGGTGGCGGTGTCATCATCGACGGTGCCTACCACGGAAGCCGCACCGACGGATTCATCCATGGCACCGACGGACGGAGCGGCAGTTACTATGGCGGCCTTACCTATATTAATAATGATGGGACGCTGAAACTGAGTTACAAGAATATCGGTAACTACGAGCGGACGGGACAGGCCTGGAACGGCGTTTGCCCAGGCGACGGCGACTATAGCCTGAATTCCTACGACGGGGTGAAGACCTACAAGGACCTCTACAATATGGGGCTCGGACGCTACAACGAGCTCTACGAAGCCTTTACGCCCGACTGGAACGGCGGATGGACTGTCGGCCGCTATCAGATGAAAGACGGAAGTTCCTATCCCGGTGCTACCGACAACTTCTGGCAGAACCATAACTTGCTGAACCTTTCGTGGCACATCTGCGACCACTGGACGACCAGCGGAACGCTCCATTACACCCACGGACACGGCTACTACCAAAGTTTCCGTCTACAGAATAAGCCCAAGAAGTTCGGTCTGCCCGAGGTGCTCTCCGACGGCTCTTCTTTGGGCAAGGCCGACTACGTGCGCCGCAAAGGCATGACTCAGGACGGCTACGGAATGGTGTGGAACGTCAACTATCAGGACAACCGTTGGGATGTCATCGGCGGAGTCTCGCTGCAGAACTTCGAGGCCAACCACTATGGCTACCTGACATACACCAGCAACGACCAGCTGCAGGCCGACCTCTTCCACGACAAGAACGGCTGGTATCACTATTACGACAACGATGCCACGAAGACCGACGGACAAATCTTCCTCAAGGGAATGTTCCACATCACGAAGGCTTGGGATGCCTTTGCCGACGTGCAGTATCGTCATGTGGGATACATAACCAGCGGTACACACGACAGTTTCGTGAAGCAGGCGGACGGCACCTACAAAGCCCATCTCCTCGACATCAAGAAGCAGTACAACTTCGTGAACCCCAAGGTGGGCCTCTCGTTCCACCAGAACGGTCATTCGGCCTATGTGTCGTATGCACTCAGTCATCGCGAGCCGGAGCGTAATAACTTCACCGACAACGGCAACTATCCTGCCCCCAAGGCCGAGAGCCTGCACGACGTGGAACTGGGTTACAGCTATCAGGGCAGTCGCTGGCATGCCGGCATCGGACTCTACTCGATGTACTACGATAACCAGTTTGTGCAGACGGGCCTCTACAGCGACATCGGTGAGAAACTGACCACCAACATCCATCGCAGTTACCGACTGGGCATGGAGCTGTCGGCCGGAGTGGATGTGACGAAGTGGTTCTCGCTGGAAGCCAATGCCGCCATCAGCAAGAATACGATTCGCGACTTCGACGAGGTCGTAGAGACCTACGATGCCGACTGGAAAGAACTGCCCGCCACCACCGTGCACTACGACAACTCCACTTTGGCCTTCTCGCCTACGGCCATACTGAATGGTTTTGCCGACTTCCATGTAAAGGGCTTCGAAGCTACGTGGCACACCAACTTCGTCTCGCGACAGTATCTCGACAACACATGCAACAAGGACCGCTCGCTGCCCCGATACACACAGACGAACATACACCTGGGATACACACTCCCTATCGGTCGAAATGAAATGAAAAATGAAAAGTTGAATGGCTTCCGGAGTCGCCCGCATATTCTCTTCGGGGTTGACCTGAACAACATCTTCAACCGCCACTATGCCTCCAGCGGCTGGGTCTATTCGTCCATCGTCGGCAATGCTTATCCCGAGACGAACCGCTACTACCAGATTGGCTACATCCCGATGGCTGGTTTCACGGCAATGGGAAGTGTGACGCTAAAGTTTTAAACGAAAACCCACCCCCTTGCCCCTCCCGGGGGAGGGGGTGGTTACAAATGAGAGGAGAAGATGATGGAATATGATTCTATATGTCTGTATATACTCCCTCCACTCGGGGAGGAAAAGGGAAGGGGGTTGATATGTCTGTAAATTGGCTCGACGTCGTAACCACCCTACTGGGTCTTGCCTACATTTTCTTCGAATACAAGGCAAGCATCTGGGTGTGGTTTGTGGGTTTCCTGATGCAGTCGTTGGGCATCGTGCTCTACTACCAGAAGGGGCTCTATGCCGACTGCTGTATGGAGTTCTACTATCTGGCCATGACCATCTACGGCTGGTGGAACTGGATTGGAAAAAAAGCCCCTTCCCTTGGGGGAGGGGATGGGGAGAGGCCCATCCGCCATTTCCCGCGCCGCCTGGTGCTCCCCTGGATGCTGCTGATTCTGACCGTGTGGGCCATCATCTACTGGCTGCTTGTGTCCTACACCAATTCCAATGTCCCCCTGGCCGATTCGTTCACGACGGCGCTCAGCATCGTGGGTATCTGGGCCCTGGCACATAAGTATCTGGAACAGTGGTTCGTATGGATAGTGGTGGACATCGTCACCTGTGTCCTCTATTTCTACAAGGACATCCCATTCAAGGCCTCGCTCTACGCCCTCTACGTCGTCATAGCTGTCATGGGCTATCGCAAGTGGCGCCGCATGATGTAGTCCCCTCGGAAGTGTTAAATTTATGTTAAAACGTGCGAATTGTTTTGCACGTTTTATTTTATATCGATACCTTTGCAATATCAAAATGATATCACATTGTTAACCTCTAATAAAAGTAAAGCTATGGAGACAAATGAAAAACGTTTCGAAGGAGTCGTCCTGAACGGATTCCTCATGTTGTTTGTTAATCTGGTACTTACGTTGGCTTTTCCTGCCATGTTCTTCTATGGCATTGTGCTCATCGACAGCCAATGGGGCTCGCCTGCCCCCTACATGGTGATGGGCGTGCTGGGCATCATCCTCACCATCATCCTCTGGTGCGGCTTCATGATGCTGGAGCCCAACGAGGCCCGCGTCATCACATGGTTTGGCAAGTACTCGGGCACCTTCGCCAAGGCTGGCTACTATTGGATCAATCCCTTCTATGGTTCTAAGAAACTCTCCCTGCGTGCCCGCAACCTCGACGCCGAACCCATCAAGGTCAACGACAAGGTGGGCAATCCCGTCATGATAGGTCTCGTGCTGGTGTGGAAGCTGAAGGACACGTACAAGGCCCTCTTTGAGGTCGACACACAGACGATGGCCACTACGGCTCAGGGACAGGTGGGCACGGATGTCAAGAGCATCATGAATGCCCTGGAGAAGTTCGTACGCGTGCAGAGCGATGCCGCCCTGCGTCAGGTGGCTGGCCAATATGCCTACGACGACGAGGACGGCGGTGCCGGAGAACTCACCCTGCGCTCGGGCAGCGAGGAAATCAACCAACTTTTGGAGCAGAAGCTCGACGACCGTCTGGCACTGGCAGGCATCGAGGTTGTGGAGGCCCGCATCAACTATCTCGCCTATGCCCCCGAGATTGCCGCCGTCATGCTCCGTCGCCAGCAGGCCTCGGCCATCATCACGGCTCGCGAGAAGATTGTGGAGGGTGCCGTTTCGATGGTGAAGATGGCCCTCGACAAACTGGCCAAGGAAGACGTTGTGGAACTGGATGACGACAAACGTGCAGCCATGGTTTCGAACCTTCTCGTCGTGCTCTGTGGCGACGATTCCGCACAGCCCGTGGTCAACACTGGAACGCTGAACAACTAATTGGGATTAGAGATTAGAATTATGAAACGCTACGAATATAAGGTCGTATCGGTCCTGTGGAAGACCGAACGGAAACTGAACCAACTGGGCTACGACGGTTGGGAACTGGTGGCAGTGCATAGCAATGTCATGTACCTGAAACGCGAATACGACGACTAACCCCCTCCTCCGATGGCCATGAAGGAAACCACCAACAAGACTTTCATTCTGCGCACCGATGCGGCGACGATGTCGGCCATCGAGAAATGGGCTGCCGATGAGTTCCGCTCCACCAACGGACAGTTGCAGTGGATCATCACCGAAGCTCTGCGTCGTGCCAAGCGCCTGCCGCGCCAAAGTAATTAATCTGAAATAAGAAATAATATGATGAAAAAGATGATAGTCCTCTCTGTCCTCATTGCCCTCGTTGTTGGCGGTTTCATGCTGGTATACGGCAAGACTTCTGGTTTCAAATCTGTTGAAACGGCTGAGTTCGCTCAATTGCTGGAGAACGAAACCGATGTTCAACTGGTGGATGTCCGCACTCCCTCCGAATACGCCGAGGGGCATCTCCCCGGTGCCGTGCTCATTGATGTGGAGGATGGTGACTTTCTGTCAAAGGCAAAGGCCCAGCTTTTCGCCGAGCATCCTGTAGCTGTCTATTGCCGGAGCGGTCGACGCTCGGCTATGGCGGCTGGTATGCTGACGGCGGCAGGCTTCGAGGTTATCAACCTCAAGGGCGGCATCATAGCTTGGCAAACCGACGAACGTCCGATTATCAAGGACGAGCAGCCCAATCCGGCTTCCGCACGTCAGTCTGCCGAGGCTGTGGAGCTCAGGGTGAAGGAGATTTACGATGAGGTGTTTGGCTGGTATCTCGCTCATGTGGACGACCCTTGCGAGAACGACTTCGACAATGAAGCATTCTTTTCCAAGGATTACTGGCAAGTGCTCTCCTCCGTCATCCGCCTGGATACCGACGGCGATGGTACATTCTTCTTCGACTACGACCACTGGGTCCAGGGTCAGGACTGGGACAAAGACCTCGACCTGGAAATCGATACCGTCGAAATGAAGGATGACTGCCATGCTCTCGTACATTCCCATATCACGAATTGTGGTTCCACCATACCCCTTGACCTTGTCATGGTTTCTGAGGACGACCGATGGGTCATCGACGACTTCATCAGTAACAACCGCTCCGAGAAGGCCGCGATGAGGGAATATATAAAGGAAAAAGGCTGATGATGCCACATTAGGCTAAGGATAAAAAAAGAGGCTATGTCGATGGTTTCGACATAGCCTCTTTTTTTGTTTATACAGTATTCGTGAGATTACTTGTCCTCTTCGGGAGCCTGACCGATGAGTTCCATGAACTCGTCCAGCTTCGGAGTGATGATGATCTGGGTGCGGCGGTTGCGCTGCTTGCCCACTTCGGTGTCGTTGCTCTGTACGGGGTTGTACTCACCACGGCCGCCGGCGGTCAGACGCTTGGGATCTACGCCATACTTCGTCTGCAGGCACTGCACTACACTGGAGGCACGCAGGCAGGAGAGGTCCCAGTTGTTGCGGATGTTCTGCTTCGTGATGGGCACGTTGTCGGTGTTGCCCTCGATGAGCACGTCGTAGTCCTTGTAGTCCTTGATGATTTTGGCAATCTTGGAAAGGGTTTCAGCGGCACGGTCGTTGATTTCGTACGAACCGCTCTGGTAGAGCATGTTGTCGGCCAGGGAGATGTAAACGACGCCCTTCAGCACCTGTACGTCTACTTCCTTCAGTTCTTCCTTCGAAAGCGAACGGGTGAGGTTGTTCGAGAGCACCATGTTCAGCGAGTCGCTCTTCGACTTCACCTCCACCAGATGGCGGATGTACTGGTTCGATTCGTTAATCTGGTCTACCAGTTTCTCGATGCTCACGTTGTTCTGGCTGGCGTTCGACAGGCTCTTGTTCAGCGATGCCTGCAGAGCCTTGTTCGACTCTTCCATCTTCATCATGGCACGCTTGTTTGTGGTCAGTTGCTCCTGCAGTCCCGTGACGCGCACTTCTGAAGCCGACAGCTTCTGCTTGGCTTCGGAAAGCTCTTGCTGTGTGCCTTGGAACTTTTCCATGAGCGTGTTATAGTCAGTCTGGCAGGCAGCCAACTTCTTCTTGCTTGCACAACTCGTCAGGCACAATCCAGTGACTACGAGCAAGGTCATTGTTAACAGTTTTTTCATATTCTTTCTCGTTTAAAAGGTTTTTATTCCCGATTTACGGCTTCAAAATTACGTTATTATTTGGGATTATGACACATGTAAGGGGTAAAAAGTTCATTTAATTATTGTATTTTAACATCCCAAGCCCCGTTTTCATGCTTTTTAGCGGTCTTTGTATATGGCTATCTCGCCACTGCCGTAGCAGATGCGGTGTTCGGCATCGTAGATACATCCGAACTGGCCAGGAGCGATGCCCTGGATGGGTTCGTCGGAGTGGATGTGGTAGCCTTCGTCGTCCAGTGTGATGATGCCGGGCATGAAGTGGTCGACATGCCGAATCTTGAACGAAATGGGTAAGCCCTTTCGGAGTAACTCAGATTCTTCACGCTTCACTTTTTGTTCTTCATTCTCCCACGGATTACTTGTAATGAAGTGCAAGTCGGCCAGCCGGAAGTCGTGGCCATACTGCAACTGCGTGTCCCAGCCGCGGGCTACGAATACGATGTTCTTCTTGACGTTCTTCTTCACCACGAACCAGGGGCCACCGCTCAGACCGAGCCCCTTGCGCTGCCCGATGGTGTGGAACCAGAATCCCCGGTGCCTGCCCACCACCTTGCCCGTCTCGATGTCGATGATGCGGCCCTCCTCTTCGCCCAGGAAGCGGCGCAGGAAGTCGTTGTAGTTTATCTTACCCAGGAAGCAGATTCCCTGACTGTCCTTACGGCGCGCACTGGGCAGTCCTGCCTTGACGGCAATGTCGCGCACCTCCTCCTTCATCAGGTGCCCGATGGGGAAAATGGTATGTTGGAACTGTTCGCGGGTCAGTTGTGCCAGGAAGTCGGTCTGGTCCTTCACGGGGTCGGGGGCAGTCCCCAACCATTGCACCTCGCGACTGGTCTCCAGGTCGTTCAGTGTCTCGGTGCGTCCGTCTGCAAGGATGCGCGTAGCATAGTGCCCCGTAGCCACGAGGTCGTAGTCCTTGCCGGTGCGTTCCTCGAAGGCTCCGAACTTGATGAGCCGGTTGCACATTACGTCGGGGTTCGGTGTCAGCCCTTCCTTCACGCGCCCAATGGCATATCCCACCACCTTCTCCCAGTATTCTTTCTGCAGGTCTGTGACTTCCAGTTTCAGGCCATACTTCCTTGCCGTGGCCTGAGAAAGTTCAATATCCTCCTCTGCCGAGCACGACGAATCCTCGCCCTCCATACCTATTTTTATATAGTGGAGGTCGGGGCGATATCCAGCCTCGCACAATTGGTGAACTACCACGGCACTGTCCACGCCGCCCGAAATCAGTACTGCTATATTCTTCATATCGACTGCAAAGGTACGATTAAGCGAGCGAAAAAGCAAAGAACTTTTGTTTTTTCCGAGCGGTAGTACCTAAAACCGCAGGTTAAAGGTACGATTAAGCGAGAGAAAACACAAATTTGCCGTAACATTTTCCTAACTTTGTTGTTATATAAGTATGGAAGAACCACGATTCATAGCCCTTGCCACGCAAATGCGGCCCATGCTGGTAGCCCTCGCAATGCGTATTCTCCATCGGGAAGAAGATGCCCTCGACGCAGTGCAGGATGCACTTGTGGCACTATGGCGAATGGGCGAAAGAGTGATGGACGAGGATGATGCACAGCGGCTGATAGTGGTCATCACGCGGAACGTTTGCCTGAACAAGTCGAAACGTCTGCAGAGACACGAGTCGTTGTCCTTGGACGAACTGCCTACCGACACGGTGCGTACCCTGTCGGCTCGTCAGCGTGACCCACACACCACCCTGGAACAACGTGAGGAGGAACGGCGTGTGCAACGGGCCATGTCGGCACTGCCCCAGCACTATCAAGCCTTGCTGGCCATGCGCTACATCGACGGAATGAGCCATAGACAGATAGCCGCCATACAAGGCTCGACGGAAGGTGCCGTGCGTGTCATGGCCTGTCGTGCCAAGGAGGCATTGATTAGAGAGTTGCGAACTCTGGGTTAGGGATTAGATATTAGGGATTAAAGAAATATCACGATGGAAAAACGGAAAACAGACGAACAGTTATGGGCCGAAGCCCTGGGCGTGTTTGAGGACAACAAGAGAGCCATCGCGTCGTCTTCGCAAGACGCAACCAAGTTCTTGTCACCCCACGCGAGGAAAACCCTATGGATTTCCCGCATCGCCGCAGTTGTGGCCATAGTCCTTCTTATCGGAGGACTGTCGTGGGCCGCTGTGCGTTTGGCGAGGATGGAGAAATCAGCACAGCCTCGTCCTGTTTCTCTCGACTCAGTCATAGTGGACAAGACCGAGGCATCGAAGGACAGCGTGCGCTTGTTTAGCGGTGATCGGCTGGACAGCGTGCTGCAAATTGTCGGCCAACATTACAGCCGTTCGGTATGCTTCCAGGATGATAGTCTGGGCAGCATACGAGTCTTGGCCCGATGGCACGTGAGTCAACCGCTGGAGACATTCGTGTCGATGCTGAACGACTTCGAGGGCTTCAGCGTTAGCGATGAGCGCGATACATTGTTTGTAATGATAAGGGATGAGGAGGACAAACAATGAAACGATTATTCTTTCTAATACTGATAACTTTCAACTTCACTTTTGCCATTGGGCAAACCGTATCTTTCGATTTCCGTAACACGACGCTGGCCAAGGCTCTGACCCAACTGGCTGCCGCCACAAGAGAATACGACATCCTGTGCGTCACGAGTGAACTGGACTCGCTGCCCGTCAGTGTGAGAATACGTAACCTCAGCATCCCTGACGCCGTGGCTCGCGTTACGAAAGGACAGCCCGTGAAGGTAAGGACCCGGGGGCAGCGTATCATTGTCCAGTACGACAGTAGTTGCAAACCACGCATACTGAAACTAAACGGAACGGTCAATGACACGCGGGCCCACAACCAGCTGCTCGGGGCAACCGTTGAACTGCTCAGCGAGGACAGCACCCTTATTCATTCGCTCACCGCCACCCGGCACTATATCAGCGACAGGGGAGATAAGTGGGATAGCCCGGAGTTCACCTTCTCCGTTCCGGCAGTACCTGCGAAATACATCTTCCGCATTTCTCTCGACGGGTATCAGACGACCTACGTCGATTATGCCCTGGAGCACATCAGTCGGCGCGAACTGGCTCGTGACCTGCCGCCCTTCTACTTGCAGAAGCAGGCCGTGGTGATGAAGGAGGTGACCGTCACGGCCTCGCGCGTGCGATTCTATTATAAAGGTGACACCATCGTGTACAATGCCGATGCCTTCCAGTTGGCAGAAGGCTCAATGCTGGACGAACTGCTGCGCCAAATCCCGGGTATGGAGATGAAGAGCGACGGACGCATCTATCACAATGGCAAGTTCGTCGATGACCTCCTGCTGAACGGCAAGGCCTTTTTCCAGGGCGACCGCAAACTGCTGCTTGAGAATCTGCCAGCCTACACGGTGAAGGACATTGTCCTCTACGATAAGCAGACGGAGGAAAACGAATGGTTGGGCAAGAAAGACCTCAGGACGCAGCGCTACGTCATCGATGTCCGTCTGAAGAAGGAGTATATGGTGGGCTGGCTGGCCAACATGGAGGCTGGTTCTGGCTATCGTGAAGACCATACGCCTTACCTTGCCCGTCTCTTTGCCATGCGCCATACCGATCACTCACGCATCGTCCTCATCGGCAATGCCAACAACCTGGATGACGACAGCCGTCCCGACAGCAAGAACCAATGGAACAGTGGCAACAGCGGCCTGCGCCGTACGGAACTGGTGGCTGCCGAGGTGAACATCGAGAGCCGAGACAAGGAATGGAGTTACGGGGGCTATGCGACGACCACGCATACGACGGAGCGGAAGGAACAAGTGGCCACGACACAGAACTTCCTTGCCTCGGGCGACACCTACGACCATCGCTTCAGTCGCGGTCGCGACGGGGACTGGAAACTCACGACCTACCAGCACCTAACCTACAAGAACGAACGGCTGATGTTGGAGTTCGCACCGACGATTGATTACCATCGTTTCCGCAATACCGGCAACTCCGCTTCGGCTTCATTCACGGCTCCCGTGGCCGAGGTCAGCCGTCAGTTGCTTGACGACCTCTTCTCGCCCATGTCGGCGCGTCCCAATCTCCGCGATACGCTCATCAACCGCCAGTTGCGCGAGAACCTTGGCGCAGGGCACGACCTCAATGCCGATCTCGACCTTTGGGGTACGCTGAAGTTGAAGAACAGCAACGACGTGCTACGCTTTGCCATCGACGGCCGCTACTACGAACGGGCGCACCAGTTGTTCTCGCGCCAGCAGGTCCAGTATGCAGCGATGCCATCGCAGCCCCAAGCAGCCGTAAGCCCCCAGCCCCTCTTCCGCCACCAACTGGCCGACCTGCCGCCCAGTCGCAAGTGGCAAATGCGCGGCATGATAGGCTACACCTTGCCGCTCGGCCAGGGCTGGCGCCAACTCTTCACATACTATCAGTACCTCCACGTTGACCAGCGAGAGCGCGAATCGCTCTATCGGCTCGACCAACTCTCGGGTGCCGACTCCTCCTTCGCCCGTCCCATCGACGAACTGCCCAGCCTAAGCGAATACCGACGTACGCTCGACCGCACCAACAGCCACCGCAGTCACTACGTGGACAATCAGCACAAATTCTTTGCCAACGTTGGATATGAGTTCGACAAAAAAGCCTATGGCACCGCCTACCTCCTATTCGACGCGCAGTTCGACATTACGCAGCAACGCATGGATTACCAGCGCGGTGCCATCGATACCGTGCTCCATCGCACAGCCCCCACGCTCTCGTTCCGGGCACAGCCTTGGATAAGGTTTACGAATGACAGTTGGATTCAGTTCGCTCCGAGCGTGAACATCCGTCAACCCGACCTTGTGAACAAGGCTGCCATCCGTGACGACAGCGACCCGATGAACGTGCGTCTGGGCAATCCCAACCTACGCAGCAGCATCAGCACCGACTACGGACTGACCTACTCTAAGTCGAACAAGAAGCGACACGCTGCAAACATGCTGAGTTTGAACTATGCCCCGACTTTTCGTGCCATTGCCATGGGACAGACCTACGACCGCACGACGGGCATCCGCACCTATCGGCCCGATAACATCAACGGCAACTGGGAAGCCAGCATGCAACATGAACTCAACTATAATTTCACGGAACATAATCACAACCTGAGCGTGTCGTCCCGCCTGGGCTATCAGCACAGCGTTGACCTCATGGGAGAGGAGATGCCCATGCGATCGGTTGTCCGCACACTCTCCTTCAGCATCAATCCGAAGCTAAAGTTCACCTTCGGCAAGCACACGCTGAACTTTTTCACGCAGGTAACAATGAACCGCTACACAAGCCACCGGGCCGACTTCCAGAACATGACGGCCACCAACTATCGCATAGGGGCGGATGCCATTGTCCACCTGCCGTGGAAACTCGACCTGACCACAGACCTGGCACTTTATGGCCGGCGTGGTTATGCCGACCACCTAATGAACACCGACGATGTGGTGTGGAATGCCCGACTCAGTCGCCCCTTTGCCAAAGGCCGCCTACTTGTTATGCTCGACGGGTTTGATATTCTCGGTCAACTCTCCAATGTGACGCGCACCGTCAATGCTCAAGGACGTACCGAGACATGGACAAACGTCATGCCCCGCTACGTATTGGCCCATGTCGTATGGCGTCTGAACAAGGAGCCGAAGAAACCCTGAATTTACTGTGGAAAAGAGAAATCCTTTGTGCCCGAGAAAGTGCGGATGCTCAGGGTGATGGTGTCGGCCTCTACGAGGTCGAGGGGCAGGGAGGCATAGAGGTCGGTGCTGTAGCTGGTTGGGTCGTTGCCCTGGCGGTGGTGCAGCCGGAGGTAGGCATGTCGGCCTACGATGGAATCGGCGATGAATCCCCAACCATGTTCTCCCTGTCCCTGTGTCTTAGGCATGAGGTGGAGGTTGATGTAGCGGCTCGTTTGCCACAGGCTGACGACGTTCACGGGGTCAAATTGAGCAACATCCGTCGAGTCGCGTAGGACGGGACACCCCTTCAGTCCGTAGAGTGTGACCTTGCCGTCGTCCTCGAGGGCATAGTCGGCCAGACAGCGGTACGTGACATTCTTCTTGAGTTCTTTCTGCGGGTTGGTGACGAACAGCTTGGTGTCGTTGTCGAGTACGATGAAGTTTATCGTCCCCTGGGCATCGGTGGGGCAGTCCACCATCTCGGTGAGGAGGTTGGGGAAGGAGGAATCGTCGTCGTCGCTACACGCAACACAGAGGACACAGAGCAATAGCCCCACCCCCAAGCCCCTCCCGAGGGAGGGGAGTATATACCTTTGCAGTTTATGTGTTATCCTCATCTTACTTCTTTTGCAGTTTGTGTATTATCCTCATCTTACTTTCATTCCTCATCTTGCTTTCATTGTAGTCTTTATGTCAGTAACTACTCCCCTCCCTCGGGAGAGGTTTGGGGGTGGGGCTCCTTTTGGACCCTTTCTTTATTCAGTACGGGGTTGGCATACATGGTCAAAAGGCGTTCGCGTAGGAAGTCGTCGTCGCGCTGGGGCAGGTCGATGAGTTCGATGCGAGACTTGATGTACTTCTCGAATCCTACCAGCTCCTTGTGGCTGTAGAGACTGGTGTGGGTGGGTGTGCCGCTGAGCAGGTCGGCAGCTACGTAGTTGCTAGGGAACAACCGGTAGTTGGCATGTATCTCGTGGTCGATTCGGTGGGCCAGCTCGGCGAAGAACTCTGCTTTGTCCAGTCCCTTCAGTTCGTCTATCCATGCGTTCACGGGGCGTGCCGTCTGGTAGTGAACATGGCCCTTCTGTCCGAAGATGCCCGTCTTCATGTTCACAAGGTCGTCCTGCTTCGATTTCTTCCAGCCCGCATCGTCGCGCTTCTGCTGGAACTCTTTGGCCTTCAGGTAGTCGCAAGGGTCGGACTCGTAGCTGATGGAGAGCGGGACGATGTTCAGTTGTCGGATGCTTTCCAACAAAGATTCTGTGCCCTCGGTATTCTCTGTGCTCTCTGTGCCCGAGAGGGTCAGCATCTTCAAAAGTGACTCCTGCGTGTGGTCGCTCGAATCCTTGGCCCTGCCTTCGCGCTGGGCAATCCAGATGTTCTCCTTCTTCTCCTGGATGACGTGGTGCATGTAGCGGCTCATGAGCAGGCTGCTCTCGTAGAGTTCGCGTCGCGAGATGTTTCGGCGCACGATGAAGGCCTTGTTCAGGCGTACGAGGGTGCGAATCCAGGGATAGATGAGGAGGTTGTCGCCGATGGCTATCTCGCAGGTTGTGGGGAACTTGGCATCGAAGAGCATCACGTCCAGTATGGCACTGTCGAGCACGATGTCGCGGTGGTTGCTGATGAAGGTGTAGCGCTCAGGGCCTGATGTGATGGTATCGTGCTGGAACGTGTGCCCAGTAGAACATTTGCGCAACACATGGTTCACCACGGGTTTCATGAATCGCACCTGGAAGCCGAGCGTAGAATGTATGCCCAGCGTTGCCAACTTCAGCACACCGCGGCTCATGCCCAGCGGCAGGAAGGGGGCGATGCCTTTCAGAATGCGCGAAAACTGACGGTCGTGGAGCAGACTGTCTATGGCCCCACGTACCTCGTCGTCGTTGTAGGGACGGATAGAATCGAATTCATAATTCATAATTCATAATTCATAATATAATTCACAATGCGTTATCAAGGTATTGTAGCACAACCTTAATTATGAATTGTGCATTGTGAATTATGAATTAAACAAAATGGTCTTCTATAATCTCCGTCAGCACATCCTTGATGTCGAGCCCTGCGGCACGCACCTGCTGGGGGATGAAGCTGGTGGCCGTCATGCCTGGCGTGGTGTTGATTTCCAGGAGGTTTATCTTCTCGCCTGCGGTGATGATGTAGTCGATGCGGATGATGCCGTGACAGCCCAGGATGTCGTAGATCATCGAGGTCAGCTGCTGTACGCGCTCCGTCAGACGGTCGGAGATGCGGGCCGGTGTGATTTCGTCGCTTTCGTTGTTGTACTTGGCAGCATAGTCGAAGAACTCATTCTTCGAGACCACCTCCGTGATGGGGAACACATGGCCGCCCGTGCGGGTCTTGTAGCAGCCGCAGGTGAGCTCGGTGCCCTGCATGAAGGCCTCCACCATCACGTCCTCGCCCTCCTTCAGGGCCACCTCGATGGCGGGTCGGAGCTGTTCGGGCGTCTTCACCTTCGTGGTGCCGAAACTGCTGCCTCCGCGCGAGGGCTTCACGAAGCAGGGCAGGCCGATGCGCGAGATGATGTCCTCATCCGTCACTTCCTTGTCGTGTCCGATTTTCACGGTCAGACTGTCGGCCACCGATACTCCAAGTCCGCGCATGTAGTTGTTCAGCACAAACTTGTCGTAGGTCATGGCCTCCACCAGTACGTTGCAGGTGGAATAGGGCATGCCTATCAGGTCGAAGTAGCCCTGCAGGATGCCGTTCTCGCCGGGTGCGCCGTGGATGGTGATGTAGGCGTAGTCGGGCTTCACGGTCTTGTCGCCGTCGCGGAACGAGAAATCGTTGCGGTCGACGATGCTCCTTGTCCCGTCGGCCAGGATGGCCTCCCAGTGACGGGCATGTATCTCTACCTTATATATAATGTAGCGCTCCTTGTCGAGGAACGATTCGATGCCTGCTGCGCTGCGCATGCTGACATCGTGCTCTGCCGAGTCTCCTCCGCAGATGATGGCTATTGTTTTCTTCAATTCACAGTTCATAATTTTTGCTCCATTTTATTACGCAAGTGTCACCCTACGGGACGCCGAGCGCACAATTTACAATTATTTTAGTCGCCGCCACTTTTCCAGGAGGGCGGTCATGTCCGATGGTAATTCGCTTGTAAAATCCATTTCCTTGCCTGTACGGGGATGGCGGAAGCCAAGGGTGCGGGCGTGCAGGGCCTGACGGGGACAGAGTTCGAAACAGTTGTGGATGAAGGCACGGTACGAGGCTGTGCGTTCGCCACGCAGAATTTCCTGTCCGCCGTAGCGTTCGTCGTTGAACAGGGTGTGCCCGATGCTCTTCATGTGGACGCGAATCTGGTGGGTACGTCCCGTCTCCAGCCGGCATTCCACCAGGGTCGTATGCCCCAGGCGCTCCAGCACACGATAGTGTGTGACAGCAGGCTTGCCCGTGGGGTTGTCATCGGGCAGGATGGTCATTTGCAGTCGGTCCTTGGGATTGCGGCCTATGTTTCCGCGGATGGTACCTTCGTCTTCGGCAAAGGGTCCCCAGACGAGGGCATTGTAGAGCCGGCGTGTGGAGTGGACGAAGAACTGATGGCAAAGGCTGGTCTTGGCTTCGGGTGTCTTGGCAATGACGAGCAGGCCCGAGGTGTCCTTGTCGATGCGGTGAACGAGTCCCACGGTGGGGTCGTTCGGGTCGAAACGTTTGTCGTCGCGCAGGTGCCAAGCCAGTGCATTCACCAGTGTGCCGCTGAAGTTGCCACAGCCGGGATGCACAACGAATCCTGCCGGTTTGTTCACGACCAGCAGGTCGTCGTCCTCGTAAACCACATCCAGGGGAATGTCCTCGGGAATGATTTCCCAATCGCGCTTGGGGCGGTCGAGCATCAGGGTGATGACATCGCCGGCCTTTACCTTATAATTGCTCTTGACGGGTTGACCGTTGGCCTGGATGAACCCCGCCTCGGCTGCCTTTTGTATGCGGTTGCGGCTGGTGTCCCCCAGGTGGTCCATCAGGAACTTGTCCACTCGCATGGGACTCTGGCCCTTGTCGGCCACCACACGGCGGTGCTCATAGAGGACCCCGTCGGCCTCCTCTGCAGTCACCTCCGACTCCCCTGTGGGGGGGAGGGTCTCGTCCTCGAAGTACAGGTCGTCTTCGAAAAGGTCGGAGGAATCATCCTCCCTCATGGGAGGACTAAGGGGGACTCTATTCATAGTCAAGTGTCTCGGTGTTGATTTCTTCGTCTTCGCTTTCTTCGTCGTCGTAGTCGAAGATTTCTTCTTCCTCGTTGGTTCCGCTACCCACAATGAGGGTGATGACGGCATCCGTGGGCACACGCTGACCGGCCATCACGGTGCGGCCCTGACAACGTACACCATACACCCAGTCCTTGTCGCCGGTGGTGTATTCCACGGGTCCCAGTCGGAAACCGAGTTGTCGCAGACGGTCCTGTGCCTCGCGCAACGAGCAGTTGTCGGCAATGTCGGGCAGACTGACGGTGGGCGACTCTCGTGAGTTGATGGTCAGGTATATCTCCCGGCCCGACTTCACCTTGCTGCCGGCCTTGGGCAACTGAACCATGATGGCACCGGATGGGCGCGAACGGTCGTAGGTGGAATCCACGACCACCGCCTGCAGGTCCATCATTTCCAGGGTGTATTCCACATCGCCGATGAGCTTGCCTTCCACGTCGGGCACAATGATTTCTTCTCCGTGGTGGGTGTATTTCCCCAGTCCTATCCATACGCCGACGGCCAGCAGCACTGCCACCAGTGCCATCACCAGCAGATTGCCCCACAGAATGGGACTAAGCATTTTCTGTTTGAACTCTTTTCCGGTCATACTATCGTATTTTGGTTGTAAAGTTACAAAATAATTACGATATACGGATTACGAATTGCGAAATAATAAAGCAAGGGGCATCAAAATTGCTTTGATGCCCCTTCTTTAATCTCTAATCCCTAATCTTAGGAATCCGAAGGATTACTTGCCGTGACGCTCGTCGGCAACGGTCAACTTCTTGCGGCCCTTGGCGCGGCGGCTGGCTAATACGCGGCGACCATTAGCGGTGGCCATTCTCTGACGGAAACCGTGCTTGTTGTTGCGACGGCGATTGTGGGGTTGGAATGTTCTTTTCATCGTTTTTATATCGTTTTTATTAATTTCGGCGTGCAAAATTACGGACTTTTTTTGACACGTGCAAATTTTTTCGTAACTTTGCGCCCGAAATTGAGTTAAAACAGTAATTATTCATCAAAATATCTCTTATGATCAATTCACAAGACATCAAAAAAGGTACTTGCATCCGCATGGATGGCAAGTTGTATTTCTGCATCGACTTCCTGCACCGCAAGCCAGGAAAGGGTAACACCATCATGAACGTAACCTTGAAGGACGTTGTAAGCGGCAATGTGCTGGAGCGTCGTTTCAACATCGGTGAAAAACTGGAAGACGTCCGCGTGGAGCGTCGTCCCTATCAGTACCTCTATCAGGAGGGCGAGGATTTCATCTTCATGAACAACGAGACCTTCGAACAGATTAACATTCCCGAGGACCAGATTACGGGTGTGAAGTTCATGAAAGAGGGTCAGAACGTCGAGGTCGTGGTTGACGCCAGCAGCGAGACCGTGCTCTATGCCGAACTGCCTGCAAAGGTTCATCTGGCTATCACCTGGACTGAGCCTGGCCTGAAGGGCGACACTGCAACGAACACCCTGAAGCCTGCCAAGGTGGAGACGGGTGCCGAGGTTCGCGTTCCTCTGTTCATCAATGAGGGCGAGATCGTGGAAATCGACACACGCGACGGTTCTTATCTGGGTCGTGTGAAGGCATAAGCATCGCATCAGCAGATATAATACATACATCGCAGCCGATTCCGTTCTGACGGGGTCGGCTGCGATGCTTTATTATACCCTTTTGCGATGCCCTACGTCGATTGAAGCCCATCGACGTAGGACCTGTTTCTATGCCTCGGCAGCAGCGAGCAGAATCTCGCTCAGCGAGGGGTGGGCATGAACCGTGTCAGCAATGTCGTGGATGGTGGCTCCGAGGCGCATGGCCAGGGTTACCTCGTGAATGAGGTCGCTGGCGTGAGCGCCCAGAATGTGACATCCCAGAATCTTGCCTTCCTTGTCGGTCAGTATCTTCACCAGCCCGTCCTCGGCCTCCATAGCCAGGGCTTTGCCATTGGCACGATACATGGCCTTGTGGGTCTGGTATTCCGTTCCGGCTTCTTCCAGTTGTTCCTCGGTCTGGCCCACCATTGCGGCTTCGGGTACGGTGAAGACGGCACTGGGGATAGGACCCACCCCGACCCTCCCTTGAAGGGTGGGTGACAGAATGTGGTTCAGTGCCACACGTCCTTGTGCCGAAGCGGCGTGGGCGAGTTGGATGAGGCCGTTCACGTCTCCGATGGCGTAGATGCCGGGCACATTGGTCTGCATGTTGTCGTCCACCACAATGCCGCGTGGTGTCGTCTCAATACCCACATCAGCAAGGTTCAGGCTCTGGAGGTTGGCGGCACGTCCGACGGCCATCAGCACCAGGTCGGCCTCCACACTCTGCAACTTGCCTTTTTCTTCGAAAAGCAGACTCACCCCCTGCCCCTCTCTTGCAGAGAGGGGGGCGGTTACTTTATCCTCTTCAGTAGCAGAAGCATCTGCTCCCCTCCCTACAAGGGAGGGGCTGGGGGAGAGTCCTCTTATCTCCTTGGCAGCCGCACTGGTGTGGAACTCTATGCCGCGCTTCTTCAGGCTCGTGCGCAGGCGCTTGGCCAGGTCACGGTCGAACTGGGGCAGGACCTCCTTGCAGAATTCAATCACCGTCACTTGCGAACCGAGGGCTTGGAAGATGCTGGCAAACTCCAGTCCGATGACTCCGCCGCCGATGATGGCCAGCCGCTGGGGTAGGGTGGTGAGGTTCAGCAGTTCGGTGCTGGTCACCACGCCTTCGGCATGGGCACCGGGGATGGGCAGGAATTTCGTCACACTGCCTGTGGCAATGATGATGTTGGGGGCTGTGAAAACCTCCCATTGTCTCTCAGACGATGAGGGAGTAATGACTTCTACGGTGTGCCTTCTTCCCTCCCCTTGGGGGAGGGTTGGGGAGGGGCTAAAGCGAGCTTCGCCTTCAACGAGCATGATGCCCGGCGTCTTCATCAGTTGAGCCACACCAGCCTTCAGCTTCTCCACCACCTCATTCTTGCGTGCGATAGCAGCGCTGAGATATGCGGATGGGTCGTCCCCCCCTCCTTGGGAGGGGGTTGGGGGGAGGTCTTCTGCAGAATGACAAAGGCATTTGGTGGGGATGCAACCGGCATTGAGGCAAGTGCCGCCCAGGTGCTCCTTCTCGATGACAACTACCTGCAGTCCTGCCTTGGCAGCGCGGACAGCTGTTTCGTATCCACCAGGACCTGCGCCTATGATGATGAGGTCAGCGGCCCCTCTCCCAGCCTCCCCCGAGGGGGAGGAGTAGTTACTATTGTTCATATTCTTATGGTTTTCGTTATAGTATATACTCCCTCCCCTCGGGAAGGGTGAGGGGTAGGGGCTATTTGTAGTAGGTAAAGTGCGGTTCCTTCACGGCCTTCACATCGTCCATACGGCGAACGGGAGTGTCGTGTGGAGCGGTCTTCAGCAACTGCGGGTTGGTCTTGGCCTCTTCGGCGATGCGCTTCATCACGGCGATGAAGTCATCCAGCGTCTCCTTGCTCTCCGTCTCCGTGGGCTCAATCATCAGGGCCTCGTGGAACAGCAACGGGAAGTAGATGGTGGGCGCATGGAAACCATAGTCGAGCAGGCGCTTGGCAACGTCGAGTGTGGTTACATGTTCCGGATCGTGGTGGTCTCCGCCGTACTCCTCGAGCAGACCGTCGAATACAAACTCATGCTTGCACACGGTGTCGATGGGCAGTTTGTAGTGACTGCGCAACGACTCCTTGATGTAGTTGGCGTTCAGCACGCTCAGTTTGCCCGCCATCGGTATGTTCTCCTTGCCCAAGGAGAGCAGGTAGGCGTAGGCACGGATGATGATGCCGAAATTGCCGAGGAAGAAGGAGACATAAGGACTCACCCCCTGCCCCTCTCTTGTAGAGAGGGGAGTAGTTTCGCAATGCAACTCATAAGCAGAAGTATCTGCCCCCCTCTCTACAAGAGAGGGGTTGGGGGTGAGTCTTACTTGTGGATTGGGCAGGAACTGTTCCAGCCCCTTCCTTACACCTACGGGACCACTTCCTGGACCGCCACCGCCGTGAGGCGTGGAGAAGGTCTTGTGCAGGTTGATGTGCATCACATCGAAGCCCATGTCGCCCGGACGGCACACGCCGAGCATGGGGTTCAGGTTGGCTCCGTCGTAATACATCAGACCACCGCATTCGTGCACCAGTCGGGCTATCTCGGGAATCTGCTTCTCGAATAGCCCCAGTGTGTTGGGGTTCGTCATCATCATGCCGGCAATGTCTGGACCGAGCAGGGGCTTCAGTGCCTCCACATCGACCGTTCCGTCGGCCAGCGATTTCACCTCCACGATTTGCAGTCCGCAGACGGCAGCTGAGGCGGGATTGGTGCCGTGGGCGGAGTCGGGTACGATGATCTTCGTACGCAGAGTGTCGCCACGACTGATATGGTAGCTTCGAATCACCATCAGGCCTGTCAGTTCACCGTGTGCTCCGGCGTAGGGATTCAGGGTGAAACGGCTCAGACCGGCTATTTCGGCGAGTGTCTTCTGCACTTCGTCGTAGAGCTTCAGACTGCCCTGTGCATACTTCGCAGGAGTCATGGGGTGCAGGTTGAAGCCTGGCAACTGGCACACCTCCTCGTTCAGTTTCGGATTGTACTTCATGGTGCAACTGCCCAAGGGGTAGAAGCCCGTGTCCACACCAAAGTTGTTGTTCGACATGTTGGTGTAGTGGCGCACCACAGTCAGTTCGTCGCATTCTGGCAACGACAATTCTGTCTGACGCGACAGAGTCGCATCCAACTCAACAAGGCTGTAGCCCTCAAACTCATTCTTGGGCAACGAATAGCCCACGCGACCTTGTTTCGAAAGTTCGAATATCAACTTTCCATAGTATGTTCTGTTCATAGGACTATCGTTTAATGCATTCAACCATGTTGTCTATCTCTTGCTTTGTGCGGCGTTCGGTGCTGGCAATGGTCAGGCAGTTTTCCTTGAACAGGGTTGGAACGCCCAGCAGGTAGCCCTCTTCGGCCAGAGCCTCGCGCAGTTTGTGGGCATCGCCCTTGACACGCAGGGTAAATTCGTTGAGGAAACTTCCAGGGAACACTTCTTCGAACTTACCCGTCTTCAGCAGTTCGTCGTGCAGGTAGTGGGCCGAGGCATAGCTCTGCTCGTTCACCTCGTGCATGCCCTTCGGACCCATCAGGCTCAGGTAGCAGGCCACGTAGAGGCACATGAATCCCTGCGCCGTGCAGATGTTCGAGGTGGCCTTCTCGCGACGGATATGTTGCTCGCGGGCCTGCATGGTCAGCACGAAAGTGCGTCGTCCGTCGGCATCCGTAGTGGCACCCACCAGTCGGCCCGGCATCTTGCGCACCAGTGCTTCCTTCGTACACAGATAGCCAATGTACGGACCACCATAGCCCATCGGTATGCCCAGGCTTTGGGCCTCGCCACAGGCAATGTCGGCACCCCATTCGCCAGGCGTCTTCAGTACGGCCAGGGCGGAGGCCATCGTGTTCACGGCAAGCAGAGCCTTGTGCTCGTGGCACAGGTCGGCCAGTCCCGTAAAGTCCTCAATGAGACCATAGCGATTGGGCTGACACACAATGAGACCTGCCACATCGTCCTTCTCTATTTGTTCGCGAGCAGCATCCTTGTCCATCACGCCATCCTTCTCAGGCACTTCCACGAGGTCAACCCCATGGAACTTGGCATAGGTGCGTACCACAGCCAGCACGGCGGGCTGCATGGTGGCAGAGATGAGCACTCGGTTGCGCTTTTTGGCAGCAGCCACGCACATCAGCATGGCCTCGGCTGTGGCTGTCGAACCGTCGTACATCGAGGCATTGGAGATGTCCATGCCCGTCAGGTTGGCCATCAGGCTCTGATACTCGAAGATGTATTGCAGTGTGCCCTGACTGATTTCGGCCTGATACGGTGTGTAGCTGGTGCTGAACTCCGAGCGGCTGGCCAGGAAAGGCACCACGCTTGGTGTGTAATGGTCATAACTGCCTGCTCCTGCAAAGCACACGAGCGGCTTGTTCTGTGCGGCCAGTCCCTGTATGATGCTTCGCACCTCCTCTTCCGATTTCTCGCTGGGGAGGTCGAGTTCCCTGTGGAGCTTTATCTCTTCGGGAATCTCAGCGTACAGGTCGTCTAAAGACCGCACGCCGATGACATCAAGCATCTGCTGAATGTCATCGGCGGTATGGGGGAAATATTTGAAAGCGACCCCACCCCCTTGCCCCTCCCGAGGGAGGGGAGTGGAATGTTTCGCAGTTTGCATATCTTTCTCCATTATAATTCTGATTTTGGTTTAGGGAAAATAAGTTTCAGACGTAACCACTCCCTCCCCTCGGGGAGGGATGGGGGAGGGCCTTTTACTTACAGATGGCCTCGTAAGCCTGTGCATCCATCAGGTTGTCCAGCTCGCTTTTGTCGCTCAACTGCACCTTGATAATCCAGTTCTCGAAGGCATCCTTGTTGATGAGTTCGGGCTCGTCCTCCAGGGCCTCGTTCACCTCAACCACCGTGCCACTGACGGGGCTGAACAGGTCGCTGGCGGCCTTCACGCTCTCCACGGCGCCGAATTCCTCGCCGGCTGTCACTTCGTCGTCCACTTCGGGCATGTCCACGTAAACCACGTTACCCAGTTGGTCCTGAGCATAGTCGGTGATACCGATGTAGCCATACTCGCCTTCCACTCTCACATACTCGTGGCTCTCTGCATAGTAGAGCCCTTCAATTACTTTTGCCATAGATAAGACCCCTCCTAAACCTCCCCTTAAAGAGGAGGAACACCGCTTAGGGGTGTGGGTGTTAATGTTATTACTATATATTTATTTACTGGGATTTCTCCCTCCCTTCAAGGGAGGGCAGGGGTGGGTCTTTTATTTCTTATAGTTTTTATCGTAGAATCTCTTTTTGATGACCACACCCGGTTGCAGTTTCTTGTGGATGCGCACCTGGACAGGTGTGTCCAACTTGGCATAGTCGATGTCCAGCAGGGCCATGCACACGCTCTTGCCCGTCGAGATGCTGTTGTAGCCTGTGGTCACGGTGCCGATGACCTTGTCGTCGGCCACCACTTCGTACCCGTGGCGCGGAATGGCGCGGCCTTCCAGCTCTATGCCCACAATCTTGCGCTTCAGGCCTTCGGCTTTCAGTTGGGCCAGGGCTTCCTTGCCCACGAACTCCTCCTTGTCCATCTTTACGAACATACCCAGACCAGCCTCCAGGGGCGACAGCTCGTCGGTCAGTTCATCGCCATACAGGGGCAAGCCCACTTCGAAGCGCAGCGTGTCGCGGCATCCCAGTCCGCATGGCTTGGCCTCGCCGCTCTCCATCAGCTTGTCCCACATCTGCTGGATGAGTCCGTGGCTGGCATAAATCTCGAATCCGTCCTCGCCCGTATAGCCAGTGCGGCTGACGATGATAACCTCTCCGCCGACATCCATTTTCTTGAACGTATAGAATACCAGTTCCTGGCAGGGCAGTCCCAGCACCTTCTCCACTACGGCTTCGGCCTTCGGACCCTGTACGGCCAACTGACCATAGTAGTCGCTCTGGTTCTCAGCCACGGCGTCGAACGCCTTCACCTGTTCCGAAATCCAGGCAAAGTCCTTGTCGATGTTTGCCGCGTTGATGACCAGGAAGAATCTTTCGTCCCCCTCCTTATACACCAGCAGGTCGTCGATGGTGCCACCGTTGGGGTGCAGCATCATGCCGTAGAAAATCTTTCCCACGGGTGCGCCGCTGATGTCGTTGGTGAAGATGTGCTGCACGAAGCGTTCAGCCTCGCGGCCCGTTACCAGCACCTCGCCCATGTGGCTTACGTCGAACACACCGCAGGCCGTCCTGACGGCTATGTGCTCGTCTGCAATGTCGGTGTACTGAATGGGCATCTCGAATCCGCCGAAGCTCACCATTTTGGCTCCTTGACGGATGTGCCTCTCATAGAGGCAAGTTCTCTTGTCACTCATAGTATTGTGTGTGGTTTTGGTTAATTGCGCCTCAAAAATACCAATAAAATCCGACATGACAAAGAAAATTCCTTCTATTTTTTTACTTTTCACTTTTCACTTTTCACTTTATTTCGTATTTTTGCATGGTCTTTATGGTATGAATGAACACGAAACGATAGTTGCAGAGCCTCTCCGTACGACGCAGAAACCCCTTGTTTCCGTCCTGATGGCCGTATATAATGCAGAACCTTATCTCTCCGAGGCTCTGCACTCGTTGCTGCACCAGACGCTTCACGAGGTGGAGGTCCTGGCTGTCGATGATGCCTCCACCGACCATTCGTTGGACATACTCCAGCGGAC
>CACZRZ010000173.1 GCA_902783655.1 uncultured Bacteroidales bacterium
CATATTTTTCTCTATCCATAGAATCTACATATTTACTTTTCTACCATTTTAATCGAAATATGCTGGTACACAGCAAGTTGCAAAAACCAGTACTGCTCCGGCCTCACATCCATCACCATCCCCGAGAGTGTGACGAGCATCGGCGTGCAGGCGTTCTATAAATGCTTCGGCCTCACCTCCATCAGCGTGGAAACAGGAAATGTGAATTACGCTTCGCGTGATAATTGTAATGCCATCATCAAGACTGCAACTAACACTTTAATTGCAGGGTGCATGAATACCGCCATCCCAAGCAGCGTGACGAGCATTGGCTGGATTGCGTTCTCTGGCTGCTCCGGCCTCACCTCCATCACCATCCCCGAGAGCGTGAAGAGCATCGGTGGCAGTGCGTTCGAGAACTGCTCCCGCCTCACCTCCATCACCATCCCCAACAGCGTGACGAGCATCGGCTCCTCTGCGTTCTCTGGCTGCTATTTTTTGCCAGATTGTTTCATTAATAACTCAGCATTGATGGATAATGGAAATTGGGGTGCTACTTTATGTGATGAAGAAACGGATGATGGTTTATTAATAAAGAATGTAAGTATAGCAAAATGTAGATCTTGGGCTACCTCCGTCACCATCCCCAACAGCATTACAAGTATTAATAGCGGTGCGTTCTCCGAATGCAAGTTACACGACATCTTTGTCAGATGCAACATTCCTCCCCAACTTGATGCTGACTCCTTTACGGAACAGACTTATGCTCACGGAATACTCTATGTGCCCACAGACTGCTGGGATGTGTATGCCTATGATAGAATATGGTATAAATTCATTAACATCCGCGAAACGGCAACGGCGAAAAACCAGGTGTCTTCTCAAAAGGCCTACACACTAATGAATGTCAAGAGGTTTACGTATTCCGTGTATGACCCCGTGAATGACTGCATAGATACCAACCGGCCCGTGAATGGCATCAACGAGGACAACCCCAATCACTGCTGGCAGATAATAGAATGGGGCGATGAACACTACCTTTATAATATCGGTGCCAAGAAGTTTGCCAAGAGAGTGGGGAACGGCATCGCCCTGACAGATTCGCCTGCCCCCATCGAAATGGCAGACGGGGAAAGTGGAATCGTCCTCGGAGGAAAAGCCGCTGAACAGTGGGCTCTGGTACACAATGAGAACATGAATGTCAACCAATCGCCAATCACAGCCATAGCTCCTACACCCCGAGAGGAGAGCCCGGATATTCATTATTACGACCTCTGCGGCAGGCAGACAAAGGATGCTCGCAAAGGAATCAACATTATTGGCCGAAAGAAAATACTTATAAAATGATTTAAGTTCCGCTTGCTGACAAGAGCACAACCAGTGCAAATTGCCCTCGTCAACCTCATCCTGGGCAGGAACTGACAACGAGGCTCCCCCCTGCACATTTCATCCCCGCTCCCTCTCGTCACCACGTGAAGGAGCGGGGATTTCTTTGTAGATAAAAAGAAAACAGGCCCAATGCTTGGAGGTATCGAAAATAATTCCTACATTTGTGCCTGAACATAACTTAGGAAGAAGCCGAAAGGGGCGGTACACGTACGAGAATGGAACTGGCAAGACGTTTCTTTACCAATGACCATGTCATGCTGGTGCTGGTGTTCATCAACACGGGCATCATCTTCATCAGTGGGTTCATCACTCGCGAGAGCATTGCCCTGCTCATCATCGACAGTCTGTTCACCCTCTTGTTCTTGGTTGAGGCCCTGGTCAAGATACGTGTGCGGGGCTTCCGGACATATTGGGCCGACGGATGGAACCGCTTCGACTTCATCATCATCCTGCTGGCACTCCCGTCCTGCATCAACCTCTTCGGATTCGCCTTCCCCGGCACGAGCGTGCTGCTGTCGTTGAGGACCATGCGCGCCTTCAAGTCTTTCCGCCTGCTGAAGTTCATTCCCAACATCGACAGCCTCCTGAATGGCATACGGGTGGCCTTCAGGGCTTCGTTCATCGTGGCCATCGGGCTGGGCGTCTTGTTGCTGATATTCAGTATCCTGACGACGTTCCTCTTCGGCATTGCAGCCCCCCAGTACTTCGGCAACCCGGCAATCAGCGTCTATTCCATCTTCCGCCTGTTCACCGTCGAGGGCTGGTACGAAATGCCCGAGGCCATAGCTGCGAGCAGCGGGGCTGGCATGGCCGTCTTTGCACGTATCTTCTTCTCGCTCCTGCTTTTCCTGGGTGGCATCATCGGCATGAGCCTCGTCAACGGCATCTTTGTGGATGCAATGGCTACGGACAACAACGACGAGGTCCTCAGGAAACTCTCCCAGATTGAAAAGAAGCTCGACGAGATGGGTGGCACCAAAGAGGAGCACGAATTACACGAATAAGGTTTTTACCACAAATCGGTCATGCATGTTTAGTCGCCTACGGCGAGAAATCCTTTGGGGATAAGTTGCTGTACGACACAATAACCGCCCGCATCCACGTTGGGAATGCGAGCGGTTTGTTTTGTCGGGCGTCAGATGTGTTACTCCTTCAGCCAGCGGTCGAGCCATGCGAAATAGGTGCGCTGCCAGAGGATGCCGTTCTGCGGATGGAGCACCCAGTGGTTCTCGTCGGGGAAGATGAGCAGCTGTGCCTCGATGCCTCGCATGCGTGCAGCATTGAAGGCCGACATGCCCTGGGTGGCATTGATGCGATAGTCTATCTCGCCGTGGATACAGAGGATGGGCGTGTCCCAGCGGTCCACAAAGCGGTGGGGAGAATTGTCGTAGGTCTTGCGGCCACGGGCGGTCATGTCCTTGTTCCAGGGGGCATCGTCGTACTCCCAGTTGGAGAACCAGTTTTCCTCCGTCTCGGTGTACATGGCCTCGAGGTTGAAGGCTCCGTCGTGGGCAATGAAGCACTTGAAGCGCTTGTCGTGGTGGCCTGCCAGATAATAGACGGAGAATCCGCCGAACGAGGCACCTACGGCTCCCAGACGGTCGCGGTCGACATAGGGGAGATTCTGACAAGCATCGTCGATGGCTGCCAGGTAGTCCTGCATGCACTGGCCTGTCCAGTCGCCGCTGATTTCCTCCTGCCACTGCAGGCCAAAGCCCGGCAGACCGTGGCGGTTGGGGGCAATGACGACGTAGCCCTGGGCAGCCATGATCATGAAGTTCCAGCGATAGCTCCAGAACTGCGAGACGGGGCTCTGCGGTCCGCCCTCGCAGAAGAGCAGGGTGGGGTATTTCTTCGATGGGTCGAAGTGAGGGGGCTTGATGATCCAGTAGTGCATGTCCTCGCCCGTGGTGGTCTTTATCCATCTTGGTTCGCTGCTGCCTGCGGCTATCTGGGAGAGGATGTGGTCGTTCTCGTGGGTGACCTGGGAGATGTCGGCGACAGCATCACCGACTATGGAACAGAGATAGAGGTCGGCAGGGTGCATGTAGTCGTGGCGCTCCAATAATAGTCTATCTCCATCGCCCCCCGAAGGCAGGAGTGCCAGCGCACCGAAGTCGGCCTGATAGTCGGAGAGCTGGCGCACATTGCCCTCGAGGTCGGTGCGGTAGAGGTTCTCCGTGGCATGCCATACGCCGAGGAAGTAGAGCGTCTTGCTGTCGCTTGCCCAGCAGAAGTCGTCGACGTTCGAGTCAAAGGTCTCCGTGACGTATTGCTTGGTGCCCTGCTGGAGGTCGTAGATGCACAGGCGGAGGCGGTCGGCCTCGTATCCGTCGCGCTCCATGGAGGTCCATGCCAGGTAGCGTCCGTCGGGCGAGAACTTGGGATTCTGGTCGTAGCCGACGTTGTTCTGCAGGTTCTCGGCAGCGTTGACGGCTTGTGTGGCCAGTGTCTTGGTAGGTTCAACCTCGAGAGCCTCGTAGCCGTTGGGCTTGCAGAGGTTCGTGGTCTCTCCGTTCTCTATATTATATAGGAATATGTCGGAGTCGGTGGAGATGCTCATCTGGAGTCCTTTCTTCGTGCGGCAGGTGTAGGCAATCTGCTTCGAATCGGTGCTCCATGCCAGTTGCTCTATGCCGCCGAAGGGTTCCATGGGGCATTCGTAGGGCTGGCCTTCGAGGATGTCCTTGCCTTCGTTGGCGATGGCATAACCATCGCCTACGGAGAAGACGAAGGGGTGGGGTATGCTCTCTACGTAGTGGTCCCAATGGCGATACATGAGGTCGTTCACGACGCGGCCTGTTGACTTTGGCAGGTCGGCGGGACGTTCGGCAATGATGTCGTGATAGGGCACCTGCTTGATGAGGATAATCTGCTTCTGGTCGGGCGAGAAGAGGAAGCCCTCGACGCTGCCCTCTGTCTTGGTCAGTTGCTTGCGGGCCTTGCCCTTGGCGTTCATCGTCCACACCTCGCCCTTGGAGGCAAAGGCCAGACGGTCGTCGGAGAGCCATACGGGGTCGCTGCCGAGACCCATCATCTGGGGAACGGAGTCGCCCAGCTGTTGGCAGTAGAGGACGGTGTTGCTGCGGTTCTCCTCGACGCTGTAATAGCTGACCTGATAAGCCACCTGGCTGCCGTCGGGACTGACGCTGTACGAGCCTATGCGGCCCATTGCCCACAGGGCTTCGGGAGTCATGACATCGCTCTCCAACTGGATGTCGCTACGTGTGATGATGTTCTCGTCTGTCTGTTTGCAGGCACTCATGATGACTACAGCTGATAATAGGAATAGAAGACGTTTCATATGGGTATGTGTATTGATTATTTTTTTCTCACGGGGTCGCAGGTGAGGCCGCATCCGAGTTTCTGGAATATCTTGCGGTCCACCTCGCTGAGGAGCACGGTGGAGTGTACTTGGCAATGCCGGAACTTTGGCAGTTGCCTGAGGGCCTTGCGGCAGTTCTCGTCGTCCTGCGAGAGGACGGACAGTGCCACCAGCACCTCGTCGGTATGCAACCGTGGATTCTGCGCTCCCAGGTATTCCGTCTTGGTCTTCTGTACGGGTTCGATGATGCTCTGCGGGATGAGTTTCAGCTTGTGGTCGATGTCGGCCAGATGTTTCATGGCATTCAACAGCAGGGCGGCACTGCATCCCAGCAGTGGAGAGGACTTGGCGGTGATGATGGTGCCGTCCTCCAGTTCTATGGCCGACGACGAATGGCCTGTTTCTATCTTCCGTTCGTAGGCGGCAGTGGTGACACGACGATATGCCGTGGTTATTTTTGCCTGATTGAACAGCAGGCGTATCTTGCTCACCTCCTTCTCGTTGTCGCCTCCCTCGGCCAGTTTGTTGGTGGCGGCATAGTATCGGCGGATGATTTCCTGCTTCGAAGCCTCGCTGCACACCTCGTCGTCCGAGATGCAGAATCCCACCATGTTCACACCCATGTCCGTGGGCGACTTGTAGGGGTTCTCGCCGTAGATGCTTTCGAACAGGGCATTCAGTACGGGGAAGATTTCTATGTCGCGGTTGTAGTTGACCGCTGTCTTTCCGTATGCCTCCAGGTGGAACGGGTCGATCATGTTCACGTCGTTGAGGTCGGCAGTGGCTGCCTCGTAGGCAATGTTCACGGGATGTTTCAGCGGCAGGTTCCATACGGGGAAGGTCTCGAACTTGGCGTAGCCGGCCCGTATGCCCCGCTTGTTCTCGTTGTAGAGCTGCGAGAGGCATGTTGCCATCTTGCCGCTGCCCGGCCCTGGAGCCGTGACGATGACCAGTGGGCGGGTGGTCTCCACGAAGTCGTTCTTGCCAAAACCTTCGTCGCTGGCAATGAGGTCCACATTGTGGGGATAGCCG
>CACZRZ010000174.1 GCA_902783655.1 uncultured Bacteroidales bacterium
GGAAGGCGCGGCCCGTCTCGTCGCCCGTGGTGGGCAGCGAGTCGTAGTATTTGATGCTGGCCAGCTTCACGGTCAGCAGGTTCTTCTCGGCCGATGTGCCACCAATGACGAAGGCGATGTGGTACGGAGGACAAGCGGCTGTTCCCAGGTGCTTCATCTCCTCAACCAGGAAGGGCAATAGTGTGCCCTCGTTTTGTATGGTGGCCTTGGTCATGGGGTAGAAGTAGGTCTTGTTGGCCGAACCGCCACCCTTAGCCACCATCACGAAGCGGTATTCCATGCCCTCTGTGGCCTCGATGTCGATTTGTGCCGGCAGATTACACTTGGTGTTCACTTCGTCGTACATGTTCAGCGGGGCGTTCTGCGAGTAGCGCAGGTTGTCCTGTGTATAGGTGTTGAATACACCGCGCGAAAGAGCCTCTTCGTCCTCAAAGCCTGTCCACACCTGCTGACCCTTCTCACCGTGGATGATGGCCGTTCCCGTGTCCTGGCAGAAGGGCAAGATGCCCTTGGCAGCTGTGTCGGCATTGCGCAGGAACTGCAGGGCCACGTACTTGTCGTTCTCCGAGGCTTCGGGGTCACGCAATATCTTGGCCACCTGCTCGTTGTGACTGCGGCGAAGCATGAACTCCACGTCGTGGAAACACTGCTGTGCCAACAGGGTCAGTGCCTCGGGTGTCACCTTCAGTATGGGGTGGCCCTCGAAGTCGCCAACGCTAACTCCCTCCTTCGTCAGGAGGCGATACTCTGTCTCGTCCTTGCCCAACTGGAACATGGGCGCGTACTTAAAATCTGCCATAGTCTTATTTAGTTACGAATTACGATATCTTTAATTAATTAAGGGCGTAGCCTAATTGTGAATTATGAATTATGAATTGTGAATTATGAATTATGAATTGAATCTTATTTCATATGTTCACGCATCAGGCTGTCGGGGTCGATGCCTTCGCGAATGAGTGCCTCGCGCAGCAGTTCGCCGTCGGTCTTTATGTGTTCATACTCCCACAGTTTCTTCAAGGCCTTCTTGCGGCGACGTTCCTCCTTGCGCGACTTGAAGGCAAAGGGATGCATAATCATGTCCGTAGCCTTCTTGCCGATGATGTCGCTGACGGAAGGTACATGCGGAGTTGCCTCTTTGGTCTTTGGACTGACGAAGATGGGCAGACGTCTGTCCTTGGTCACCAGCACCTCCTTCATCTTCGCACCTTGCAGTGTGGTGTCGGTCTGTGCGGTGTCCTTTTTTTCGCTCTGCGCCCATGCTAAATGGGCACAAAAAACGAGTGTAATGAGCAGTAATATTCGTTTCATTGCATATAAATTGCTACAAAGTTACAAAATAATATGAATTATACATTATGAATTATGCATTATTTAACGTACCTTTGCATTACATTTAACACTTTACATTCTATATTTTACATTCTACACTTTACATCGAACATCCCCCATGCCCCTGCCTGCAATCTTCAACCCCTCCAACGACATGGCCCTGGCTGCCAACCTGCGCCAGTACTTTCCGCCGCGCCACATCCAGCAGATGGAGGACGATTTGGCAACCTTGTCGCGATTTTGGGATTCAGGTCCCTGGGGATGGAGCCTGGCCACCCGTCAGCGCTACCTCCGCATGGGCATTGCCGCCGACCATCTGCCCAGCGATGAGTGGCTGGCTGAACTTCGACGTCTCTCCAGCCGCCAGTTCGGGGTGGAGTATTATACGAAGATGAGTAGGACAAAGTGGAACGGTGAGATTATCCCCTGCCAAGCCCGTTTCTGCACCAGTCTCGACGAAGTCAAATCTTCAATCTTCCGCTCGGCCCAAAGGGACGCTTGCGTAGCGCAGAGAAGCAAGAATCTTCAATCTTCAATCTTCAATCTTCAATCTTCAATTCTCAAGTCCCCTTGGTCCAGTTCGGGTCGCGGCAATATCCTCGTCCCAAACGGTCAACCGGACAATGCCACGCTCCGGCGCATCGAAAGCATTATCCGCCAACAGGGAGGCATCGTCGTGGAACCATTCTATGCGGACAAGATTCTCGACTTTGCTATGGAGTTCGATGTGTCGGACGAAGGAACCAGGTTTCTTGGCTACAGTGTCTTCGATGCCGATGAAAC
>CACZRZ010000175.1 GCA_902783655.1 uncultured Bacteroidales bacterium
CATAGAGGTGAAGGTACCGCAAACGACACCCAGAATCATAGCGAATGAGAAGCTGATGATGGAGTCGGCGCCCTTGAAGAACAGGCCGATGCAGAAGATGACGGCCAGTACGATGAAGGTGCTGACAGAGGTGTTGATGGTACGGTTCAGCGTAGAGTTCAACGACTGGTTGAACAGGATCTGACGGTCGCGCTTGGGGAAGAGACCGAGGTTCTCACGGATACGGTCGAAGACTACCACCTTGTCGTTGATGGAGTAACCGATGGCCGTCAGAATGGCACCGATGAAGGTCTGGTCGATTTCCAGCGAGAAGGGAACGAAGCCCCACAGCATGGCGTAGGCACCCAGGATGACGATGATGTCCACAATCAGAGCCGTGATGGCACCGATGGAGAATGCCCAGTTGCGGAAGCGCAGCAGGATGTAGAGGAAGATGGCGATGAACGACAGGCCTACGGCAATCATGGCACCGTTGGTGATGTCCTCAGCCACCGAAGGACCTACCTTCTGGCTCGAGATGATAGAACCACCTTCGCGCACGTCGCGGTTGATGAAGGTCTCCAGTTCCAGGTCTGCGGCCAGAATGCCGGCATCCTGCAGGGTGTGGAACAGTTTCTCTTCGATTTCGCTATCCACTTCCATGCCGTCCTCGTCGATGCGATAGTTCGTAGAGATACGGATGGTCTGACCATCGGTACCGATGGCAATGGCCGAAGTGTTGCTCTCGGGGAAGGCTGTAGCCAGGAGACCACGAACCTGCTCGGGCTGTACCTGCTTGTCAAAGGTGACAACGAAGTTACGGCCACCCGTGAAGTCGATACTCTTAGAGAAGCCACGACCGAAGACGAAGCACAGCGAAATGAGGGCCAGTGCACCGAAGAGGGCGAAGCTCTTCTTGTAGTTCTGCATGAACTTGAAGGCGGGATCCTTGAACGACATGCGGTTGCCAAGGGCGGTCTTGAAGGTCAGGCCCAGCCACTTGTCGCGGTTGTGCATCTCGGTGTAAACGACACGTGTCAAGAACACAGCGGTGAAGAAGCTGACCAGAATACCGATAATCAAAGTGGTGGCGAAGCCGCGGATTGGGCCCGTACCGAAGTAGTAGAGGATGATACCGGTGATGATAGAGGTCAGGTTAGAGTCGAAGATGGCGCTGAAGGCGTTGCTGTAACCAGCGGCCAGGGCCTCGCGAACGTGCTTGCCCGACTTCATTTCTTCCTTCGTGCGCTCATAGATGAGCACGTTGGCATCGACGGCCATACCCAGGGTCAGTACCATACCGGCGATACCGCTCATGGTGAGGGCTGCCTGGAAAGAGGTCAGAATACCTACGGTGAAGAACAGGTTCAGCAACAGGGCACAGTTGGCAACCATGCCGGGGATGAAGCCATACATGGCAATCATGTAGAACATCAGGATGACGAAGGCCAGGATACAGCTGTACACACCCATGCGGATGGACTCAGCACCCAAGGTGGGACCTACGATTTCCTCGCTGACGATGTGTGCGGGAGCAGGCATCTTACCCGACTGCAGCACGTTGGCCAAGTCCTTGGTCTCCTCAGCGGTGAACGAACCGGTGATCTCAGAGCTACCGCCGGTAATCTCGTTCTGTACGGTAGGAGCACTGTAAACATTGTCGTCCAGGACGATGGCGATGCAGCGCTTCACGTTCAGCTTCGTGAGCTGAGCCCAGCGACGAGCACCGTCGATGTTCATCTTCATGTTCACGCAGGGACGGCCCATCTGGTCGTAGGAGTCGCTGGCATCGGTGATGACATCACCTTCCAGTGGAGCACGACCGTCGCGCTCGGTGACGCGGATGGCGTAGAGATAGTAGTAGTCGGCACCGTCGCCGTCGTTGATACCCTTCACGCCCCACTTCAGACGCAGGTCAGAGGGCAGTGCGGCCTTGGCTTCGGGAGTCTCGAACAGGGCACTGATGGCCTCCAGGTTACGCTTGTGAGCGATACCTACGACGCAACCCATCGTGGGCTGTACCTGCAGGCGGGCCAGCAGGGGATGCTCCTTCAGAGCCTTCTCCATGTCGGCAGGATTGGCAGCCTCGGCTGTCTTTTCCTTGTTCATGGCAGCAGCCAGGTCGGTCTTCTTCTCAGCCTTTGCGGTATCGGCCTCAGCCTCTTCGGCAACTTCGGCAACTTCAGCATCCTCAGCCACGGCTGTGGTGTCGGCCTCTGCACCGCCAACATTGGCAGCAGCCAGACGGCTGTCGAGGTCGTAGAGGGTCTGATAGATTTCCTCGGCATTGTAGGTCTCCCAGAACTCCAGGTTGGCGCTACCCTGCAAGAGCTTACGCACACGGTCGGGCTCCTTCACACCAGGCATTTCCACCATGATGCGGCCTTCCTGACCTTCGAGGGCCTGGATGTTGGGCTGAACGACACCGAAACGGTCGATACGGGTACGCAGAACGTTGTACGAGTTCTGGATGGCAGCCTTCACCTCCTGACGCAGCACCTTCTCCACCTGAGCATCGGTGCTGGTGGTGCTAACCTTGTCGCGCAGTTGCTGGGTAGCGAAGATTTCGCGGAGCTGACTCTCGGGAGCCAGTTGCTTGTACTCGCGGATGAAGAGCGTGATGAAGTCGCCCTGTCCCTTGTTGGCTGCCTTCTGAGCTGCCTCTACAGCCTTGGCAAAGTTGGGGTTGGTGGCTTCCTTGTGATCGCTGAGGGCCTTAACCACATCAGCAACACTCACCTCCAAAATCACATTCATACCGCCCTTCAGGTCCAGACCGAGGCCAAGACCCATCTCACGGCACTGTTTCAACGTCCAGACGTTCATGTACACTTTCTTGTTCTGTACAGAGTCCAGATAATTCTGTCCTGCCTCTTCCCCACTCAGGGCGGCAATCTTCTCTGCCTTGTTCTCGTGGTAGTTGGCTACCCAGCTAAAGCTCATGTAGAACAGGCAGATAAGTGCCAGCAGGACTGCAATCAGTTTTACGAATCCTTTGTTTTGCATGTTTTAATAATTTTGGTTTATTTTACTTAATTTAATACACATCCATGCGCATATACGCGCAAATAGCGCACAAAGGTACGAAAAAAAGTGAAAAGTAAAAAGTAAAAAGTAAAAATAATACCTTATGAGTACTATTTTTCCTTGTTTTTCAGTCGTGCGATGATGGGATAGTGGTCCGAAACGGTGATGGAGCGCACGACCTGAGCATCCAGGCACTGCCAGTGGGAAGAATAGAAAATGTTGTCGATTCGGACGGGGAAGAAAGTTTCGTTGAACGATACGCCCACACCATTGCCGCCTCGGCGATAGGCGTTCTGCAAACGGCGATTAATGCACTGATAGACATAGGAGATGGGAGTGTCGTTGAAGTCGCCGCAGAACAATATGCGGCGCCCCTCGGGCAGACTGTCGATGCGCTCCACCAACTCGTTTATCTGACTGCCACGATAGCGGGCAGCTGCCGCAATCTTGCCTGTCAAGAAGAGTGCCTCGCTTTTCACCTTGTCACGCTCTGGGGCAGTAATCGTCTGTCCATACTCCGATTTCTCCTCGGCCGAGAGTGCATTGCTCTCCAGATGGACATTAAAAACGTTCAGCGTGTCGTTGCCAACCAAAATGTCGGCACACGTAGCTGTGTTCGTACTATTTGACTCCAACGGCAGTGTTTCGAGCTTGAGTATGGGATGCCGCGAAATCATGACCATGGACGACGACGTGTTGCGCTCGATGTTATAGCCGTGCTGGCGCATGGATTCGTAAAAGGCATCGAACTTTGCCGAAGAATTTGCCTCCTGCATACAAACCACGTCCACCTCCTGCTCCAACAGATAGTCGGTCAGAAAGGACGTACTGTCGGGGGTGCAGCCGTCTAAGTAATGGCTGTTCCAGGTAAACACAACCAAGTCGGGACGTTCGTCGCTGCTGTTGTGGTGAATGGGGAAGTAGTCGAGGATGTACCCTCCGCAGAGGCCCATGCCCAAGATGGGCACCACCAGCATTCGGGGTTTATAGATGAGCCAGAAGGGTACGAATATCAGGTTGAGCAGCAGGATGATGGGGAACAACAGTCCGATGACGGAAATGCGCGGATGTGCCGAGGGGTCGATCCACGTTGTGGCGCAACATGTCCACAACAGAACCAGTGTGGCAATGTTGGCCCCCAGGAAAAGATTAACCAGGAAGGTGCGCAGCAGGGATGCCGACCGTTTTTTCTTTTCTGCCATTACCTTCCGCTTGCGTCAAAAAGTTTGCGTTTCTCTTCCTCCGTGAGGCTTCCGTAACCGTGCGACTTCACCTTTTCCAGGATGCGGTCTATCTCCTGCTGATTGGCATTGCGACGTTCATTATAGTCCATTTCATCGGAAAATCGAGCATTCTTCTGATAATGGAACGAACTCTTCTTGGGCGTCCGCTGTTTGTTCCACCAGTCCCTTATGCGCTTCTGCAGTCCGCCGGGGCGGCGCCAGTGCAACAGGAGCAGCAAACCGAAGAGCATGCCACCCAGATGGGCCATGTGCGCCACACCGTCGTTGGAGCGTAGCATGGCTGAAAGCAGTTCCACCACAGCATAGCCTACTACAAAGTATTTGGCCTTGATGGGGAATGGAATGGGGATGATGAACAGGCGCTCGTCGGGAAACGTCATTCCGAATGCCAGCAGGATGCCATAGACAGCACCGGAAGCCCCCACGGTGTTCCAGCCGTTCAGCGCCTCGGCCAGTTGGTCGCCGGGCACGGGAGGCAGGTCGGGGAGTATGCTCAGATAATGGATGTACTGCACCAGTTCCTGCATCAGTCCGGCACCGATGCCGCACACCATATAATAGGTAAGGAAGCGCTTGGGTCCCATCACCTGTTCAATGATGCGTCCGAACATCCACAGGGCAAACATGTTGAAGAACAAGTGCTCGAAGCTGCCGTGCATAAACAGATAGGTGAAAATCTGGTCAAGACGGAAGTCCGAGGCTTTGAAGAAATGCAGTCCCAACAAAGCATTCAGGTCGATATCGTAACGTTTGAGCACGAAGCTCGCCAGATACATCAAAATGTTTATGATGAGCAGATTTTTCGTTATAGGTGGCATATTGTCTCTCATAATCGCAAATTTCATTGTTTTCGACGTGCAAAAGTACGCATTTTAAGCGGAATTACAGCACAAAACAGGTCGAATGATGTTTTTTTTACGTAAAAAAACTATTTTTTCATGATTTTTCTTTGTCAATACCATAAGTTTACCTAAATTTGTTCGCAAGAGATAAAGAAAAACCTTATTTATTAACTTATTAACCTAAGATTATGAACAAGACTGAATTGATCGCAAAGGTTGCTGAGATCGCAGGCCTGAGCAAAGTAGACGCAAAGAAAGCTGTTGACGCTGCTGTTGACGCTGTTAAGGATGCCCTGAAGAAGGGTGAGAAGGTTCAACTGCCCGGCGTCCTCACTCTGAGCGTTGAAGAGCGTGCTGCCCGCAAGGGTATCAACCCCGCTACCAAGCAGACCATCACCATCCCCGCAAAGAAGGTGGTTAAGGTTAAGGTTGGTTCTGAGCTCGCTGCTGTTGTTTAAGCAATCTGCGACAGAGCAAACATGCACAAGAGGGAGCTGCGATTGCGTAGCTCCCTTTTTTCATAGCGTTTCAACATTTAGAATTCCATTAACATCCACGGGCCGTCCGAGTCGGAGGCTCTTAATCCACGAACAAATACAATGAAGATGAACATCTGGGGGTTGTTGCGCAACCTCATTCCCTACGTCCGCCCTTATCGGTGGCTGGTGGCCGTGACCATCGTGCTAACCTTTGTCAGCAGCCTCATGGCCCAGGTCAATGCCGTAGTGCTGGACCGTGCCGTCGATGCCATCAACGCCCTCATCCAGGCCCCTTCGTTCACCTGGGGCCAGGCGGCCCGCATCCTCATTGCCATCAGTGCCATCCTGCTGGGCAAGGAAGTGGTGAGTGCCGTAGTCACATTCCTCCAGCGCTACTTCGGCGAGCGGATGCACATCCTGGTGAGCCGCGACCTGTCGCTGGCCGTGGTGGACCGCATCCTGTCGTTCCGCATGGCATTCTTCAACACGGGCGACAACGAGACGGGCCGCCTGCAGTCGCGCATCGACCGCGGTGTGATGAGTCTCTCGAACACGGTAGATAACTTCTTCATCGAGATTCTCCCCCTCTTCACCAGTGCCATCCTGGCGCTGGCTCTGATGTTTGCCGCCAATGTCTATGTCGGGCTGGTGGCCCTGTGCATCGTGCCCCTCTACTTTTATGTCACCTACATACAGGCCCGCTACATGAAGGGCGGCCGCCGGCAGGTCTTCGAGAACCACCAACGCGTGTCGCAGGGCATACTGAACATACTGGAGAGCATCAGTGTCATCAAGTCGTTCAACCGCGAAGCCATCGAGGGCGAGCGCCAGCGCCACCTGCAGCAGGACATGACCGACCAGCAAATGAGCATCCGACGCCAGCGCTACCTCTTCAACGGCCTGAAGACTTTCCTCGAACAGATAGGCACCGTGCTCATCATCATCCTGACGGCCTACCTCGTACTCATCGACTATCCAGGCATGTCCATCGGTAAGATCATGTACCACGTCATGCTCTTTAGCAACGTCAGTGCACCCATCCGACAGCTCCACCGCATCTACGACGACATGAACGACGCCCTCATCTATGCCGAAGGCTTCTTTGGCATACTGAAGGCAGACCATGAGGTGGAGGAATCCGGAAAGTACAAGCCCGAAAGCATACAAGGCGAACTGGAGATGCGCGATGTCGATTTCACCTACCCCAACGGCACGCAGGCACTGCACAAGGTGAGCCTGCAGATTCGTCCGGGCAAGATTACGGCCCTCGTGGGACTGAGCGGTGCCGGCAAGAGCACCATCGTCAACCTTCTCGACAAGTTCTACCAGCCCCAGTCGGGCAGCATCACGCTCGACGGACACGAACTGAGCGAATGGGACACACAATGGATGCGCGAACACATCGGACTGGTGCTGCAGAAGAATCACATTTTCAGCGGTTCCATCGAGGAAAACATACGTTACGGCAACCCGCAGGCCACGCATGAAGACGTCGTCCTGGCTGCCAAGAAGGCCTACATCTACGACCAAATCATGCAACTGCCCGACGGATTCCAGTCACAGGCCTTGCAACTGTCCGGAGGTCAGCAGCAGCGTGTGGCCATAGCTCGCATGTTCATCAAGAATCCGCCCATCATCTTCCTCGACGAACCAACGGCCTCGCTCGACGCCATCGCCACCGAACAAATCAAGGCTTCGATAGATGCCATCAAACAGGGCCGAACGGTCATCATCATCTCCCACAACATAGGCCAAATCATCGACGCCGACCAGCTCTATGTCCTGGAACAAGGTCGTGTGGTACAGAGCGGTACGCCAGAGGAGGTGTATCGCCAGGGAGGTCTGTACAAGGAAATATTTGATGCCAGCGCACGCAGCATGAATGCCGACAAAATTGCCGAGACTTTGCAAAGCTCGTGAGGAAAAGTTCCGCCATCGTCGATGAACGGCCGTTCATCGACGATGGATGTACGGACACCGCCGATGGCTGTACATCCATCGGCGATGGCGGAACTTTCCGACGGAAGCCTGTGAAGAATAGCCTGCGACTTCGTCGGATTGTGTTTGGCTATGTCAAAAAAAAATTGTACCTTTGCGCCCATTATATAATATATTAAGGTATAAACAGACACAAAAACTATGGAGATATCGAATAAGATAAGTCAGGCCGTGGTGGACGGCATACGCGAACTGTATGGCCAGGAAGTGACAGTGGACAGCGTACAGCTGCAGGAGACCAGGCCCGAATTTGAGGGCAACGTGACGCTCGTCGTCTTCCCCTACCTCAAGATGAGTCGCAAGCGCCCCGAGGATACGGCACAGGAACTGGGCGAACACCTCGTGAAGACGGTGCCCGACGTTGTTGCCAAGTTCAATGTGGTGAAGGGCTTCCTGAACCTGGTCATCGCTCCTGCCCAGTGGATTCTGCTCTTGCAGGAAATCCGCTCGCAGGAACATTTTGGCTTCCGTCCCGTAACGGACGAGAGCCCGCTGGTGATGATCGAATACTCGAGCCCCAACACCAACAAACCCCTGCACCTGGGACATGTCCGCAACAACCTGCTGGGATGGGCCTTGGCACAGGTGATGGAGGCCAACGGAAACCGTGTGGTGAAGACCAACATCGTGAACGACCGTGGCATACACATCTGCAAGTCGATGCTGGCATGGCTCAAGTGGGGCAACGGCGAGACACCCGAATCCTCCGGCAAGAAAGGCGACCACCTCATCGGCGACTACTACGTGGCCTTCGACAAGCACTACCGCGAGGAAGTGAAGGCGCTGAAGGGGCAATACATGGCCGAAGGTATGGCCGACGAGGAGGCCGAGGAAAAGGCCAAGCAGGAGGCACCGCTCATCAAGGAGGCTCACGACATGCTGGTGAAATGGGAACAGGGCGACCCCGAGGTGCGCGCCCTGTGGAAGAGGATGAACGAGTGGGTCTATGCCG
>CACZRZ010000176.1 GCA_902783655.1 uncultured Bacteroidales bacterium
AAAAGATATATTTGCAGCCCAAATTGGTGATTGTAAACGTGAAGGTCATGAGTACCATTCTCGAAGGTTCCTTGCTGAAATCGACGACTACTGTCAGTGGAAACAAGGGCGGATGGACCCGTGAGGACAACTCTTGGGACATCTGGGGCAACGACGAAACAGAGTTCGAGGATTAGTCGCACACAAGCCGCACAGCGGCATAAAACAGAGACGGGGCACAGCGCAATGGGCGCTGTGCCCTCTTTGTTTCATCAGTGCAGGCTGGGGGGGGATGGAAGAATGTGGAGTGAAAATTTGCAAGTGTCGCACATTTGTGGTACATTTGCATCGAAAAAGTTCGCATGACATGAAAAGGAAACCATACGAGATTCAGAATGACGCTACGGCTGCAGTTGCCGAGCCTGCAGTACCATTCGGAAGTACAGCAACGATGTTTCGTACTGTAGCATCCAGACTCGATTTATCCGGTGAAGATGATAAGAAGTCCGATTGGTTAAATAATAATTTTGAGAGACTGATGCTGGAAGCAAATCAGAAATATGGTAAAAGAAAACGGATGACGCCGGAAGAGTATTTCGGAAAACTTAAATACATAGTAAATGCTTACTATGACAGCGTACAAAGTCAGGATTGACGAAAGTGCAGAGAGAGATATTCTTGAATTAACTGCATTCCTTACCAGCGTAATGTCTCGTGGTTTGGCCAACATTTTCCATATCGAAGACGATACTGTGATTATCGATCGGATTCGTTCCACAAAACTAATTAAACGATAAAAGCGAAATTCTCTTTTCCTGCATCATTTCCGAAAAAGATGAAGGCGTGTCCATAGGACGAAAACGCAAAAAACAGGGAAATCTTTTGCCATACCGATAATTTGATGTAAATTTGTAGCCTGTAAATAGTAGATTAGGAGGTAAGGCACGACTATGACCATCGTTATCGTTATACTTATGTTGCTGGCATATCTACTGATAGCCAGTGAACATGTGACACATGTGAACAAGGCCACGACGGCCATGCTCGCAGGTGTAGTGGGTTGGATATTGTACCTGTGCTCGGGCGTGGACCAGCAGATGGCTGTGCACGATGCCTTTACGGTGCATTCGGCCTACTTCTGCAGCATCGTGCTCTATCTGCTTTCGACGATGGCCATCGTGGAGGTGCTGAGCGACAATGGTTGCTTCGACTTCGTGCAAAGTTTCCTGCGCACGCGCTCCAAGCGGCGCTTCCTGTGGGGGACGGTGCTCATCACCTTCCTGCTGTCGGCCAACCTGGACAACCTGACTACCGTGGTGCTGATGCTGACCATCATGCGCCGGCTGTTGTCGAACCGCAGGCAGCGTCTGTATGTGGGGGCGGCCATCGTGGTGGCTGCCTGCTGCGGTGGTTCGTTCACGGTTATCGGCGACGTCACCACCCTGATGATATGGACCAAGGGGGCCGTCACGCCCACGGCTTTTGCCCAGGCCATGTTGTTGCCGGCCCTGGTGGCAACGGCCATTCCCGTCCTGCTCATCAGTTACGACCTGCCCGACACGCTGGACATCAACCGTCCGCACATTGTGTATCGCGGCGATGATGCGGCCATTCCCCTGTGGCAGCGCATAGTGATGCTGGTGCTGGGCATCGGCGGACTGTGGTTCGTGCCCACGTTCCACAGGCTCACGCTGTTGCCCCCGTTCCTGGGTTCGCTGTGTGTGCTGGGCGTCATCTGGGTGCTGAACGAGGTGTTCAACCACACGAGCATCCGCACCGAGCAGCCCCTGACCCTCCCCGGCAGCGACCGTCGCCTGCAGTACGAGGTGCTGCAGGTCATCATGTTCCTGATAGGTGTGGCGCTGGCCGTGAGTGCCCTGGTGGAGATAGGGGCCATGTCGGCTCTGGGACGTTGGGTGGACATGCATGTTCACGACATCTACGTCTTCTCCGTCGCCATGGGTGTGCTCAGCGCCGTGCTGGACAATGTCTGCCTGGTGCTTTCGGCAGTCAGCATCTACGATGTGCTGCCTGCCTCCGAGTCGATGACCACCTACCAGCAGTTCTTCACCCAGAACGGCCAGTACTGGCACCTCATCGTCCTGTCGGCCTGTGTGGGCGGCTGCCTGTTGCCCATCGGCAGCACGGCGGGCTACGCCCTGCTCAAGAGCGAGGACATGGGCATGTGGTGGTACTTCCGCAAGATATCGGGCAAGGTGGTGCTCGGCTGGATTGCTGCCCTCATCACCTATTTCGGCGTGGACTATATTGTGAATATAATCTAATATCGGCATGACAGACAACAAGGTCAGATTCTGGGTCCTGTATGCGCTATTGCTGCTATCGGCAACAGCGTTTGCTTTTGACAAGGCAACGTACTATGCATCTGCCAACGGACAGAAACAGAAGGCGCTGAAGACAGCCCTATACAATATTGTGGGCAACCCCAGCGTCAAGAGCTATGGATCGCTTTGGAGCTGGTATTACGATACGGACCGCCTGAGCGACAATCAGGTGGTGGACCGCTATAGCAACGAGAAACGTTACTTCTCGGGAAACACGGGCGCCGCCGTTTCCGGCATGAACAAGGAACACGGCATTGCCCAGTCGTGGTGGGGAGGCGGCACTACAGGCATCGGTGCAGACTTGCAGCACGTCATGCCCAGCGATGCCACTGCCAATAGCAAGAAGGGAAACTATGGTATGGGCATAGTGACCAGTCAGTCGTGGACGAACGGTAGCATCAAGGTGGGTAAAGGAGAGGCTGGTAACAATGGTACCGTTAACCTCTGGGAACCTGCCGACAAGTGGAAGGGTGACTTCGCGCGCGCCTATTTCTATATTGTTACGGCCTACGAAGAGAAGTCGCTGGTGCAAACCGAAGGCGCCAACACGATGCAGAACAATACCTATCCCAAACTGCAGCCTTGGGCCTATGAACTCTATCTGAAGTGGAGCAAGGAAGACCCCGTGGACGACCTGGAGCGCAGGCGCAATGAAGTGGTCTATGGCATACAGGGCAACCGTAATCCGTTTATCGACTACGAGGGACTGGAGCAATACATCTGGGGCAGCTATCAGAACGTGGCCTTCAGTGCCAGCAACTACGAACGGCCGAACGGTGGCGATTCGCCAGCCTTGAAGACTCCCGACGTGAGCTTTGCCACGGGGCGGAAGGTTATGAATGTGGGCGAAACCTATCAGCAGACACTTACCACGAACAGCGACGGCAGAGTGACCTACGAGAGCTCCAACAGTTCGGTGGCATCGGTCGATGGCAACAGCGGACTGGTGAAGGCATTGGCAGAGGGCGTTGCCACGATTACGGCTGCGGTGGCTGCCACCAGTGTCTATAGTTCGGCTGTGGCCAGCTATACTGTTGTGGTGAACCGTGGGGGTGTTGACCCCGGACCGTCCGACGGTACAACATACGTGAAGGTGACAGAGCGACTGAACGACTGGAGCGGTACGTACTTGATTGTGTACGAAGAGGAGGACGTGGCCTTGGACGGCGGATTGTCGGAATATGACAAGCCCAACAATACGATAGCCGTAAATATCACGGGGCAGAGAACCATTGAGGTAAGCGATGCCACGAAGGCTGCCGAGTTCACCATAGCGAAGATGGGCGACGGCACGTATTCGGTCTGTGGGCGCAGCGGCAAATACTTGGGAGCGACAGCCTCCAAGAATACCATAGAATCCAGCGACAGCCCCATTGCCACAACCATCACCGTGAGCGATGGCGAGGCCGTGCTGACCACGGCATCGGGCTACACCCTGCGATTCAATGCGCAGAGCGGACAGAAGCGCTTCCGCTTCTACAAATCGGGACAGGAACCTGTTGCACTCTATCGTCGCGGTGATACACATGACGGCATCAGTGAAATGAAGAATGAAGGATTGAGAATGAAGAATGAGGCTGACGCAGTGTACGACCTGACGGGGAGAAGTAAGCAACGCATAGACAGGTCCGGAGTGTACATTATTCAGGGACGCAAGACGTTAGTAAAGTAGAGAGTGAGACATTAATAATGTAAGAGGTAAGACATTAGTATTATGAGGAGGCTGAGATTACTATCCATAAACATATTCCTGCTGCTGTCCGTCGTGCTCGTTGCACAGACGACCAGCGTGGCAACATATTATAAGAATGCCAACGGAAAGAAAGGCGAGGCCCTGAAGACGGCGATGTATAACATCATCAAGAACCCTGACGTTACCAGCTACGATGGACTGTACGAGGGCTACAAGAAGACGGATACTCGATCTGATGGAAAAGTGCGTGACTGGTACTCCAAGACTACGAACTATAGACATGTGACCGACAAGGCCGGTAGCTATCAGGGTGAGGGGGATTGCTATAACCGTGAGCATAGTGTTCCCCAGTCATGGTTTGGTGATGGTAAGATCAAGAGTGACATTGTGCATGTGATCCCTACTGACGGTTACGTTAACAATCAACGTGGCAATTATCCTTTTGGTGAGGTTGTAAATCCCACTTATAAATCAAACAACAACTACTGTAAGAAGGGACCGGCCAAGAGCGGCCTGGGCTATCAAGGCACAGTATTTGAGCCAGGCTACGATATCAAAGGCGACCTGGCACGTATCTATTTCTATATGGCCACGTGTTATCAGGACAAGGCACCGAGTTGGGGAAATGGTGTGTTCACGGGCAATACGTACCAGCCTTTGTCCGACTGGGCTTACGCGATGTTTGTCCGTTGGGCCCAGGAAGACCCTATCGACGACATTGAACGTAAGCGCAACAATGCCGTAGAGGAAGTGCAGGGCAACCGCAATCCGTTTGTCGACTACGAAGGACTGGAACAATATATCTGGGGCGACTATAAGAATGTGGCCTTCAGTACGACTGCCTATGTCAATCCCTATGGTGGTGATACACCTTCGTTGCAGACACCGACCGCCTCGTTCGCTTTGGCCAGCAAGACGCTGGAGGTGGGCAATACGTACCAGCAGCAGCTCACCACGAACAGTAATGGCACGGTTTCCTACGCAAGCAGCAATCCCAATGTGGCCAGCGTAGATGTGCAGTCCGGCATGGTGACAGCACTGGCTGCAGGCAGCACGACCATTACCGCCACTGTGGCAGCAACGGCCACCTACCTTTCGGCTGAGGCATCATACACCATCGTTGTTAAGCAGGATGGCGTAGGGCCCACACCGCAACCTGTTGTCGAGGGCGACTACGTAAAGGTAACCTCTGCACCAGACGATTGGAGTGGCACATATCTGATAGTATGTGAGGATAATGGGTTGGTGATGAACGGAGCGTTGGATAAGTTGGATGTTGTAAAAAATACAATTTCCGTCAGTGTCAACGAAGGTGTTATTGCCGATTCGGATGAGGCCAATGCTGCAGCCTTTACCATTTCGAAAGTAGATGGTGGCTATACTATCCAGAGCCAAAAGGGATTGTATATAGGACAGAATAGCAATTCCAATGGTTTGCAGGCAAGTTCGGAAACAAGTTTTGTCAATGCGATATCGATAAACGCCGATTGCACAGTGAACATTGTCGGCAGTGGCGGAGCCTACCTGCGTTTCAATGCAGCGACAGATCAGATGCGTTTCCGTTATTTCAAGTCTTCGACATATAGCGCACAAAAGGCCATTGCACTTTATGTGAAGACGAAAAATGATGATGTCCCTGTCCTTAATGGCGACGTGAACGCCGACGGCAGCATCAGCGTGGCCGATGTGACGGCATTGGTGAACATCATTTTGGGAAGGGATGAGCGGGGACAGTACGACCCCAGGGTTGCCGATGTGAACGGCGACGGCAGCATCAGCGTGGCTGACGTGACGACACTTGTGAACCTGATTCTTGGAAGGACAAACGAATAACAAACCTGGGCACTTATGAAGAACCTGCGATTCCTGTCGATAAACCTCTTCCTGTGGCTGTCCGTCGCGCTCGTTGCGCAGACGTTCAGCAGAGCCTCCTATTATAAGAATGCCAACGGAAAGATGAAGGCCGAACTGAAGACGGCACTCAGCCAGATTATCAATCCGCACGACGTGAAGGATTATGGCTCGTTGTGGAAATACTATTACCTGACCGACCGCAGAGAGAACAATACCGTGATAGACCGCTACAGCAATGAGACGTTCGAGTTCGGAGAACAGGGCGTGACGGTCTCTGGCATGGACAAGGAACATGGTTTCCCGAAGTCGTGGTGGGGTGGGGACAAGAACCCTGCATACACCGACCTGCACCATCTGATGCCCAGTGAACACTATGCAAATCTGGCAAAGAGCAACTATGGTATGGGCGTCGTCACTATGCCGCTGGCCAAGAAAACCGAGATATGGGACAACGGTTGCATCAAGGTGGGTCGCGGACAGGCTGGCAACAATGGGCTGGTCAGCCTGTGGGAACCCGCCGACGAATGGAAGGGCGACTTCGCACGTGCTTACTTCTATGTCATTACCTGCTACGAGGACTTGGAGATGGTGCAGGGCGAGGGCGCTAACAGCATGGTGACCGGAAAATATCCCAAACTGCAGGAGTGGGCCTACAAGCTCTACCTGAAATGGAGTCGTCAGGATCCTGTCAGCGATGTGGAACGGACGCGTAACGATTCGGTCTTCAATATACAGGGCAACCGCAATCCCTTCATCGACTTCGATGGCCTGGAACAATACATCTGGGGCACGCACATGGAGACGGCCTTCAACGCATCAGCATACGAGAATCCCTTCGATGGCACGATTCCCGAACCTGAACCCGAGCCTGAACCTGTCATCGAGCCCGAGCTTGAACCGCAACCCATTCTGCCTGGCGATTACGTGAAGGTGACTGACGAACCCGACGACTGGACTGGCACTTACCTGATTGTCTATGAGGGCGAGAGTGTGGCCATGAACGGAGACTTGGATATCCTGGATGCAGCCTATGATACGATCTGTGTGACTATCAACGACGACGTGATTGCCCATACCGACAGAACTGATGCCGCTGCCTTCACTATAGAAGAAGTGGACGGAGGCTACACCATCAAGAGCCAGAAGGGACAGTACATCGGCCGGACGAAGGATAGCAATGGACTGGATACGAGCATGGAAACAGCCTATGTCAATGCGCTGTCGATAGACGACGAGGGCGAGGTGGAAATCCTCAGCACCGGTGGCGCCTATCTGCGCTTCAATGCTGCCAGCAACCAGAAACGTTTCCGCTATTACCAGTCTTCGACTTATGAAAAACAGAAAGTCATAGCCCTCTACCAGAAAGTGAAAGCCATGCTGGGCGACGTGAATGCCGACGGCACCGTGAGCATAGCCGATGTGACGGCACTGGTGAACATCGTTCTGGGTAAGACGGTTGAATATGAGCTGGAAGTTGCTGATGTGAACGGCGACGGCACCGTGAGCATAGCCGACGTGACAGTTCTCGTGAACATGATTTTAGGAAAGACAAACGAATGACATTATCACAGTTATTAAGTAAGGAGGAGGTCGGCCAACTGCGTCAACTGGTGGACCAGGCCAAGCACATCGTCCTGTTCTGCCACCAGAATGCAGACGGGGATGCCATTGGCAGCATGGCAGCAGCCACGTTGCTGCTCCGTCGGATGGGCAAGACGGTGACGGCTGTCGCACCGAACAACTTTCCCGACTTCCTTCAGTGGATACCCACAGCAAAGGAAATCCTGCAGGCCGACCGGCAGATGAACCGTGTGGATGCAGCTTTGGCAGAGGCCGACCTGGTGCTGCTGCTCGACTTCAACACCCTCAGCCGCATGGCCAGCCCATTGGACGAGAGAGTTGCGGCATGCAAGGCTCCGATGGTGATGATAGACCACCACCTCGACCCCGAGGCTCCGTGCCAGCTCATCGTTTCGCATCCCGAGATGTGCAGCACCTGCGAAGTGCTGTTGCGGGTGATGCTCGACATGGGATGGACCGAAGGACTGACAGCCGAGGAGGCAACAGCCCTCTATACAGGCATGATGACCGACACCGGTAACTTTGCCTACGGCAGCAACCGTCCCGAAGTGTTCCTTGCCGTCAGCATACTGCTCACGACGGGAATCGACAAAGACCGCATCTATCGCAACATCTTCTATACCTACAGCGAGGCACGCATGCGCCTGATGGGTTATCTGCTGTATGTGAAGATGACGATGTTGCCCCATCATGCCGCCCTCATCACGATGACCAACGAGGAACGCAAGCACTTCCGCGTAAAGAACGGGGCTACGGAGGGAATCGTGAACCTGCCCCTGCAGATGGAGGGTATGCGGCTGAGCATCTTCCTGCGCGAGGATACCGAACAGCCGGACCTGATACGTGTCAGCACCCGCAGCGTCGATGACTTCCCGTGCAACGAGATGTGCGCCGAGTTCTTCAACGGTGGCGGACACAAGAATGCTGCCGGCGGCTCGTTGCGTATGTCGATGGACGAGGCCATACAGGTGGTGCAGACTGCGGTGAAGAAATACGAGGAAAGGTTGAAGGCTTGAAGAATTGAAGAATTAATAAATAACTATGAGAAAGTATATTTTATCCCTTTGTGGTCTATGTCTGCTCTGTGTGTTTTGTGCCTCTTGCAAGGACGATGAGTCGTATGCAGAGCTGAAGAAAAAGGAACGTAAGGTGGTGAAGGCCTTCCTGGAGCGCGACCCGGTGGTGCTGATTGGTGCCAACAACGACACGTTGCTCAACATGCCCAAGATTGTGGAGATAGACCAGGAGACCTTCGAGGCACAGGATTCCATGACGGATGTGTCGAAGAACGAGTATGTGCTCTTCAAGAATACGGGCATCTACATGCAGATTGTGCGGAAGGGTAAGGGCGAAAAGCTGAAGCCCGGCGAATCGACCCGTGTCATCTGCCGTTACTGGGAGTACAATATCTTGGGCGACAGCCTGCAGAGCACCAACAGGGCGCCCTATTGGATACAAAGTCCCGATGTCATTGACGTGAGCAATAATTCGGGCACTCTGTCAGCCAGCTTCAACCTCAGCGTCAACAAGGGCGGTGCTATGTACATCACATACGCACCCACGGCGAGCTCCCCGACGCGTGTGCTCAACGGTTGGGTGATACCCCTGTCATACATCAATCTCAGCCGATACACGACGGGCGAGGACGATTTGGCAAAGGTGCGCCTGATAGTGCCGCACAGTCAGGGTACGGACAAGGCTTCAAGTGCCGTGTACCCCTGTTTCTATGAGATAACGTATGAAGAGATGCGCGATTAGACCATCAGGTCGGAGATAATGTCGTCGCTGACGAACAAACCTTGGCGGGTGAGGCAGATGGCCTCGCCCGCCTTTTTTTGTACCCTTCCGGCAAGGAGGTGAGGCGCAGCCATGCGTTCGCAGTATTGTCGGCGCTTGGGGCCGAAGTCGCGTTCGATGTCGGGCAGCGACAGTCCTTCGCAGGTGCGCAGTCGAAGCATCACCCGTTCGTTGTACCGAGTGTCGTCGTCGAGCAGTTCGGTCTCCGAGGGCAGACGGCCTTCGTTGATGCTTTCGATGTAAAGTTTCGCATCCTCGCAGTTGAAACTCCGTCGATGGGCCTGTGGGTCGTAGCTGTGGGCTCCGGCTCCGAGGCCCGTGTAGGGCGAGTCGTTCCAATACGATGAGTTGTGCCTCGAACGATGGCCGGGACGGGCGAAGTTCGATATCTCGTAGTGTTCCAGGCCCGCCTCTTGGGTCAGGTCGATGAGCGTCAGGTAACAGCTGAGGCTCAGTTCCTCGTCGGCCTCGCTGATTTCTCCCGCCTCGCGCATCCGATAGAGCTGTGTGCCCTGTTCGAACTGCAGGGCATAGGCGCTGAGGTGTGGGATGCCCAGCGAAAGCACCTGTCCGACATCGGTCGCGAACTGTTGCAGCGTCTGACCCGGCAGGCCGTAGATAAGGTCGAGGCTCAGGTTCTCGTAGCCCGCCTCCTGCAGGAGCCGGACGGCGCGGATGGCCTGCTGTGCCGTGTGGCGACGACGGAGGGTGCGAAGGATGTTGTCGTCGAGCGACTGCACTCCCATGCTGATGCGGTTGACGGGGGTGTCGCGAAGCAGGTCAATCCATTCGGGAGTGACGTCGTCGGGGTTGGCCTCGATGGTGATTTCGGCGTCGGGTGCCAGCATGGTATGCTGGCTTACGAGAAGGAATAGGCGCTGCAGGGCTTCGGGGGTGAGCTGTGAGGGTGTGCCGCCGCCGAGATAGAGGGTGGTGAAGACTCTCCCCCCGCCCTCCCTTGTAGGGAGGGAGCAGAATGTATCGCCTGTTGAGTCTAGGTTTGTAACTACTCCCTCCCTACAAGGGAGGCCAGGGGAAGGGCCTATTAACTGCAGCTCTGCTGCAATGGCCTCGACGTAGGGCATCTGCCACGCTGGAGGCAGGGTGGTAGAATAAAAGTCGCAGTAGATGCACCTACTGCGACAAAAGGGGATATGGATGTACAGACCAGCCACTTACTTGTTTCCGTCAACCATCCATTGTCCGTTGTCGTCCTTGCGGACTTTCATGTCGTCTGTCTTGGTGTGCCCGTCGGCATAGGTCATGGTGACGGTAACGACAGCTGTGCCGTTCTCTTCGTCGATCTGCTCATTGTCGATGTTGAAAGCCGTCGGTTTGTCGCTGTCCTTCATGCCTTCCTTGGTCTTCTCCTCGAGCAGGCTGACATACTGTTCACGCGTCTTGGCAACCTCCTCGGGCGTACCCTTGAAGTAAACCTGTTCGAGGGCTGCCTTGTAGTCGCCCTTTATGGTTGCTTCGGCATACCTTGTTACTGCTGCCTTTGGCGAGTTGCCGTTGCTGCAGGCCACCATTACACATGCCAATACACACACAATGGCTGAAAAGATGAGTTTCTTCATAGTTGTTCTTTCATTTAGGGTTAAACATACATTTTCTTTATTCCATAAAAGCTTTTGCCGTTAGCGGACAGGCAAAGTTAAGTATAATATTTGAGAAATCAGTGCTTTCGGCGGACTTTTTTGCTGGTTTCGTGTGTGAAAATGATTTGGAGCTGTGGCGACTGCAACAGTTGGGAGGGCAGAATGCAGCGATAGTGGAACGATGGGAGGTCGATAATCTCGGGCACCGAGTCCACCAGCCGTACGCCTGCCTGCCGGTAGGCCAGAGTGACCAGCTGGGTGCAATAGAGCCGTGTCGTATCGTTGTCGTCGAAGTCGTGGTCGAAGAGTGTCCCCTCGCGATAGCGTCGTAGGGCGTACTCCGCTGCCCGCCGGCCTGCTTCGGCATCCTTGGGCCGCGCCACTCCAGCTGCTACGGCTTGGCGGGAGGAAAAGAATCTGCCCAGGGGTTCCATCTTCACCCGGTCGGGTTCGTCGCGGCGCTCACTTTCTCCAGGCACGGCGTGAACCACCATCAACTGCCCGGCCGAATCCGCCACGATGCCCGTGTGGGAGAAGATGCCCTCGCGGTCGCTCATCATCACCACGCGGCTCGTCAGCCCCGTGCAGCGGCGAAAGACGACGTCGCCCACCTGCAGCCTGAGCGAGTCGGGCAGCAGGCTGTGCTCCTCCTTCGCCTGCCCACAGCCCATGAGCAGCGACGCCAAGAGCAGAACGACGGTAAGCCAGAGCCCCCTCGCCGCATGCCTGCGGATTCGCCCACGTGAGGTTTCGCTTGACGCACAATTGTCCGTCAAGCCAAGCGACGTGTCGTATGAGCTCCAACGACGTGTCGTTTCCCTTGACGGACAATTGTGCGTCAAGCAGAGGCTCCCGTCGCCCTTGTTTTCGGCTCGTAAGGCAGGCGTTCCTTCCATGTATGCTTCCATTTTCGTTCCCGCGTGGCTCTGATACCTCCTATAATATAGATGTATAGGGGCAAAGGTAGGGAAAAAGAGCTTATGAAACAAGTCAATGCAAGAAATATCGCAAAAAACGGCCAAAAGATTTGGCTGGGTCGCAGGATTTCGCTAAATTGCAAACCGAATCGCGCCAAATGGCCCGAAAAACGGTGTCGTGAGGCGCTGAAATGACATTATTCATACTTTAAATACTAACTACTGATGAAAGTTTATCAAACTCATGAAATCAAAAACATTGCCCTGTTAGGCAATGACGGAGCCGGTAAGACAACCCTCACAGAGAGCCTGCTGTACGAAGCAGGCATCATCAAACGTCGTGGACGCATCACGCAGAAGAACACCGTGAGCGACTACTTCCCCGTAGAGCAGGAGTATGGTTACTCCGTGTTCAGCACCGTATTCCACACCGAGTGGAACGGTAAGAAACTGAACATCATCGACTGTCCGGGTTCCGACGACTTCGTAGGAGGTGCCATCACGGCCCTGAACGTGACCGACACAGCCGTCCTGCTGCTGAAGGGTGCCAACGGCGTAGAGGTGGGCACACAGAACCACTTCCGCTACACCGAGAAACTGGGCAAGCCCGTCATCTTCCTGGTGAACCAGCTCGACGACGAGAACACCGACTACGACCGCATCCTGGAACAACTGACCGACATCTACGGCCCGAAGGTTATTCCCATCCAGTATCCCATCAAGACCGGTCCAGACTTCAACGCCCTCATCGACGTGCTGCTGATGAAGAAGTACTCGTGGGGACCCGAGGGTGGCGCACCCACCATCGAGGACATCCCTGCCGACCAGATGGAGAAGGCAACCGAGATGCACAAGGCACTCGTGGAGGCCGCTGCCGAGAACGACGAGGCGCTGATGGAGAAGTTCTTCGAGAGCGACACCCTGACCGAGGATGAGATGCGCGAAGGCATCCGCAAGGGTCTGGCCATGCGTGGCATGTTCCCCGTCTTCTGCGTATGTGCAGGCAAGGACATGGGCGTGCGCCGTCTGATGGAGTTCCTGGGCAACGTGGTTCCCTTCGTCGACGAGATGCCCAAGGTGTTCAACACCCGCGGCGAGGAAGTTGCTCCCGATTCCAATGCTCCCACCAGCCTCTTCTTCTTCAAGACCTCTATGGAGCCCCACATCGGTGAGGTACAGTACTTCAAGGTGATGAGCGGCAAGGTGCACGAAGGCGATGACCTGACCAACGCCGACCGCGGCTCGAAGGAGCGCATAGCACAGCTCTTCTGCTGCGCCGGACAGAACCGTATCAAGGTCGAGGAACTGGTGGCAGGCGACATCGGCTGCACCGTTAAGCTGAAGGACGTGAAGACTGGCAACACCCTGAACGATAAGAACGCAGAGAACCGCTTCAACTTCATCAAGTACCCCAACTCGAAGTATTCGCGCGCCATCCGTGCCGTCAACGAGTCGGAGACTGAGAAGATGATGAACGCCCTGCAGAAGATGCGCGAGGAGGATCCCACGTGGCAGATCGAGCAGTCTAAGGAGTTGCGCCAGATCATCGTACACGGACAGGGCGAGTTCCACCTGCGCACCCTGAAGTGGCGTATGGAGAACAACGAAAAGATACAGATTGTCTTCGACGAACCCAAGGTTCCCTATCGCGAGACCATCACCAAGGCCGCCCGTGCCGACTATCGTCACAAGAAGCAGTCCGGCGGTGCCGGTCAGTTTGGCGAGGTGCACCTCATCGTCGAGCCTTACTATGACGGCATGCCCGCTCCCGAGGTTTATCGCTTCGGCGGCCAGGAGTATCGCATCAATGCCAAGAGCGAGGAAGTCATCGACCTGGAGTGGGGCGGCAAGCTCGTCTTCATCAACTCCGTTGTGGGCGGTGCCATCGACGCACGCTTCATGCCTGCCATCCTGAAGGGTGTCATGCAGCGCATGGAACAAGGTCCGTTGACGGGCTGCTAC
>CACZRZ010000177.1 GCA_902783655.1 uncultured Bacteroidales bacterium
AAAAGATATATTTGCAGCCCAAATTGGTGATTGTAAACGTGAAGGTCATGAGTACCATTCTCGAAGGTTCCTTGCTGAAATCGACGAATACAGTCAATGGAAACAAGGGCGGATGGACCCGTGAGGACAACTCTTGGGACATCTGGGGCAACGACAATACGGAGTTCGACGATTAATCTACAATGAATAACAGGGCTGGCGCAGTGCGTAACTACGCTCTGCACCAGCCCTATAGTCGAATCACGAATAAAAAAAGAGGGTCGCGAACGACCCTCTTACCCCGCAACTTAAATGCTTTCGTAGTAATTTGCATTAAGTTGTAATAGTTAGTTTATGAGAGCTGGGCTGTGAAGTTCGGCTCTCCTTTTTATGATGCGGGGCCCGTCACATGTTCACTTCATCCCCCTGGCCTTGTAGATGCGGCCCCTACAACGAATGTGCATTACATGCAACTGGGAGGATAGGGGTTGTTGTCTGTTTCAGTTAATATTGCTGAATTATTATTGTTCCTGCAAAATCTCATCGACAATATACTGGTCGCTCATCGCCTGAAGTCCATACGACGGGTCGGCAAAGAAGGTGTAGGTGCGTGAGTTGTAAAAACGGTCAAGGGCTTCTTCTTCGCTAATATTCAACTCTTGTGCGAGCATCAAGACTATTCGGCTCTGCTTGCGCCAGCGGACAGAATCTCTCATAAGGCTTCGGGGGTTAAGGAGATGGATTCGACAAAATGAAGGCATTGGTCGATGACAGATTGGCTGATGATACATAACTGGTGGTTCACAGTCTTATAACGCAACTGACCAAGAGCTTGCTCGGCGGATATAAGGCCCATGGTGTAGTCCTCCACGGTGTCGATGACATTGTCGTTGGCAACACCGCCCTCCACGATGTCGTACTGCTGCCAGAGGGTTTCGCCCGCACGGCATGCCACCACGTAGTCAAGCCACTCAAGGTTATATTCGCAGAACTGCAGCCAGCGGAAATGGCTGGCAAGAGCCTCGTCAAAGTGATAGACATTAAGCAATGGGATACCGTTGCGTGTCTTACGCTCGGTGACAAGTCGGGCCCACTGCTCGGCCTGCTGACGCAACGAAGTGAGGTAGAAACCACGACCGAAATCGAGATTGCGGCGTCCTTGAATGGCCTGTGGCTGACTGACTACTGCGAAAGAACCGTGATAGAGTGTTGTCATGCTTGATTCTCCCAGTTTTGAAGTGTTTCGGCTATGTCCTCAGCCACATAGTCCAGGCTCTGCGTATGCAGCAGGTCGTAGTGGCGCATGAGGCGTTTGTGAATGAGATCCTGCCGTTTCAGTCGGCGATACATGGCCTGTGGTGTAATACCCAGGCGCTTGGCCCCACTCTCCACCGCCATCGTGGCAAAATGGATGCGGTCGTAGGCCGCGGTCCTACTGTATGTAGTTTCACTCATAATGCTTTCGTTTGTCGAATACGGCAACAAAGTTACACATTTTTTATGAAAAAACATAACGATTAGATATTACCTTTTATATATTTTAGAGGAAATCGCTTCATTTTGTTTTACTTGTTCACTTCATCCCCCTGGCCTTGTAGATGCGGTCCTTGGCATCGGCTATCTCCTGGAACTTGCGCTCGGCCTGCCGACGGATGTCTTCGCCGAGGGAAGCCACACGGTCGGGATGGTTCTCGCGGGCCATGCGTTTATAGGCCTGACGGACCTCATCGTCTGTGGCATCGGGGTGCAGACCCAGGACACGATAGGCATCGTCCACCGTCTGTCCACCCAGTCCCAACATCTGTTCGGCTGTGCCACCATCGAGACCCATGTTCAGACAAATCTGACGCAGGGCCTCACGTTCCTGGGCTTGTACCGTACCGTCGGCTTTGGCTATTTCGCAAAGCATGGCTATGAGTTGCAGACGCTGTTCCGTGGGCATGGCAAAGGCCAGTTGCTGACACACAGCCACTATCTGTCGCATCCATTCTGTCTCGCCCATGCGTTTCTTTTCGTCGAAGAGCTTCAGGAGTATGCTTTCGCCCTCACGCTCGGCATCGTCCGAGAAATTGGTGCGCAGGAAACGTCGCACATATTCCATTTCGGAGTGCATGATGCGACCATCGGCATGAATGATGTGCGCAGCAAGCACCATCAGTGAGAACAGGAACCCATTGCGGTTGCCCTGCTGCTGCCGGCGTTGCCAGGCCTCATCCGTCTCACCTCCTACAACGCCAGGCTGAAAGTAATTGTTTTCGTCGAACACCGAATCAGCAAGTGCACCCAGCACAATGCCTGCCAGCATCCCTAACGGACCACCACTGAGCAAGCCGAGGAAACCTCCTATCCATTTACCTATTGCCATTTCTATGATTTAATGATTTTTGGATTTAATGATTTGCGATGCAAAGGTACGAATCTTTTTCCCTTTCACCATAGAATAACTAATAATAAACGTTAAATGTCGCAGAATGATGAAATGCGAAAACGTGGTTAAATAAGAAGAATTCGTGGTTATACAAGAAAGGGGCTGTGTCGTTTCATTTTGACACAGCCCCTCTCATTCATCATTTTTGTTTTGCTGATGCGCCGCCTGAAGTTATTTGCGGTCGTCGATATTATCGCCCTCAGTTTCCTGAAGGTCTTCATCGAAATCGGTAACGTCGTTCTCAATGAGAATATTATACCATTGGATGAGTTTCTTGACATCGGAAGCGTGAACGCGGTCACGGTCGAACTGGGGAAGCACCTCAGCCATGAACTGGAAGAGTTCTTCCTTCGAGGCCTTCTTCAGGTCGATATCGGTGACGGTTTTGCCTTCCTGTTTCGTCTTGATGTTGTTCAGTACCTGACGCAGGGGCACTTCCTCGTCGTCGGTGTACATAGCAATGTCGGCCAGCGAAATGATGCGGTCGGTGCCAAAAGCTGGTTGGCGTTTCTTGGCGGCGTCGAGGGTCTCTACAACGAGACTGCGGTTGCCGCGAGATACCAGGCGGAAAAGCCCGGGCTTGCCGGAAATGGCGAGAATTGTCTTTAACATAATTGATATTTTAAGATTAAATGATTTATTGATTTAAAGAATTAATGATTGTCGTGAGTTGGGAACGCAGGTCTGAAGCGTCATCGTTGAGGATGGTGTAGTCGGCACGCTGACGGGCCTCATCTGGACGCTGGCTCTGCATGCGATGGAGAACCTCATCGGACGACAGGCCATCGCGGGCGACAACACGCCGGATGCGAGTCTCCAACGGTGCATCGACGAAGAGCACACGGTCCACCTCTGTCTCGAATCCACTTTCATATAGGATAGCGCTCTCGATGGCCACCAGTGGTTCTTCTGTATAGTGATGGAGCCACTCGTGGAGGTCGCGACGTACGGCAGGATGAATGATGGCATTGACCTGAGCCGCATGTTCTGGCGATGCAAACAGATATTGCGCCAAGCGCTGCTTGTCCAGTTCGCCCTCGCTGTCGTAAACGCCCTCTATCAACTGGCTGAGCGCCTCTATGACATCGGAGTCTGTATATGTAATCATTCGGGCATGAATGTCACAATTGTAAACAGGGATATCGAACTCCTCGCTCATGAGACGGCAAACATACGACTTGCCGCTTCCAATGCCTCCTGTCACACCCAGTTTCAACATCTCAGGAATCAGTCTTCAGAAAAGGTTTCTACTAAGAAGTCAACTTCTGCCGGCTCGATGCGGACATTGTCAACACCTTCGGGTATGCTCTTCAGGCGGATGGGTATCTTGGTGGCACCCTGCTCCTGCAGGTCAAGTATTTCCTCATAAGTAATGACAGAAACAAACTTGTCCTTCGTCACCTCCTTGTTATGTTGAAATCCCACGGTGTACATCACCTTCACGGTAGAGGGGAAAGTGCGCAGCTCGCGGTCGCCTGGGAAGTTGAGCGAAATGACAGGAATCTCGATGGTATTTTCCATATAGAAGTCCACCCGTGCTGTCACCTTCACGCGCTCCGGCTCTATCTTTGCCCCTCTGATGGGACGCAGACCAACCTCGAAGGTGGCATTCTCCTTGAGTCCGGCAACCGACAAGGGCTGGGTTTGCACAGCTGTCAACGTGTCCAATATGGCAGCCGAAGCAAAGATATTGACCTCGGCAGGATCGGTCGTAACATCGTAGAGATAGTAACGGGAGTCGGTTCTCACGTCACCCGTAATCTTCACCGGCACCATCGTGTTCATACCGTGATTATAGAAGTATTCCAACGTATCGGGACGCACCGACTGCACCTTGGAACTGCCAGCCAGGCGCTCCTGGAGCAACTTCATGACATCGGCCTGTGGTATGCGCACCTGACCACTCACTGTTCCGCCATCGTAATCGGCAAACGAGAACTGTATTGGCTTGACATCGTCGCGCCAATATCGCGTAAGCATTGTACCCTTGTCCTTGACAACGGCTGTCAGGGCTTCGGGCAGGGGCGTGGTGATGACCACCTCTTCAGGCACATCGATAAGTTCGATGGGTACGACAACTTCCGTCTCGAAGGTTTCGTCGAGCGTCTGCAACAACCAGAAACCAGCTGAGACGACCAGAAAGAAGAAAAACACGAGTATATCGTGTCCACGACGCCTAAATATGGGGTCGCACCACTTATTCCAGACGTTTTTTAACCTTATCTTATCCATGCCCGGATGGGGATGCACAAATAGGGTGAAGCCAAACTATGCCTTGTCGTTGACGGGGGCTGTTGCAAAGACAGAGTTACGGTCGACCTTCACACGCACGTCGCGCGCAATCTCTATCATAAGAGTATTGTCAGTCTCATCGACGGCCTTGACCGTTCCGTACAGACCACCTGCTGTAACAACCTGACTGCCAACAGTGATGGAGTTGCGGAAATTCTGGATTTCCTTCTGCTTCTTCTGTTGGGGACGAATCATAAAGAACCACATGATAGCAAAGATGACAGCCATCATGATGAGGAAAGACATGCCGCCACCTTGTGGCTGTGCTGCCTCGAGTAAGATAAACATCGTATTCATTGTATCTTAATTAAACTTTTTAACTTTTAACCTTTTAACCTTTCAACCTTTCAACCTTTTAACCTTTTAACCTTTTAACCTTTTAACTTTTATCAATAACGCCATCGGCAATGAGTCGCTTGGCAATGGTGTCAAGCATACCATTGATGAAACTTCCGCTGCGTGGTGTGCTGTATGACTTGGCTATTTCCACGTACTCGTTGATGGTCACATTGAGAGGGATGTCGGGGAAGGATGTGATTTCGGCCAGCGCAATCTGCATAATCAACAGATCCATCGTACAGATGCGGCTGATGTCCCAGTTCTGAGTGCGGTCAGAAACGAGTTTATAGTAATAGTCGCGATTCTTGATTGCCGTACGGAAAAGTGTGATGGCAAACTTGCGGTCTTCATCATTCTTGAACTCAGGCAAAAGCGGTTGCCAAGGCCCCTGGCCAACATCGAAACGACGGATGGTCTTCAGGACGAAAGTGTCAATGATGGCTTTGTCGTCGTTCCAATACAGGCTCCGGTCCTCAAGTATTTCATCCAGTTCATCGTTGTCGCAGATGAGCTGACGATAAATCTTACGCCACACCTCGCGGTCCTCCTCGTACGAGCCTGGACCACTTTGGGCATATTCCTTATAGAAGGGCTGCTCCAGAATGCGCTTGTACATGCGCCGCAGGAAGTCCTCCTCGTCCGCCCATACATTATTTTTCTCTTGGAAGGAACGCAGCTGGTCGTTGCTGCGAAGCTGGGCAAGGAAACGATTTTTAATAAACTTCGTGGGGATGTCGTCGCTCAGTTGCAAACGATGGGCACGATTAACCTCGACCTCCACCATGCGATGGGCCATATGGTCGATGCTCACCATCAGCAGAAGCAAGGTGTTGTACAATTCATAGGACTTGTCGAGACTAAAAAGAAATTCCTTCTCAGCTTCCTCCAGCGTCTTATCACCATTTTGGTAGTAGGCGTAGGCGAGTTGAACTACCTTGATTCTAATCAGTTCGCGGTTTATCATATAGTCAAATTTTCAAAGAATGCTCACGTATTTTTCCATAATGCAGTGCAAAAATACGCAAATTATGGCTAAGAAACACATTTTATGAGCTTTTTTTTTGGTAGTTATGAAAAATAGATGCAATTTTGGGGTCGAAAACTTAATTACCTCTTAATAAATTATGGAAAATTTCAAGAAATCAGAAGAAAGTAGAGAAAAGGAAATCGTGTTTTCCCGTACCATCAAGGCCGGCAAACGTATTTACTACGTCGATGTGAAGCGCAACAAGAAAAACGAGTTGTATCTGGCCGTCACGGAAAGCAAGAAGATTGTGGAAGGAAACGACTTCAGCAGTTTGACCATAAGTTTCGAGAAACACAAGATTTTCCTTTATCAGGAAGATTTCGAGAAGTTTTTGGCTGGCATGAACGAAGCCATTGCCTACATCGAAAAAGAGCAGGGAAAAGCTGAGCCACGTCCGGAAAATGACGACCAAGAGATAAAAATCGACATGGACTTCTAAAAATAATTGACAATTGATAATCGATAATTGAAAATTATTTCGTACCTTTGCGCCCGCTTTCGGAGCACATCCGTGTGATGGCGAATTAAGCATGAGAACTTAATTTAGAGTAACACAACAAAAAAAGAACGAAATGAAAAGTATCGAAATCAAAGGTACAGCTCGTACCGAAACCGGTAAGAAAGCTACCAAGCAGCTGCGCAAGGAAGGTGTAGTACCCTGCAACCTCTATGGTGAGGCTCGCGATGAGAACGGCCTGCCCCAGGCACTGAGTTTCTGCGTACCCGCAAACGGTCTGCGCAAGCTGGTCTACACTCCCGAAATCTACAGCGTAGACCTCGACATCGACGGCAAGAAGTACATCGCCGTAATGCGTGAACTGCAGTTCCATCCCGTCAGCGATCAGCTGCTGCACGTCGACTTCTACGAGGTCAACGAGAAGAAGCCCATCGTGATGGAAGTGCCCATCAAGCTGAACGGTCTTGCAGAAGGTGTTCGCGCCGGTGGTAAGCTGGCTGCCAATGTGCGCAAGCTGAAGGTTCGTGCTCCTTACACACAGATTCCCGAGCGTCTCGATATCGACGTCACCAACCTGGGTCTGGGTAAGACCATCAAGGCCGGCGAACTGCAGTTCGAAGGTCTGGAACTGGTAACTCCCGCCAGCGTCGTTGTATGTCAGGTTAAGATGACACGTAGCGCCATGAGCGCCGCTGCCAAGGCTCAGGATTAATGCTTAACTTTTTACGCCGAATCTTCGTTCGAGCTGAAGAAGAAGAGCAAACAATGAAACACCTGATAGTAGGGCTGGGTAACATCGGACCTGAGTACGAAGGTACCCGCCACAATATCGGATTCAGAATATTGGACGCCTTCGCCAAGGCGTCCAATATTTCTTTTCAGGACAAACGCTACGGATTCGTCGCCCACATGAGGGTGAAGAACCAGGAACTTGTCCTTTTGAAGCCGTCCACCTACATGAACCTCAGCGGAAATGCTGTCCGCTACTGGTTGCAACAGGAGAAAATCCCCATCGAGAACCTGCTCGTGCTGGTCGATGACCTCAGCCTGCCCGTAGGCACCATCCGCATGCGACAGGGCGGCAGCGACGCTGGCCACAATGGACTCAAGCACATAGCACAGATGCTGGGCACCCAGGCCTACAACCGCCTGAAGTTCGGCATCGGCAACGACTTCCCACGCGGCGGACAGGTGGACTTCGTGCTGGGGCACTTCAGTCCAGAGGACGAAAAGATTGTCGACGAGAAGGCGCTCGTGGCCTGCGACGCCATCAAGGCCTACGCCCTCAGCGGCATGCAGTTCGCCATGTGCAACTACAACGGCAAATAACCCCCCATATCACTTGCACGCGTGCCATACGTGGCACACGCTTGTGCCATACGTGGCACAGGCTCGTGCCATGCATGGCACAAGCCGAATCGACGTGACGTTGCTAACACAAGGCTATCACGCTATGTTTATACCATCTTCCCGAAAAAAGGCCTAACACATGCCTCGTTTTTGCATGTAAAATGCCAAAAACCGCGTTCATCTATCACATCTGTCACACCATCTGTCACTCGCCGAGCCCCGATAAACAGGGGCCTTGTGATAGATGTGACAGATGTGATAGATGTTTTTCAACTTCCTGAGTTTCTTCTTTACCGTTTGAATCACTTTTTTCTGCGTAGCTACTCATCATGTTTTTCAGAAAAGCACGTATTAATTTGTTTCTTCCCTCACTATTTTGTAATTTAGCGCCTGCATAGAGAAAAGAGGACAAATAAATGAAAGACTTTGCAGCAATAGATTTCGAAACAGCCAATAACGAGCGTTCTTCGGTTTGTTCCGTTGGAATAGTCATTGTTCGTAATGGTGAGATAGTAGATTCGTTCTACTCTCTCATCCAGCCAGAGCCGAACTACTATAACTATTGGTGTTCGCAGGTTCATGGTCTCTGTCATGAAGATACTGACGATGCACCTGTGTTCCCAAAAGTATGGGCTCAGATAGAGCCACTGATTGAAGGTCTTCCCCTTGTGGCTCATAACAAGCCTTTTGACGAAGGTTGTTTGAAGGCCGTATTCCGTATATATCAAATGGACTACCCAGACTATGAGTT
>CACZRZ010000178.1 GCA_902783655.1 uncultured Bacteroidales bacterium
CTGCACGGGATTTCATGACGACATCCATTGCAGCATCGTGGTTACGGCTGACATGAAGGGCTTCCTTTCTCATGAACTGTTTCAGTGCTACGTAGATGGTGGATTATATGCCCAGAACCTTATCAATGCTCTGCACTATGTGGGGCTGGGCGCCATACCTTTGTCGTGTGGTTTTCATGACAGTCATCTGCAGCCCATCCGGCAACGGTTCGACATTCCGCAAAACGAGGTGATGGTAGTCATCATCGGTGTGGGCGTGTTGTGCGAAACCACAAAGATTGCCATATCCACTCGTCGCCCCATATCTGCCACCAATATCTATCACTAAATTCGTGAATATGGAATTCGTACCGCTCATATATTTCGCAGGCCTTACCTATTACTTCTGGCAGAAACACCGGACGTATGACGTGGCTGCGTATATATCGACACTCTATACCATCACATCGTTATGCTGTGTGCTGATGATAGCCGGCGGTTTCCTGAACAAGCAGGGGGGCGGTGTGCTGGTGGACGGATACGAACCTGAGTTAGGCGTCATTCCGACGTTTCTCTATTGCGGACTCATCACGCTCACCATACTGCCTTTCTCCTTCATTCGTCCGGAAAAGATGGAGCGTATAAGCAATGTCCATCGCTGGGTTCTCTACGGATTCACGGCATTCATCGTCCTACAGGGCATCATCATGTACTATCTCGTGGGTGACTCTGTCACCGACTTGCTGAATGGCGATTTCAAGTTCCTGAAGGACTCCCACTACGCAGGACAAATCTCACCAGCTGATGCCAAGATGCTGACCATGCCTATGCCCGTACAAGCCATGTTCCTACTGAGTTTCATGACATTGCTTGCCCTTCCGCTATTCTTCTATTATACGTGTGTCGAAAAACACAGTCTATGGCTAACGACACCCCTTCTGGCCGTGTCTATCAGCCCCATTCTGCGTGGCGTGATTATGGCCGACCGCACGGAGATTATCTACTACGGTCTAATGTTCTTCTTCTGCCTCGTATTCTTTCAGCGGTTCATCACCAAGCGGGTTCGCAACTTCTTCCTTGCTGCCAGCCTGCCTGTGCTGGCCGTCGGTTTCACCTACATCATAGCCGTGTCAGCCTCCCGTTTCGAGAACGAGGAAGAGGGAGCGGGAGGCAGTATGCTGGAATATGCAGGACAGTCGTATGTCAACTTCTGCTATTTCTACGACAACCACAATCGCGAACTCTACTATCTGGAGCGTGAGTTCCCTATTGTCTCGTATTTCGTGTTCAAAAACCAATACATCGACACCAAGGACGAACGTACAGCCCGTGAGGGGTTCTTCGTAGGAGTCTTTGCTTCGCACATTGGGTCCTGGATGCTTGACACTGGAGTCATAGGCGCCATCCTCATCAGTTTACTTTTCACCCTACTGACCTGTTTGGTCATAAAACGCTACAACCGGGCGGAGTTCGACATTGCCGAGGTACTTATGCTCTTTGCCTTGGGCTCGGTACCGACGTTTGGCATATTCTATTACAGATACTACTCCATAGCCACAGCGTTTGTCTACGTTGCTGCGATTATGCTCTTCGTGTTCTCAAAGTTCATCTTCGTCTGGCATAAGGAGGAAACCTCAGAATTGGAAAGCCTATGAAATATTTCTTTCCCATACACCTCGATGGTGGCAATCGTGGCTGCGAAGGCATAGCTAAGGGTTCGGCCATACTGCTTGACCAGCAGCCCGAGCACATGCTCGCATATTGCCGCGATGTAGAACTGGATACACGGCTGGGCGTCGCCAACTACCTGACGCTGATGCCTTGCCAGCGTGAATCCATGTTCATAGACAAACTGCTGGGAGCCGTCAACCGTGTGTTCCATACGTCACAGACGGCTAAGTGGCGTCAACTCTACCCCTACAAGAGTCTGCTGCGTCTGGTTGAGCCAGATGATGTCGTCTTATTCACTGGGGGCGATATGATGTGCTATGACAATAATGAGGTAATATACATCAACAACTGGTTGCACCGTCAAGGAGTGAAGAGTATTCTGTGGGGTTGCTCCATGGGACCCGAGAATCAGACAAAGGAGAAACTGGAGACGCTCTTCAACTTCTCATTGATTTATGCGCGTGAGTCGTTAACTTACGACTATTTCAAATCTTTAGGTCTGAAACAGGTCTGCTTGTTCCCTGACCCAGCCTTTATCCTTGACCCACAGCCTTATGATGTTCCTGCCTATCTTATGAATAACGAAGTGGTAGGACTGAATATCAGTAACTACGTTATGGGCGGGATGTCCTTAGATGGCAACTTCGCTAAGGAGGTGCTACATCTTATTCGTCACATCCTGAACGATACAGCATATCACATACTCCTTGTGCCCCATGTGACGTGGAATCAGCCAGGGCTCAATCAGGATGATCGGGAAATGGCATGTATCATCCGTGACTACTTTGGCAGTCCCGAACGTCTGCATGTCTTGGACATCAGTTCCCTTAACTATTGTCAGATAAGATACGCCATTTCCAAGTGTCGGATGTTTGTTGGTGCCCGTACTCATGCTGTTATTTCAGCATATTCGATGTGTGTTCCATCGATAGCTCTGGGCTATTCGATAAAGTCCCGCGGCATTGCCAGGGACTTGGGGCTCGAAGAACGTCTTGTGGTCGATAGCAGAAACTGTCCACAGAACGGATTGGTGAGTTCCTTCGACTATCTGATGGAGCACGAGAACTCCCTGCGCGAACATCTTCGTGAAGTGATGCCTGAGTACAAGCAACGGACCTTCCGGATACGTGAGGCAATCTCTTCGACGATAAAGCTCTAAACATTAAACTATCAATTATCAGCCATCCTATGAAGCCACGAATAATAGCTCTATACCTTCCGCAGTTCCATCCCATCCCCGAAAATGACCATTGGTGGGGGGCTGGATTTACTGAATGGACAAACGTTGTGAAGGCTCGTCCTCTGTTTAAGGGGCATGTGCAGCCCAAACTGCCTGCCGACCTCGGTTTCTATGACCTCCGCTTGCCAGAAACCCGTGAGGCACAGGCCAAGTTGGCAAGGGAGGCTGGCATCGAGGGCTTCTGCTATTACCACTACTGGTTTGGCGGCAAGCAACTGCTGGAACGTCCCTTCAATGAGGTACTTTCTTCAGGAAAACCCGACTTCCCGTTCTGCCTGTGTTGGGCTAACCATTCGTGGAGCAACAAGACATGGAACCGTAAGTCGAACCTTCAGGCCAATTCTATGCTGATGGAGCAGACCTATCCCGGAGAGGAGGACGACACAGCGCACTTTATGTCGCTGTTGCCTGCCTTCCGCGATTCCAGATACATTACCGTCGATGGTCGGCCCCTCTTCTTCCTCTACGATCCGTGGAACCACACCCGTGTAAGGGAGTGGATAAGCTGCTGGCGAAGGCTGGCAGAGGAGAACGGATTACCGGGACTCTATATAGTCTCAATGTGCGACTCCACACTGTCGTTCCGCCTGAACGCAGATGGCAGCCGAACCGCTGCCCTGCCCAATCTGGAGAGCAGTGCAGAACTTTTCCAGTCGGTGCTCGATATGGGTTTTGATGCAGTGAACTCCTTTGGCCGACGCAGAGGCGAGATGTTGACGGGCGGAAAGTATCGTGACCTCATGAAGACCGTGCTGCGAAAGGCCGGACTGCCCCTTGGCGCGTACTACGACTATGCACGTACAGTAAAAGGTTTTTTTGCCCCTGAAGACCGATGGGAGAATGTCATTCCCACCATTATGCCCAATTGGGACCGCAGTCCGCGAGCGGCCAAGCTGGACGGCATATATGTGGATGCTAACCCGAAGGCTTTCAAGAATCATATCCTGCAGGCGATGGATATGATAAAGGACAAAAGACCTGAACATCAGCTCTTGATACTGAAGTCGTGGAACGAATGGGGAGAAGGAAACTACGTCGAGCCCGATCAGGAGTTTGGCCACGGGTGGTTAAATGCCATACGTGAAGTCGTGTCGGGAGAGTGATACAGGACAAAATATACCAGAAAAACACTTTTGAACAATGGGACGAGCTTTATTTGTTGTTTTCAAGAAGGAGAATGGCATCTTGGAGGGCGGAGGATTGGCCAATCAGCGCAACCTTCAGATGGGCCGACAGTTGTTAGGCGAGGAAAACGTTGATGTCGTCTATATTCACGACGAGGCAAAGGGACGTACCTGGTGGAACCTGTTACTTTCATGCTTGTGTTTCCCTTTTGGCTACTACAATGGCATTCTTCCATCGCGAGTGCGGCATATCGTTCGGATGGCCCAAGACTACGACTATGTCTTCCTGAGTACAAGTTTGCTGGGTATAGTGGCCAAACGGCTGAAGGAGAGTAACTATCGTGGTACTGTTCTGGCTCACTTCCACAATGTAGAGAGCATCTATTACGATAGCCTTTTGTCGAAGAGACTACCGCTGCGCCAGATTGTTATTCGCTGTGCAGCGAAGAACGATGAATATTGTTGCCGCTATGCCGACAAGGTCCTGACCCTGAACAAGCGCGACAGTGACACGCTACACAAAATGTACGGTCGCGAAGCCGACATCCTGGTACCCATAGCCTTGGCCGACAAATGTACAACTGGCGAGCCCGACCGGCAAACACTTACCGGCAGTCGGCCACTTTGCCTGTTCCTGGGCAGTTATTTTACGGCAAACAACGAGGGCATACTATGGTTTGTCAGGAATGTGCTTCCGCACGTAGATGTTGAACTCAAGATTGTCGGCAAGAATATGGCACGTCTGCAGCGTGAACACGAATGTCTGAAGGATATTGATGTCGTCAGCGACGCACCGGACCTGTCGCCCTATTTCAGACAGGCCGATTTCATGATACTCCCCATATTCTCGGGCAGTGGAATGAAGGTGAAGACGTGCGAATCGCTGATGTATGGCAAGAATATCTTAGGTACGGACGAAGCCTTCGAGGGTTACCAGCTTGATGCGGAGATGGTTGGCGCACGGTGTAATACGGCAGAGGAGTACATTCGGGCCATTAAGTGCTACGCGGAAAAACCCATACCTCGCTACAACGTTTACTCCCGTTCCGTGTACGAGGAATTATACTCCGAGGATTCCTCCTTGCGAAGTTTCAGGAAGGTGTTCGGTCTCGATGCTAACGTGCCCGACGATTATGCGATGTAGTTGCGGATTTTCTCTCGCCAGGAATAGTGATTTTGCACGGTCTCATAGCCTGCGACGGATAGCTTCTGCCGCAAATCTGGGTGGCGCATAATGCGCAGACATGCCTCGGCTATGGTTGCGGCTTCGTCGCGAATCATGGCATTCTCCTCATCTACCAACTCTGGAATGGCACGGGCGATGAGTGTAGTAAGCACTACAGGCAGACCGCAACCCATGGCCACGAGCACCTTGTTCTGGATGCCTGCCGCCACACGAACCGGAGCCAGCGCCAGGCAGAAGTCCGATATGGTAGCCTCTAAGTTCTTGACGAATCCTGTAACCACGATGTTGTTGCAAGCCAATTGTTGGATGCTTCGCGGAGGTTGTGCTCCGATGATGTAGAGGGTGGTCTTAGGTTCACCTTTAAGTATCAGAGGGAAAATTTCGTTGACAAGATAGAATACGGCATCTTGGTTCTGCAGTGTCCGCATGTTGCCAATGAAGCATATCTTGTGTTGTTCGTAACTCTTGGGGATGTGCTTGAGGCATTCAACTCCATTGGCATGTAGCTCCAATGACGTATTGTGCGAGGTGAGCGTTTTCAGGTAGGCAATGTCTGCTTGTGATACGAGATTACATTTGGGGAAGCGCTCAATGACATGCCGTTCATAGTTCTTAATGAGATTATGTTCGAACAGGTATGCGATGCGCAGGAGGTTGCCTCCCTTGGCACCAGATGACATGGAATAGGTTTTTGATAAGGCGTCGGTCATCTCTACCACAGAACGTTCCTCCAATCCCAGTTCCTCAATATAGGGCACCATTCGCAGAAGGTGAGGAAGGAAGATGTCGGGGTTCTCGCGTTTTATTACCTTTTGCAACAGCTCTTTGTATGCGGTCGAATAGTAGTAGCCACATTGCAGTGGCCGGCCTGTGAGCAGGAAAAGTATGGTGTTGACTATCGAGCGCCATCTGCTGCGTGGAATGGTGTATATCTTATGGTAGATGCGCTGTGCCTCGAAGATTTGTGGACTTACGTCATCATGGAAACTTACGAGAATGAGTTTGTAGCCCTGTTTGCGAAGCTGGCGTGCAATATTGTTGATGCGAAGCACGTCGCCCCCGTTCTCGGGCATGGGGAAACGTGGTGCGAGAATGCATATCTTCTTGGCATTTGCTGCAATCTCGTGGAACTTTCCACAGATGTCCGCCTTGGCCAGTTCGTTGGCGATGTTTCTTTCCATGAGGTGAGCCACGCGCATTTGCCATATAGAGAAGAGCACAATGTCGATGGCCACAATCCATGTGATTTGCAGTCCGATGTGGAACAGAAAAACGTTCAGTGCCACAAACACGATGTCCATGCCCAGTATGGTGAGCAATGTGAATGCCTGGGAACGACCGGAATACATGAGCTTGTGATGGATGTGGCTCTTGTCGGCTTCGAACATGCTGCCGCCTCTGAGTTTGCGGCGTATGGCAACACGAATCAGGTCGAAGACAGGAATGAGTATCAGCGTATAGGCTACCAGCAACCCGTCGGGATGAGGCTCGATGACCTCGGGATTGATCATCGCAAATTTTATGCCAAGATAGCTGAGTGTGAATCCAAGGAAGAGCGAACCGCTGTCGCCCATGAATGTCTTTTGCTGAAGTTCGACCTTGCCAAAGATGTTGTAGTAGAGGAAAACACAAAGCACACCGGCCAGGCCTGAGGCGAAGATGCAATAGTTGTAGTAGCCACGCTGGTAGAAGAGGAAGGTGAATACTCCCAGTGCTATGAGGGTGATGCCAGATGCCAGTCCGTCGATGCCATCAATGAGGTTCATGGCATTGATGATGAGCAAGGTCGTGAATACCGTAATGGAATATGAGGCCCAGAGGGGAAGTTCCTCAATGCCCATAAATCCGTACAGGCTATTGAGATAAAGTCCGCTTATCGGAAATGCCAATGAAGCCAGTAGTTGAACTGCAAACTTTAAGTTGGCAGAGACGCCGAAAAGGTCATCGATGAATCCGATAAAGTATATCAATGCCACTCCGGCACTGATGAGCAATGTTGAGGTCTGAATAGAGTCGGAAAGGTTTCCACTGCCGAGCATGATGGCGAAGGTGGTTGTTGTGCCGACAAGGGTGGAGGGGACAAAAACGATACCCCCCATGCGTGGTATGTTTTGCTTATGTATTTTCCGGCTATCCGTTTTGTCGAAGAGGTTCGTCCTATAGCATAGGTGTAACAGCCAAGGCATCATCACCATTGCCGTGACTGCCGAAATAACCGCTGATATTATTAAATATATGTATGGCTGCATGCTCCGTTAACATTATTTATATAATTATAACGAATCTGCCCTCGAAATTATTGCCTTGCATTGTTCTTTTCGTGTAAACTTTAGCATATCAATATTTTCGGAACGTCAATACCGCAACGTCGGTGCTCAATTGCATCCGGCTGTTGGTTAGGGCATCGATGTGGAAATGTCCGTTGGCAGGGACTCCAAACTTAGAGACCTCGCTCATGGGACGCTGCTGGTCGCCTGGCCAGTAGTACGGAGCACTGATAAGCAGGCTGTCGCTTGTGACAGCAAAATGGGATAGATAGTAGGTGTTCTTGTTGTACTCCTGAAACTTTATCAAATCCAACTGTACGTTGTAATAGATGTGGTCTTCGTTGGTTTTCACTATCTTGTTCGTGCTTTTGTCGCGCCATTCGGTCAGTTGCCACATGCCATCCAGGTCGCCGTTTTCGTCGGTCATGCGGTCACAGCCTGCACAGAGCACAGAGAGGAGGCAGAGGGCACATAGGGTGCGGCGCATAGCCTTTACCTTATTATATATATTCATGTGAGTTGTCATTTCTTAAATCTTTAATTTTTTCCAATCCATCCTGAATAGGAGACGGTGAGCATGGCGCCGCCGGACTTGCCTAATAGTTGGCCGAAGTTTTGGCCGTATGCCAATCCTACGGCGAGGCCCTCCACTTGATGCGGACGGTAGCGAGCCTCCAGCATCAGGAAGTCGCCCTTGGCGGGATTGGTGCGTGGCACGTAGTAGGTGCCCCAGCTCTTTTCGTGTGTATAGAGTATGCGATAGCTGATTTCCTTTGTCGGCTCTCCGCTCAAGCCGATGTGGTGGGCGCGGATGCGGTTGTCGCGGAATTCGATTTTCCCGTTTGCGTTATATACGGGGCTGAGCAGAAGTGCGTTGCCCTGTGAGTATCCGGCGTGCTGCCAGGCTCCGTATATTTGGTGGTTGAAGTAGTTGTCTATGCCGTAGATGTCGTCGGGCAGATTGGGGGTTCCGTCGTGGTATATGGGGCCGCTTTGGTCGGTGGTCCTCAGATATTCGTAGACGAGACTTGAGAGTACGGGATTTTTGGGCAGATGTCCTTCTATGCCATAGAGCATGTCTTTCCAGGGATATTGCCAGAACATCTGGCTGTGGTCCTCGAAGAAGTGTTCCATGTATGCGGCCACCGACCACTCGCGCCCCTTGTAGTCGAGGCGCAGGTGCCAAGAGCCCAGTTGGTTGCCTTCGGAATTGGAGAATTCACCGTCGTTGACGTCGCTGCCGCCTGGTATGAACGCGTGCCAGAAGGCCTTCGGTCCGTGGGGCAGTTTCTGATGTGGGTCGAACGTAGCATAGTTGGGGTCGTCGGGACGGTCCAGCAGGTTCCAGGCTTCGCCGCCGAACTGGGCAGCCATTTCCAGGCCACCCGTCAGCAGGAGCGGGAACTTTTCTTCGTTACCGATGCGCAGGAAGCCGGCCTTCGAGTGGTAGAAGGAGTTGGCAGTCCGCAGGTTCTGCGTGCCGGCCGTGAAGTTGCGTTGCCAGCCGTTGTCGGTGAGCATGCCGTAGGCGATATGTGCCTTCAGTGCCAGCCAGTTTTTGGTGCGTGGAATGACCCAGAATTCGGGCAGTTCGAGACGTATCTGTGGGATGGGTCGGGCGTTGATGCTCTGTGTCATGCCTCCACTCGACAATTCTTGATTCTTCATCTCCGTCGGACGTTCCTTTTGTCCCACGGACAGACGAATGGCCTTGAACTGGAAGTCGCCATAGGCTTGCTGCAGGACGAAGTGGCTGTCGTGGTTCACGGCTCCCACCAGGTCAATCCCGTATCCGATGCGCCAGTGGCGCAGGCTGTCGGCGTTGGCATCGCGTTGGATACTGGCCCTCAGCAGGCCGCTGTTGGGCTCTGTCGTCCCCAGTCCATATCGGTTGTTGGAAAACCAGAAAGGGGCAACATCTCCACTCCCTGCCGTACCTTGCAGTGTGGCCTGATACTGTATGTCGTGTCCCAGTCTGTTGAACTGTGCGCTCAGGGACATGCCCTGGGCCAACAGAAATATGGCTAATAAATTTTTCTTCATTGGAGGACAAAGTTACTCTTTTTCTTCCGTATGCCGAAACTTTTATATAAAAAAACGTTTCAATAGTCAATATTTCACGCCGAAAAATTGGCTAAGTGGGGTTTTATGCTTAATTTTGCAGACTTTAAGGTAAAAATATACTGAGTTGAAGAAGATAAACATAGCATTCCAGGTGGGGCCGTCGGAGGATATTGATGGCGTGCTTGCCTATTGCGCTGAACATGGGATACGTTCCTATTCCCTTCGGGCCCTGTTGGCAGCCTTCTGCCGCTTCATGGGACGTGTTGCCATGCGGCTGACTGACATTATGGTCAGCCTGTCGCTGCTTCTCACTTTGTTCCCCTTGCTATACATCGTTGCTGCCATCGTGATTAAGCGTCGCAGTCCTGGACCGGCCATCGTAATCGAGCCTGCCCTGTTGGCCGACGGCCGTCGGTGCGGCCTTTTTAATTTCCGGACCGAAGAGCCTGGCGAACGGCCGCTGATTGCCCGTGCTCCCCGCTTGATAAACATCCTGCTGGGGCAGTTGAGCCTGTTCGGCAAGGCACCGGTGCCAATTGAGGTTGCAGAGCCTGTGCAGGAAGAGATTGCGGAGCCTGTGCCAATGGAGGCAGAAGAACCTGTGCCAATGGAAGTTACGGAGTCAGTGCCGGAAGATGTTGCAGTGGAATCGGAGACAGAGCCCCAGCCGCAGTTGGCGCCCCCTGCCGAGCCCCCCTCTGAGGAGGTGGAAAATGAGAGAATAAACGCAATTAATAATACTGAAAAAGAGAACAATGTCATTTCTGAGTAGACTTTTCGGCCGTAAGGAGGCCGAGCAAATGCGCATCGGAGGCATGGAAGATTTCATGACCCTGGTGCGTGTATATTATCAGGCATCGATGGCAGCCCGACTGGGCATCAGCAATCTGGGCGTGTTCCCCGACTTGCGTGTCTTCAAGCAGACCCTGAAGGTGCCTACGGTGAACAACAAGCTGGGAGTGGGCGAGAAGAAGCGCGCACAAAAGATGCTGACGGAGATGTACGGCATGAGCGACAACTTCTTCCAGGAGGTGGACGAAAGTCTGAAACGCCGCTGCCGTTCGGTGCAGGAGGTGCAGAGCTATTTCCTCGTATTCCAGGACTTTACGCAAAACCTGATGATGTCCTTGGGCCAGTTGATGCAGTGGAAGCTGCGCCTGCCCTCGTTCTTCCACAAGGCACTGCGCCAGATGACGGAGAAGACCGTGCACGACGTGCTGACCTCGAACAACTGGAAGGACGATGCCATGCGCCGCAGTGTGGCTGCCATACGTCGGGCACAGCAGACACTGGGCTACAGCGAGCAGTGGATGGTGGAGTTTTCACACACCATACTGATGCTTGCCAAAAAGGAGCCGAGAAACAAAATTGACGAAGATACGAAGTAATTCGTAAAAATATTTTGCCAAAAGCAAAGAATTTACTATTTTTGTGAGCAGATTGAAGTAATGGCTGACCAAAAGACCACAAACGAGCACGAATTGTTGCACTTACTCGAGACGCGTGTAAGGCAGCTCATCCTGCAGGACAAGGACTTGCAGGAGCAATGTCGTGCCCTGGAGGGTCGGATAGCCGAACGTGACGGGAAAATCGAGGAACTGAAGCAGCAGGTCCGCGATGTCCAGGCACGATACGACAATCTGAAGGTGGCAAGGATGCTCGAGCTGAGCGACAGCGATACACGCAATGCTCGTCAGCGCCTGAACCGCCTGGTGCGAGATGTGGACAAGTGTATCGCTCTGCTGAAAGCGTAAAACCGAGAAAGACGAATATGGCACTGAGCGATCCCCTATCGATAAAATTGAAGTTCGGCAACCGCATTCTGCCCATGGTGGTGGAGCGCGCTGATGAGTATATCTACCGTGAGGCAGAGAAGCTCATTAATGGCCGCTTCAACTACTATGCGTCAAAATACCCCGAACAGGGCCACGAGATGTATCTGCTGATGACATCGCTGGACATCGCCGTCCGTTTCAAGCGGATGGAGACCGAAGTCGACCCAGCGCCCATGCAGAAGGCCATCGAGACCCTGATTAAGGAGGTGGAACAGTCGCTGAAATAGAGCGCGAAATGGGACGCACGAAGAGTGAATTTTCGAGATTGTATAATACACACAACGCACCGAAGTCTTTTGGGACGGGCTATGCCGGTCTCTGGGATGCAGGGCGTTTCTTATTAACTAACTAAACCTAAAAAAAGAATGATTTACATAATTGCCGTAGTCATTGCCTTGGTCATCGTGGGAGTGTGGGCCGTCTATTTCTTCCGCTCTCTCCTGCCTGCCAAGATGAAGAGCCTCGAAGCGCGGGCGCGCCAGCAGGCAGAAAAGGAAGCCGAAGTCATTAAGCAGAAAAAGCTCCTCGAAGTAAAGGAAAAGTTCCTCAACAAGAAGGCTGAGCTGGAGAAGGAAGTGCAGCAGCGCAACCAGCAGATTCAGCAGGGCGAGAATCGCGTGAAGCAGCGCGAGCAGAGCCTGAACCAGCGCCAGGACGAACTGAACCGTCGCAAGCAGGAAATGGAGTCAACGCGTCAGCGTCTGGAGAATCAGCAGACCGCCCTCGAACACAAGGAGCAGGAAATGCAGGAGCGCATGGACAACCTGATCAACCAGGAGCGTACACGCCTGGAGGAAATCAGCGGACTGAGTGTCGACGAGGCTCGCGAGCGACTGGTGGAAAGCCTGAAGGACGAGGCCAAGACTCAGGCTCAGGCCTATATCAACGATATTGTGGACGATGCCAAGATGACGGCTAACAAGGAAGCCAAACGCATTGTCATACAGACCATACAGCGCGTGGCCACTGAAACTGCTGTCGAGAACAGCGTCACCGTGTTCCACATCGACAACGACGACGTCAAGGGACGTGTCATTGGCCGTGAAGGCCGCAACATCCGTGCCTTGGAGGCTGCAACGGGAACGGAAATCGTTGTCGACGACACCCCCGAGGCTATTGTCATCAGCGGCTTCGACCCCGTCCGCCGCGAAATAGCCCGCCTCGCCCTCCATCAGTTGGTGGCCGACGGCCGCATCCACCCCGCCCGCATCGAGGAAGTGGTGGCGAAGGTGAAGAAGCAGGTCGACGAGGAAATCATGGAGACCGGTAAGCGCACAGCCATAGACCTTGGCGTGCATGGCCTGCATCCCGAACTCATTCGCCTCGTGGGTAAGATGAAGTATCGTTCCAGCTACGGCCAGAACCTGCTCATGCACTCGCGCGAAACGGCCAACCTCTGCGCCATCATGGCAGCCGAACTGGGACTGAATGTGAAGAAGGCCAAGCGTGCAGGTCTGTTGCACGATATCGGTAAGGTGCCCGACGAAGACCCCGAAACGCCCCACGCCCTGTATGGTGCCAAGCTGGCTGAGCAGTACAAGGAAAAGCCCGATATCTGCAATGCCATCGGTGCCCACCACGAGGAGATGGAGATGGAAACCCTCATCGCTCCCATCGTGCAGGTGTGTGATGCCATCAGCGGTGCCCGCCCCGGTGCCCGTCGCGAAATCGTGGAGGCCTACATCAAGCGTCTGAAGGACTTGGAAAACATCGCCATGTCGTATCCCGGCGTTGTCAAGACCTATGCCATACAGGCAGGTCGCGAGCTGCGCGTCATCGTCGGTGCCGACAAGATTACCGACCAGGAGACCGAGAAGCTGTCGGGCGAGATAGCAACCAAGATTCAGAACGAGATGACCTATCCCGGACAGGTGAAGATAACCGTCATCCGCGAGGTCCGCTCCGTCAGCTACGCCAAGTAATTATTCGCAACTCATAACCCCAGTAACACGCATTTATGATAATCGCAGTAGATTTCGACGGCACCATCGTTCGTGACCGTTATCCCGAAATTGGGAAGGAAATCCCCTTTGCCACCAGCACCCTGAAGATGCTGATGCAGGAGGGACACCAGTTCGTCTTGTGGACGGTGCGCCGTGGTCACACATTGGAAGAGGCCGTCGAGTGGTGCCGCGAGCGCGGTGTGGAGTTCTATGCCGTGAACCAGAGCTTCCCCGGCGAGGACCAGGAAGAATCTGGAAGCTATAGCCGAAAGCTGAAGGTGGACATCTTCATCGACGACCGCAACGTGGGAGGCCTGCCCGACTGGGGCACCATCTATCAGATAATCCACGAGCGCCGCCCCTATGAGGACATACTGCTCAATGGCGAAGTAGGCTATTCGAGTCGTAAACGCAAGTGGTGGCAATTCTGATTGCCGGCGTATATTTTGAGAGAAAAAAACAGGGAGTGGCACAACACCACTCCCTATTCATTTCTCCTGTCTGTTACCATCGTCAGAGCAGCCCCATAGTGATAGCTGCCGATGCGGATGCCGCTCCGCCGAGCGCGGCTATGAGTGCCGTCAGGAACTTCCACAGGAAGCTGATGAGCATTTTCTTTGTTTCCTTATTCATAATTTGTTTACCGTTTACTGTTTTTCGTTTACCGTTTACCGTTTTTTAGTTTACTGTTTACCGTTTTCTCAGCGCGCAGCCCAATTTTTAATTTTTAATTTTTAATTTTTAATTTCCTTAAAAGGTGGGGCCTCGTCCCCTGACCTCCCCCCTCCCTACAAGGGAGGGGAAAGGGGGAGGGTCCTTAGGGCGTCACGTCGCCCGGATCGGCCTGTCCGCCGTTGTTGCCAGAGCCGCTGCCGCTGGTGCCGTCATTGCCCACTTCCTGGTCGATGGCCTGCTTCTCGGCCTTGCGGGCTTCGGCCTGCTTCTCGCGCGTGGCCACGTAGCGGAACGAGGCGTCGGCAATCATCTCCTCGAAGCTCTTTCCGCGCTCCCAGCGCACGTTCACGCCCGTGATGTTGGCTCCGGCGTTGAAATCGTCGGCCGAGTCGGCACCCGTGCTGCGCAGGGTCACGTAGAAGGCGCCCATCTCGCCCAGCTGCACCTTGTTGCCCTCCAGGAGCTGTTCGCGGATGCAGTCGACCGCCTTGGTCAGCACACCGACGATGATGTCGCGGGTGTAGGGCGAGCCGTGTACCTGGATGTGGCGTGCCAGCGCCATGATGTCAATCACTTGCCTTGCCTGTGCGTAGGCATAGACCTTCTTCTCACTGTTCTTGTCGTTGGGTTTCGAGAGCCTTGCTCCCAAGCTGTAGTCTATCATAGGTTGAAAAGATAAAAATTAAAAGATAAAAGATAAAAGTTGAAAGATAAAAATTAAAAGATAAAAGATAAAAATGAAAGATAAAAATTAAAAGATAAAAGATAAAAGTTAGGGGGTTATTATTATTTGCGCGCGCTTCTATTATTATTGTGATTCGTACATTATTTTAATTTTTCGCAGTGGATTCGCTTAATCTTGCCTCGTAGGTTGCCAGTCCTTTTCTATTCCAATGCAAAGATACAAAAAAAATTCAATCCTGCAAGTTAAATTTGATTATTTTTAGTGAGAAAAATGTTAAAAACATTTCGAAGCGCTACAGCGCTACAGTGCTACAGTTCGTTTTCAGGTATTCCAAATGCCGAAAAGAAATTCTATATCTTATATATTTATATAATATATAAATATATAAGATATAGAGCTATTTTTGCCTATTGCTAAGTCTAATTTTGAACTGTAGCACTGTAGCGCTGTAGCACAATCGATGCCTACCTCAAAATTGTATGAGTTCTCTGTGAGAGAGTACATCACTTACTGCAGGAAAGAAGTTCACTCTCTCGGAGAGTGTGCGCTAGTTTCTTATTTTAACAATTCAACCCCGTTTTCTTAACAGATTTTTATAGGTCACGCCCCTCCGTTTTTGGCCGTACCAGTTATTCTTCGTACCTTTGCAATATCCTTCCACACTCCACATAAAACGCTCCACACTCCACATTATACGCTCCACACTCCACAAAAAAAAAGGACGGCTCTGACAATCGTGAGATCACCAAAACCGCCCCTTGAGATTATTGAAAAAGTTGTATTTTTACCCCAGTCGCTTCAGCTGCACTGTGAAGTGCCGCATCAGGGGAGCCTCCCATGTGATGGCAACACCACGGGTGATCTCGTTGCGACGATCGTAGACATTCTTCAGCGCAGCGGCGATGACGTCCATGTGGTTGTCGGTATAGACGCGACGGGCGATGCACAGGCGCAGCAGGTCCAGTCCGCCGAAG
>CACZRZ010000179.1 GCA_902783655.1 uncultured Bacteroidales bacterium
GGACGAGATAGAGCCTGGTTGCGGCCCTGTGCTGGATGCCTTGCGTGCACCCGTCGATAACGACAACTGGTTCTATCAGTCGTGGTACCAGAATGGTCTGCACAACCTCAGCCACAAGGCACTTAGCCGTAATGCTTATACCCGCAAGGATGGTGCCGTGGTGCTGAACTATGTCGTAGAAAGTCGTGGCACGAAGGGACAGATTCGCGGAGGCAGCAGTGGTCGCTACACGGTTGACGACAGCGGTCAGCCTTCCGACTTCCTGCTTACGTCAAACATCGTCTGGACGATATATCCCGATGGTACCATCGAGAATCAAAGTGCCATCACGGGCAATCAGCCGAAGGCCATTCTGCCTCGCCTGGGATTCCTCCTGCGTCTGCCCAAACGCTTCGAAGCCGAAGGCAGCCGGATGAGCTACTTCGGACGTGGTCCGCAGAACAACTATGCCGACCGCATGAGCGGCATGTTCTCCCACGTCTATGAGACCACCGTCAAGGACCAGTTCGTGGCCTTCCCCAAACCGCAGGCTATGGCCAACCGCGAAGGGGTGCAGTGGCTCAGTCTGACCGACGATACTGGGCACGGTCTGGTGTTCGGAGGCCTGACGGGCTCCATGTCAACAAGCGTACTGCCCTGGAGTGACCTCCAGTTGACCTACGCCCCACACCCCCACGAACTGCCTGAGAGCGACCATGTCTATGTCCACCTGGATACTAAGGTGACAGCCCTCGGTGGCAACAGTTGCGGACAGGGCGGTCCGCTCCAGCCCGACCGTGTCTATGCCGATGCCCACTGCTTCGGATTCTTTATCCGTCCTACAGCCACTGCCAACAGCGCCAGCATCAGCAAGGCCAACTTCCCCCTCATGCACAGTGGCGACCTGCCCATCGGTCTGACGCGCGACACACGTGGCCAGGTGACCATTGTCTATAACGAATTCAATGGTGAGTCGGTAAGTTACCGCATCAATAAGGGCAAGACGCATGAGTTCCACGGCGATACCATCGACATGCGCGAGGGTGGTACCATTGAGGTTTGGCACACCGATAAGCCCAACGCACGCATCAGCCGCACCTTCGAACGCATAGAGTTTGTGCCAGTAACCGTCGTTGGCGCCAGCAGCGAGGAGCCGGGCGAGGAGGCCAGCCGTATGGTGGACGGCAATGTCGAGACCATCTGGCATACGGCCTACGGTGTCACCGTGACGAAATACCCCCATACAGTGGACTTCGACTGTGGCGAGGAGAAACTCATCAAGGGCTTCACCTACCTTCCCCGTCAGAACGGACCGAATGGCGACGTCAAGAAGTACAGCATCTCTTTGTCTCAGGACGGCAAGACCTGGGGCGCACCCGTCTGCGAAGGTGAGTTCCCCAACTCCAAGAGGGAGCAGAAGGTGATGTTCGACAAAGCCCAGCGTGCCCGCTACCTGCGCTTCACGGCCCTGTCGGCCCAGAATGGTCTGGACTTTGCCAGCGGTGCCGAGTTCACGGTATTGGCTGAGTAAGACCACGAAGATATATTCAAACCACGAAAGATATATGTTCAGTTATATCTGAGTAGAATCTTCGTTGCCTCTTCGTCCTGTGCCAGTTGCTGCATCAGTTCGTCACGTGAGGCGAATCGCCGTTCGTCGCGCAGTCGTCCGACGAACTCCACCGTCATCCGTTGTCCATACAGATTGCCCTCATAGTCCAGCAGGTTCACCTCTATCGACATCGTCTCGCCGTTGCCGATTGTCGGTCGGTTGCCGATGTTCAGCATCCCTCCGTGCCGTTCGCCGTCTTCCAGCGTTGCCCACACGGCGTAAGCCCCATAGGCGGGAATCAGCTTGTCGGCGTCGGCTTGCAGGTTTGCCGTCGGGAATCCCAGTTCGTGACCCACGTGGAAGCCTCGCACCACCTCGCCGCTCAGCGAATATGGGCGTCCCAGCATCTCGGCAGCTCCCTTCACATCGCCAGCCTCCAACAGTCTGCGACACTTGCTGCTGCTCACCATCACGTCTTCCAGTTCGTGGGCACGCAAGACCTCTATGCCCGTCTCCTTGCCCCAGCGCACATAGTCGTTCAGCGAACCGCCTCCGTGCCCGAAAGCATGGTCGTAGCCCAATATCAGGACTTGAACGTTCAGTTCGCGACGCAGCACTTGCTCCATGAACTCTCGCGCCGACAGGCAGCTCATTTCGTGTGTGAAGGGCAATACGGCAATTTCGTCCACTCCCGTACGGCGCAGCAGTCCCTCTTTCTCTTCCAAGGTCGTCAGCAGCGTGGGCACATGCCCAGGACTGACCACTGTGCGTGGGTGCCGGTCGAAGGTTACCAACAGCGACTTTAGTCCCCTCTTTCGTGCCTCCTCCAGCAGTTGCTGAATCAGACACAGGTGACCGCGATGCACCCCATCGAAAAAGCCGATGGTGGCCACAAAAGCATGACTTTTTACTGCATTTTCATCCATTTCGGTGCAAAGATACACATTTTTTTTGAAAAAAAGTCGAATTTATTTGGATACTTCCCAGAAAGTACTTACCTTTGCACTCGCAATTGGGCTATGGTGTAATGGTAACACTGCAGATTCTGGTCCTGCCTTTCCTGGTTCGAGTCCGGGTAGCCCAAC
>CACZRZ010000180.1 GCA_902783655.1 uncultured Bacteroidales bacterium
GTCCGACAAGTTAGGGTTCTGGAAAGGATAGACGTGGTCTTGGGCCTTCACAGCATGAAGGCAAACGGAACATATAAAGAGGATAAAGAGGTGTTTCATGCTCTTTTTATTTATCATAGGTGTCTCCTAATGAGATGATTTCCAGTTCACGTTCAAACTGGGAACGGGGTTTGTTAGTACGCACGTGGATGGTTCGCTCCTCGCCTGGGAGCAGGTCGAAGTAGTTGTCAGAGAAGAAATTATCGATACCTCGAATTTTCAGGAAGACGGCACGGGCAAAGATGTCGGACTTGATGTTGACGGCGAAACCGTCAGCTACATTGCTTACAGAGGTAGTGAAGTGGGGCTTGCGGTAGTGCATGTCCTTCTGCCGTTCGGGGTAGGCAATGTTGTAATAAACTATGCCGCCTGTCGTGTAGGTTATGTAGAAGAATACATTGCCAGGCTGTTCTCCACCAAGGATATCCTTTACAAGCAGGGATTTGACAGCGATGGCATTGTTCTTCGGAATCGTCACTTTCTGTACCTGCTCAAAAACGGTGCGCCCATTGATGGTCATTGTTTGTATCTTCAATGTGCCAGTGGCGGCTGTGCGGCGGTCGTTGACCAGTTTCAATTCCAATGCTTTCTTCGACAACGCCACGTCCTTCGATGTCTTCACACCACCATCTTCTTGACCTGGCAAGGCTGTCACCTGCACGTTCTTCTGTGCCTGAGCATCTACGTCTTTTATGCGAGGCGAGACGAGAATGTCGTCGTAGGCCTTCTTGGTCACATAGTGGAGGGCCTTCCAACGGCCGTAGTAGTCGCGGCTGGACCATGAGGCCACGGGCCAGCAATCGTTGAGTTGCCACACAATGCTTCCCATGCAGTAGGGACGGTCGCGGCGGAAAGCCTCCATGCCCATCTTGACGGCATCGGCCTGCAACACCTGGCTGACGTAAAGGAACTGGCGGAAGTCGTGGGGCACGCGATAGTCGCGGTTCATGTATTCCTCGATGCGTCGGTTGGCATACGTACCTGCATTCTGATGGGCCATCATGACCTCAGAATAGATGTCGTGGTCGCGTGGGTCGGGATTGTATAGGAGGACGCTCTCGTACTCTGGGAACGACTGGAAACCATACTCAGACTCGAAGCGTACATGATGGTCGAAGTATGCCTCTATCGGCTCACCACCATGCCAGACTCCCCAGTAGTGGTCGTCGCCGTTCAGTCCGTCGCTGGGTGTGTTTTCAAAGGCCCAGGGGGATGAGGGACGATAGGTGATGCCACCGGCATACTGCTTTACGACCTCAGGCAGTACTTCATAGAAAATCTGATGTTGCATCTTCCAGACTCGTTCGCCCTGGCCCATTTCGTCAAAGTAGCGCTTTTTGCCTCCCCAGCCAAACCATACATCTTGTGCCTCGTTGTTGCCTGTATAGACAGCTATGCAAGCGTGGTTGCGCAACCGTCGAACATTGCAGATGGCCTCCTGGCGGATGTTTTCGAGGAAAGCCGAATCCACTTCGTAAGTTGTGCAAGCAAACATGAAGTCTTGCCAGACGAGGATGCCCATTTCATCGCAAAATCGGTAGAAACTGTCGTCCTCGTAGATGCCGCCACCCCAGACGCGGATGATGTTCATGTTAACAGCTGCGGCATCGGCCACAACCTGATGGTATATGCTGTCCGTGACACGCGAGAGGAAGTTGTCGTTGGGTATCATGTCGGAACCCTTGGCAAAGAGGGGCTCACCATTGAGTTCGAAATAGAGGTTATGGCCGAATTCATCGGGGTCGTTGTGAAGGCGGAGACTGCGGATGCCCAAAGGGGTTGTGACGGTATCACGACCTACGCGACAAGACATCTGAGTGAGATAAGGCTCGCCCAAGCCATTGGTCCACCAGAGGTGTGGCTGGGTGATGACGTAGTCGAGGGGTATGGTGTTGAGACCCGCCTGGAGGTTGGTGATGGTTTGTGCCACGCGTTTGCCGTCAGCTGTAATGGTGATGTCGGCGGAGGGCATGGGCTGGTCGCATTCTACTTCCACTACCGTGCGCAGTTGTGCACGTTTCTTATTTACGTCCTTCTGTATGTACCAGACGTCGGCAATGCGTAGGTCGCTCCATGTTTCCAACAAAACGGGCCGCCAGATGCCGAAGGTGACGAGGCGGGGTCCCCAGTCCCACCCATATTCGAAGCCTGCCGTGCGGGCGAAGGGGGAGATGGTTTTGTCGAAGATGCCACCCATCTGCGAATGGTCAGGTCCCGTATTGTGGCGGTAGGGCAGAGCGTCGAACTTGGGTACGTTGCGCTTGATGGGCGAATGGAAATAGACCTCCAACAGGTTCTCGCCTTCCATTAATATGCCTTTCACATCGCAGCGCCACTCGCGATGCATGTTGTCGGCCTCGAGGATGCGTTGGTTGTTGAGATAGACGTCGGCATAGGTGTCGAGCCCCTTGAATACGATGGTCTGGTGTGTAGCTTTAATCTCATCGGCTGTTGGCACGAAGTGTGTCTCGTACATCCAGTCTTCTTTGTCCACCCACTGCACGCCGCGTTCGTTTAGGCGGAAGAAGGGGTCGTCGATGATGCGTTCGCGCATCAGGTCGAGGTGCGTGTTGCCAGGAACCTGAGCCGGATGCCATAGTTCGGAATTGCCCTGGCGGAATCGCCAACCCTTGTGAAGCGTTCGTTGGTTGACAGCCGAAATCTGACTGCTGGCAAGTAGCAGTGTGAAGAGGGACAGCAATGGTAGGATGTTCTTCATGCCGCAATAGGGGTGTTAATCGTCGTTTTCTGCTACAAAGATAAACATTCAGCGGAGAATACGATTAACACCAATGCACCAATTTGTGCAACAAATGAAGCAACAGCGATGAAACGGACTATTTTTGACGCAGATTCTTTGTTTTCGTACGCTGTTCTTCTATTTGTTTTTCGAAGTCCTTGGGTGTCATACCAAACTGTCGGCAGAAGAGTTTTGAGAAATAGCTATGGTTACTGAAACCGACCATAAGGCTGATTTCTCCCATGCGGTAGCGTCCCTCTTGTATAAGGTCGGCAGCCCGCTTCAGACGGATGAGGCGGATGAAGTCGAGTGGTGGCATGTCGAACAGGGTCTTGATTTTTCGCAGCAGGCTGCTTCTGCTCATGCATAGGGCGGAGGCCATGGCTTCGACGTTGAATGCCTCGTCGCTGAGATGCTGGTTGATGACCTCCAGGGCGCGGTTCATGAATTCTTCGTCCTCGTGGCTCATCTGCATGCCGTTCATGGGGAAGAAGGGGCGCTTGGCAAAGGCCTCGCGTTCCTTTTGGCGGTTGGACAGGAGAGAGACAATCTGCATACGCAGGAAGTCCCAGGCGAAGGGTTTCTCGATGTAGGCCTCTGCACCCACCTGCAGTCCGGCTATCTTGCTTCCGGTATCGTTCTTCGCAGTAAGGAAGATGACGGGAATGTGGCTCAGTTCGATGTTCTGTTTGATGTTGCGACACAGTTCCACGCCGTCCATTACGGGCATCATGATGTCTGTGATGACCAGGTCTATGTGGTTGGCATGCAGTTTATCCAGTGCCACCTGTCCATTCTCTGCCGTCTCAACGATGAAGTCCTCGCTCAGCCGTTCGGCAACGAAGTGGCGTATGCCTTCCTCGTCCTCTACGAGCAGGATGTTGGCCCCGCGCACATTGTCCTGCGTCAGCAGACCCTCGTCGGGTAGTGTCGTGCTGTCGGGCAAGGTGTTGTTGGCTGGAGCATCGGGCGCATCGTCGGTGATGTTTACCTCGCCCAGGGGGAGTGTCAGCACAAAAAGGTTACCCTGGCTTGCAGGTTCCACCACTAATGTTCCACTGTGCATCTTGGCCAGCGAACGGCATAGGGCCAGGCCGATGCCTGCGCCGCCAGGTATGTCCTCATGGTTCTTCTTACGATTCTTCAGTTGGACGAAGGGGTCGAATATGGCTTCACGACGGTCGGCCGGTATGGTTTCTCCATCGGAGAATACGGATAGCCGCAGGTCGGTCTGGCTTGTTGTGAGCGATACCAGGCAGCGGCTGTGCCCATACTTAAGGGCGTTATTGAGCAGATTGCTCACAATCTTGGTCACAGCCTCTCGGTCGATGAGTGCCAGCACCGCAGGTTCGATGTGCTCCTCGGCCAGTGTCTTTCCTTGTACGGCGTATGTTGGCTCGAAGCGCTCCATTGTTCCGCGCAACAGCTCACTGATGTTCACCGTCTCCAATTGCGGGCGCATTTCGCCGGAGTCCACCTTTTGGAAGTCAAGCAACTGCGATGCAAGGTTCAGCAGGCGGTTGGTGTTTTGGTGTATGACCTTCAGGTTGTGAGCCACTTTCTCGTCCTCTATGCCCGTCTTTTCTATCACCTCCAATGGGCCGTTTATCAAGGTCAGCGGTGTGCGTATCTCATGAGCAATCTCTGTGAAGTATTGGATGCGCTTCTCGCTCAGTTCCTTTTCTTTCTCGATGGAGAAAATGCGTTGACGTTCTTGGAACTGTGCCTCCTTGCGCCGCCGATACCATGTCGACCACAGTACTACGAGGGAAGCCAGGACTACTATATATAATATTAGGGCCCACCATTGCCGCCAAAGGGGCGGACGCACCACGATGGTGAGAGTGTGTGTGGCCTGCATGGCGTCGGTCCCTGACATGCTGCCCGAGCGCAGTCGCAGCGTGTAGGTGCCCGAGGCCAGATTGGCCAGCGACAAGCCGCCGTCGGGAACAGGATGCCATTCATCGTCAACGGGTTCGAGACGATATTCCAGAATGTGGTCGAGGTCAGAATCGTAGGAAAGCAGGGCCACGTCGAAGTGCAGGTTGGTACGTTTGTAGGGCAGTGTGATGCGCTGTGTTTCCATGATGCTCCGCTTGAGGGGCGAACGATCGGTTTGTGGCGTCATGTCCTGTCCGTCGATGGTCAGGCGGGTAATGAATAGGGGTTCGTCATTCTCTTTTGCTGTAACCTGCGTCGCACCATCCTGATGTGCAGTTCGCGCCTCTGGCTGGCAGAGTACCAGTCCGTTGATGGTGCCAAAGAACATGCGTCCGTCAGCCAGAGCCAGGGCCGACTTGTAATTGAACTGGTTGCTGGGCAGTCCCTGTTGGGTGGTATAGACGTGGATGTGTCCCGTCTCGGTACTCATCTGCACGAGTCCGCGGTTCGTCCCGAACCACAGGCGACCATGGCTGTCCTCCAGCATAGTATAGGCAACGTCGTCAGGTAGTCCCTCAGTTGTGCTGTAATGCTGGAAATCATCGCTCTCAGGCCGATAACGGCAGATGCCTCCCCGGTCGGTGCTAATCCAGATGTGTCCCTTGCTGTCCTCAAACAAGCTGCTTACGCTGCTGGATGAGAGGCTCCCCTCCTGCTGCGTTTCGGGACGATATCGTTTGGGCTTTCCTCCATGGGCGCTGGTATAGAAGAGACCGCTGCCCATCGAGGCCATCCACGTTCCCCCTTGTCGGTCGTGCAGAATGTCATAGACCCAATAGTCCTTCATGTCCTTCACATTTTCCAGTGGACCGGAACTCTGTGTAGCATTGCGGAACCAAACACCATGGTCTGTGGCCACCCACATTGTGCCCTGCTGGTCGAAACTGATATCGTAGATGCTCGCCTCTGCGGGTACTCCCAGTTGTTCGTTGGTCTGCAACTGCACAGTTTGGCTCTTAGTGTCAATCACCTTGAGTCCTGTCTTGTTGATGCCTGCGAAGAGTCTTCCTTGGTAATAGGTCAGGCAGATGGTGTAGTCGTCGTCTTTGGTCGGCATCCGGCCTACGTGTGCGGTGATGCTGCCCGTCTGGAGGTCGAGGTGGTTGATGCCTCCGTCCTCGGTGCACAGCCACAGGTTGCGGTCTCCATCAGTGGTAAGTTCGCGTATGCGGTCGCTCGATAGCCGGTGTCCTTGTGTATCGGTCTGAATGACGGAAAACATCTGGCTGCGTTCCGAGAGGTAGGCAGCGCCACCAAACATGGTTCCTATCCAGAAGTCCCCCTTGCGGTCGCGGAAGGTAGTATAGACAATGTTGTCGGACAGACTGCCGGGATTGTTGCGGTCGTGAGCGTAGTGGGTGACCTCCCCTGTGGATGTATTGATGCGGAACAGTCCGTCGTAGGTGCCCACCAGGAGCTGGTCGTCATAGGCTGTTGCGCCGCGTACCAGAGTCGATGTGAAGTCGTGCCAGGGATTCTCTGCCAGTTCGCCAGTCAGTGGCGAGTAGAGCATCAGATGCCCGTTCTGTACACCCATCACCAGGCGACCGTCGGGCATGGCCGACAGGGTGTTGGTCTGTATGCCCATGAGCGAGCGCCCTGCAGCATCTTGACGAAGTTGCTCGAAATGGTCGTTCTTCGGATTCAGCCGCCACAGACCCAAGTTCCAGCCACTGGCCCATACATCGTCGCGTGCCGTCAGACAGAGGGTTGAGAAGTGATCGGTACCCTGCGTGGGATTAGGGTAGTGGTGGATGGTTGCTTGGGACAGTTGTTCGGCATCCATAAGTCCCTTTGTTTCGATGCGGAACAGTCCCTCGTCGGGTACCACCACCCATACGTTGCCCTGTTGGTCGTTCCGTATGTCCGCCACCCAGTTGGTCATCTGGTAACCATCCTGTGCCTTTGTGTCGATATGCCGGAACAAGTTGGCAGACTCGTCGTAGATGAACACGCCTTCGTCTGTTCCCACCCATAGCAGATGCCCTTCTGCAGCCATCAGTGCCGATATGTTTTGGTTGGCTTTTCCCGTCTTAGGGTCGCCGACACGCACGATCCATGTCCGTCGCCCATCGTAGCGGCAGAGGCCGTTCTTTGTTCCTAACCAAATGAAGCCGAAGTCGTCTTGTGTAATGCTCTTGACGTTGTTTTGCGACAACCCGTTGCGACTGTCCACGATACGGAAGTCGCAGGCCATAGGCATCGCATAAGTCGCCGCCTGACTCAGGCACATCATCATGATTGCTGCGTATAGGATTCGTTTCATGGCGTAATAAGGGATAATCTCATGAGACATCATATTCAGCCACAAATTTACATAAAAATAACGAATGCCACATTATTTTCGTTTAATATTGATGTATTTTGTAAAATTATTGTAATTTTGTGGTGAATTAAGGCAAAATACCATGATACGTAAATTCGATTTCTTGATTATTGGTGGTGGCGTGGCCGGTATGAGCTATGCCCTGAAAGTGGCAAAGTCGGGCAAGGGAAAGATTGCCCTGGTGTGCAAAACTACATTGGACGAGGCCAATACGGCCAAGGCCCAAGGTGGCATAGCAAGTGTGACAAACCTGCGGGTGGACAATTTCGAGAAACACATCCAGGACACGATGGTGGCGGGCGACTACATCAGCGACCCGGCAGCCGTGGAGCAGGTGGTGAGGAATGCGCCAAAGGGTATCGAGGACCTGGTTAAGTGGGGTGTGAACTTTGACAAGAACGCGGAAGGCGAGTTTGACCTGCACCGCGAGGGGGGTCACTCGGAGTTCCGCATACTGCACCATGCTGATGATACAGGCTTCGAGATTCAGCGAGGACTGATGGAGGCCGTCAGGCGGAACAAGAAGATTACCGTCCTGGAGAATCATTATGCGGTAGAGATAATCACCCAGCACCACCTGGGCCGTGAGGTAAACCGCCACATGACAGACATCGAGTGCTACGGAGCCTACATCCTGGATCCCGATACGCAGAAGGTGGACACATTCCTGAGCCGTGTGACGCTGATGGCCACGGGCGGCACGGGAGCCGTGTATGCCACGACGTCGAACCCCAACATTGCCACGGGCGACGGCATAGCGATGGTTTATCGTGCCAAGGGAATCGTGAAGGATATGGAGTTCGTGCAGTTCCACCCGACAGTGCTCTACAATCCGACAGAGACACATCCCGCCTACCTCATCACGGAGGCCATGCGCGGCTACGGCGGCATACTGAAACTGCCCAACGGCGAGGAGTTCATGCAGAAGTACGACAAACGTCTCTCCCTGGCTCCGCGCGACATCGTAGCACGGGCCATCGACCGCGAAATGAAGATTCACGGCATCGACCACGTCTGTCTCGACGTCACACATAAAGACCCTGAGGAGACCAAGCATCACTTCCCCAACATCTACGCCAAGTGCCTCAGCATCGGTATCGACATCACGAAGCAGATGATTCCCGTCTGCCCCTCTGCTCACTATATGTGCGGCGGCATCAAGGTGGACCTGAATGGTGAATCGACCATCCATCGCCTGTATGCCGTTGGCGAATGCTCTTGCACGGGCCTGCACGGCGGCAACCGTCTGGCTTCGAATTCACTCATCGAGGCCGTTGTCTATGCCGACGCAGCAGCCAAGCACTCTGTGGAGCACATCGACGACTACGCTTTCAACGACCAAGTGCCCGAGTGGAACGACGAAGGAACGATGTCGAACGAGGAGAAGGTGTTGATTGCCCAGGATATGAGAGAGGTGGGACAAATCATGTCGAACTATGTGGGCATCGTGCGCAGCGACCTACGCCTGCACCGTGCCTGGACACGCCTCGACCTGCTGTACGAAGAGACGGAGGAACTCTTCAAGCGCGTGAAGCCGACGAAGGACATCTGCGAGCTACGCAACATGATTAACGTCGGCTACCTCATCACTCGTCAGGCCCTGGAACGGAAGGAAAGCCGCGGCCTGCACTACACCGTCGATTATCCCAAGCACGCGTATGACCAGAAATAGAAAGACCTCCCCCCACCCCCTCCTTGCGAGGGGATGGGGGAGGCCTTTTTATATCCGCCAGGCCTTGGGCATGAAGAGGAAGAGGACGGTAAAGATTTCGAGACGTCCGATGAGCATCAGGAAACTGAGCAACCACTTGCCTGTGGCTGGAACAGAGACGAAGTTGCCGGCAGGTCCCAGTTCGCCCAGCGCAGGTCCTGTGTTGCCGAAACTGGAGACGACGGCACCAAAGGCTGTCGTCAGGTCGAAATCCATGAACATGGTCATCAGGAGACAACTGATAATGAGGATGAAGACGTAGATGACCAGATAGGACATCACGCGCCGGATGTGATGTTCGGCTATGATTCGGCCGTTGAACTTGATGCTGATGACGGCATGGGGATGAAGATGGACACGAAATTCGCGCAGGGCGTATTTCAGGTAAACGAGCACACGCATCATCTTCATTCCACCCGCTGTGCTGACGGTGCATCCTCCCAGAATCATCATAAGGATGGTGGGCATCCAGAAGGGTATTCCCCATCCCACATAGTCGAAGGACTGGGCCTGGAATCCACTGGAACTGATGATGGTGGCCACGTGGAACAGACTGGTGCGGAAGATGTCTTCGCCCGTCTGCGGTACAGCCACACTGCCGTCGAACAC
>CACZRZ010000181.1 GCA_902783655.1 uncultured Bacteroidales bacterium
ATCGGGAAAAGAATAAAGAAAACGAATAACAGGATATAAGCCATAGGAGGAATGTATTAGGATTAAACAAATATGTATTTGAAAATCGCATTCGTGCGAAATCCAATTGCAAAATTAAACAAAAATCATCAAACTACGGCCGCGAAGGTGTAAAAACTGCTAGAATTGGTTTCAAATGGAGGTGATTTTATAAAAATCTGGCTCGAACGGAGCTGAAATTGCGGATTATTTGCTAAATTCGCACTCAAAATGATGCTGAAAGCTGTGTGCCGACGGGTTGGCAAAGGAAAATGGCGGATGATGTTGTGGCCACACACCGTATCACAAGTCGCCACAAAATCATAGAAATCTCTTGCCGAATGTGTGTGCATGATTGGGCCATCTTCTCGTACTGCACCATAATCCTGTATCTTTTGACTGTCAACACCTATTTCGATATCGATGAATGCGATATGCGAGGTTATATTATTTCTTTGAGCAGAGCCCTTGGGGGATTTTGTTACGGATTTGCCTTGAATTAGATTAATGCCATATTTATCAGCAAGCCATTCCAAACTCTCTACGAATGTGAATTGTTTATAACTTTGAAGGAAAGAAATGACATTGCCGCCGTTTCCACAAGCAAAGCATTTATAAATACCCTTAGCGGGTGAAACAGATAGCGAATCATGTTTCCCAGGATGAAGCGGGCATCGTCCGACAAAATTTTCTCCTTTTTTCTTTAGTTGTACAAATTCCCCTATCACTTCCTCAATACGGGCAGTCCTCAAAATCTCCTGTATGACATCTCGGGCAATCATATACAACTAATTCAGCACTTCTTCGTCCATGCTGATTGATTATTTATCGGCAAAGTTACGAAATATTTCGCATCGGTCAAATAAAAAGGGACATTTTCAATCAAAGAAAGGGTGGCCATGCTGTATTCGGCACGGCCTCTCTATGATATTTTACAATAAGATTTACGATTGTAGATAATCGTTCAACTCATCCGCCCTGTAGAGAGTTCCTTGTCAAGGAAGTCATAAACATAGCCAGGGCTTTGGAAGTACAGTCCGGAACGAGCATCTTTAAGACGGATATACGTGTCAGAGTTATAGATAGCTTCCAATGCTTGGGGCATCGTCATATTGCGACGCTCCATAAGCAGCACAACGAGGTCGCGAGTCAGCAGTTCTACTTGATAATCGAAGTCTGTCATATTTTTCGCAGTTGTTTGATAGCCCACTCAGTACCAAAGAAATACTGATAAGTGATGCCTTTCATATACTTTAGTCGTTGGAGAAACGTTTCAAAGGAAATCTCCTTCTCCATATATCTACGAATCTGCAACCCCACCCTGTCATTGGCAATCGGACCAAACACGATGTCGTAGTCATGGACCCTGTTGACCTCTAAAACAGTTCGGTTCTTGAAGACGAAGTGTGCCCACTCTTCGCTATATCCATCGAATATTTTAACTTTAAACATGGGGGACGTGAGCAGATTTTCATCAAATTCATAAGTATTAAGAATCGGAGTCCCTCCTATTTGGAATGCCTTGAACTCCGCCATTTCCATTGCCTGTTGGCGGTCGCTGCTCAGATAGAATCCGCGACCGAAGTCCTTGTTAGGCTTAGAGCACCGGAGGTCTATCTCCTGTATGTCTATGGTGGAGCCGTGATAGAGAATCATAGTTACAGGCCTCCTCCCTGACGTCGGCAATAGGCCGCCACATCGGCCACCATGTCCTCGAAGCGTTGCGTATGGGCAACGCCATAGAAACGGTCTATCATTTCCACCCCTTTGTAACGTTTCAGGTAACGATAGGCCTGGACGTCGCTCAAATGGTTGGCCTTGCCAAATTCATTGATAAAAGCAACGAAATATTCTGCCTTGTTTTTTACTTCTTCACCCATACTGATAACTCATTTGCTGGCAAAGTTACGAAATATTTCGCATCGGTCAAATAAAAAGGGAGCATTTTGTGTGTTAGTCATACATGGATACTCGCTCGCAAGTTAGGATTATCTTTTTCCTAAATCAGCCGATTCAGATACGAAATGCCCATATAAGAGCTGTTTACCGGCCTGGCATCGGAATGGATGTCGGGCCAGTTTTTTTACTAAATAATGTTATAATGTGCGAATAATCGGGATTTTATTTGTATCTTTGCTTGCGGAATGTTTATGAAACATGAAAGCATGAGACGAATAATTATATACCTATTATTATATTTGGCACTGGCACCGACGGGGCTGAGGGCTCAGGGCGATTCGCTGACGTGGGAACAGCAGGTGCGCCACCAACTGGACTCACTCACGCGGCTGCCTCTGTTCGAGACCACACAGCTGGGACTCTACGTCTATGACCTGACCGCAGGGCACGACCTCTACCAACTGAACCACCGGCAGCGCATGCGCCCGGCCAGTTGCGAGAAGGTGGTGACAGCCATCACGGCCCTGCACCACCTGGGCGGACGCTACGAACTGAAGACCTCGATGCTCCTGAGCGGAGAGGTGCGCGACAGGGTGCTGTGGGGCGATGTGTGCATCGTGGGCAGCATGGATCCCCTGTTGTCGCAAGGCGATGTACAGCAGATGGCCCAGCTCTTGCAGGAATCGGGCGTGGACAGCATAGCCGGTGTGGTGCGACTGGACCTGACGATGAAGACGCAGGACCTGCTGGGATGGGGATGGTGCTGGGACGACGATGTGGTGCCCCTGACCCCACTGACCGTGGACAAGCGCGACCGATTTGCACAGGTGTTCATGAATAGCCTGGACGCAACTGGCGTAAAGGGCGTGACGATAGACCGCTTCGTGCAGAGTACGGTGCCACAGAATGCCCGACCGTTCTGCGAAGCCAAGCATAGCATCGAACAGGTGCTGGAACGCATGATGAAGAAGTCGGACAACTTCTTTGCCGAAAGTCTGTTCTACCAACTGGGCCGACTGAGCGGCAAACGGTATGCCGGCCGCAAGGAATGTGCCACCTTCGTCGATGTGCTCATCCGGCACCTGGGCATGAACCCCTCGAACTACCAGATAGCCGACGGCTCGGGCCTCTCGCTCTACAACTACGTGTCGCCCGAACTGCTCGTGCGGCTGCTCACCTATGCCTGGCAAAACGAACAAATCCGACAGTGCCTGTTGCCTTCACTGCCCATAGCCGGAGTGGACGGCACACTGGAGAAACGCATGCGCAAGACCCCTGCCGAGGGCCGCATAATGGCCAAGACGGGCACCGTGGACGGCATCAGCAGTCTCTCGGGCTATGCCACTTCGGCAGAGGGCCACGTGCTGGTCTTCAGCATCATCAACCAGGGCATTCAGAAAACCTCGCAAGGCCGCGACTGGCAGGATAAGGTGTGCGCTGTGCTGTGCAAATGAAGAATTGGGCTGTGCGTAAAATTGTAAATGACTAAATAAATAGTAAATTGTAAATTGTCAAATCGTAAATAGTCATGGTGAAATACAAACTCATCGTCCTCGACGTGGACGGAACACTGCTGAACAGCAACCGTGAGATAACAAAGCGCACGGTGCAGACCCTGCGCAAGGTTCAACAAATGGGCATCCGCGTGGCATTGGCCTCCGGCCGGCCCACCTATGGCATCCTGCCTCTGGCACAGGCCATAGACCTGGGTGTATATGACGGCTACATCATCTCGTACAATGGTGCCCAGGTGATGGAGGCCCGGACGGGGCAAATCGTCTTTGAGCGACGCATCGACCCGCAGATGGTGCCCTACCTGGAGAAGAAAGCCCAAAAGATGGGCTTCACCATGGCCTATTACGACGGCAACGAAGTGGTCAGCACCGACATCACGAACCCACACATCGTGGACGAGGCCGAGATGAATGGCATGACGCTCAGGCAGGACGACGTTTTGTCGCTCTCGATGGACGACTGGCCTGCCGAGGTGATGCTTGTCAGCGACGACGAACAGGCCCTGACCAGCCTCGAACAGCACATGCAGCGCCACCTGGCCGGCGTCATGGACACCATCCATTCGAACCCCTACTATCTGGAAATCGTGGGCTATCAGGTGGGCAAGAGCTACGCTATGAGTGCACTGGTGCAGAAGATGGGCATCGGGATGGACGAGGTGCTGGCCATAGGCGACGGCGAGGCCGACATCAACATGATTCAGATGGCCGGAACGGGTGTGGCTATGGCTAACGCTACGGCTGCCGTCCGCCGCTGTGCCGACTTCACCACCCTCTCCAACGACGATGAAGGTGCGGCACTGGCCATCGAAAAGGCCATCATGCAGGAGGTGCGCGTGGCCGACATCCCCATCGACGCCATGAACCAGCAGGCCGCCTCCACCCTCATGGGCAACCTGGGCATACAATACACCTTTGCCAGCAAGGACCGCGTGGAGGCCACCATGCCCGTCGACCACCGCACCCGTCAGCCCTTCGGCATCTTGCACGGCGGCGCCACACTGGCCCTGGCCGAAACGGTGGCCGGACTCGGCTCCATGATAGCCTGCCAGCCCGACGAGGCCGTCGTCGGTATGCAGGTCAGCGGCAACCACGTCTCCAGTGCCCACGAGGGAGACACCGTCCGCGCCGTCTGCACACCCGTCCACCTGGGCCGCTCCAGCCACGTCTGGAACGTCGATGTCTTCACCTCCACCGACAAACTCGTGTCGAGCATCCGTGTGGTGAACGCCGTGATGAAGAAACGGGGATAATAAACACACTTACCCACCGGCGAGCATAGACTGGCCGGTGGGTTTTTTTTGTCCGAACGTCAAAAATCCGTCAATACTTTGACGGTACTTCCGTCAATATATTGAAGGTACCACCGTCAACATATTGACGGAATCTTGACGGAACGTCGTTCATGACCAGCCTGAGTAATCATCCTCTTTCTCTATATTGGTGTCCGTTAAAAAGCACCAGTAATTAAGGATATTTAACGTCGATGATACAAGATTTCGTTCCGTTCCACGTTTCTTTGGATAGTAACATTAACAAAGTACACTGGAATGAGAACCATTTATGCTATTTCATTTGCCCTGCTTGCGGCCTTCTTGCTCGCTGCCTGCCACAGCGAACCACAATGGGCCGACCCCGAGGCGCACGAAAGGACCGTGCAGTTGCGCGAACAGTACGGACCTCTCCTGGTGGGCACCTGGCACTACGAGAAGATTGGAGAAAATCAGCGCTACTTCGAGCGACTGACGTTCGGCAAGGACGGTACGCTGACGGGAATGCGCAAGTGGCAGAGGCGCTCGCTGGTCGTCATCGACGGCCAGGAACGATATACCGATTGGGAGGACATTGACCTGAGAGGCACGTTCACAGGTACGTGGGAACTGCGCTACTGGAGCCCCGAAGGCAACAGCGGAGAAAAGCGTAACTGCCTGACTCTCTATGCCAACTACGACGATCCAGGACAGGAATACATGGCCTATTCCACTGTTTCCACCTTCGGCTATGCCGACGAGACCACCCTCTGCATCCAAGGTTTCTACGTAAAGGATGCCGACGGCTGGATACACTACCGGCGCGGCGATGCCGAGCCGGGATTTTAGTTGGTTGCCGATTTTCTTCATGGTGCGACCCTGTGCAGCCAACGTCAGGGAGTCGTTATCGTCCCCTCTACGGTTCGATGATGTTGAAGTTTATCTGCAACTTGCCCATGCCCGAGAAGAGGTCCTCCACCTCACGGCTGTCGGTGGCTATGGCCGCATACTCCATTATCATCTCCAAGGTGCCGGCTCCCAGCATGTTGGCAATGCCCTCGCCCGTAACATAGACCACAAAAATGCGGGTTCGGCACGGCTGACGGGGATGACCCTATTGCTGTGCTTTCAGCCGGAGCAGCGCCTCGATGTAGTAGTAGTCGGCATACACGATGCTGGCATCTATCTCGGAGCCTGCAGGACGGTGGCCTGTGGAGTGCATGAGGAAAGAGACGTTCTTGCCGCGACTTTGATATTTGTCGGAACTCAGGTCGACCAGCATTTTGATGGCGGCAGAGCGATATGCAGCCTGCTTTTCTCCATCCACATACTGGCAGAGTTCAAGCAAGGCAGAGGCCACGACGCAAGCCGCGGAAGCATCCTTGAACTTGCTGTCATCGCTGGTGTCCATGTCCCACAGGGGCACCCAGTCGTCGCTGGTTTCGCGCAATCGCTTCAGGTAGATGTCGGTCACCTTTTGGGCAAAATCGAGGAAGAAGGGGTCGCGAGTATAGCGATATACCATTGTATAGCCATAGATGGCCCACGACTGTCCGCGGCTCCACATCGACCAGTCGGCATAGCCCTGGTGGGTCAGTCCGCGAAGGAACTGTCCCGAAAGCGTGTCGTAAACGGCTACATGGTAGCACGAACCATCGGGACGGAAGTGGTGGCGCATGGTGGTGACAGCATGGCTGACGGCGATGTCCTTCAGCAGCGGGCAACCTCCGTTTGCGGCTGCCCAGAACAGCAGTTCCAGGTTGATCATGTTGTCCATGATGGTGTTGTGTCCCTGGTAGTCCTTCACGTGGCGCGGCCACGAGAGCAGCGTACCCACCTTGGGATTGTAGAGCGTTGCCAGCGTGTCGGCTGCAGCCAGGGCAATCCGTCTGTAGGCTTCGCTATGCGTTTGCTCGTAGCCCTTCAGGAAGGAGTTGATGATGATGAAGCCCAGATCGTGGTCAAAGACAGGGCGATAGGCCAACGGCTTCAGCACATCGGTATAGCCCTCGGCAACCCTGCGCAACGAATCCGCCGATATCGAGGCGCCCGATTTGTCACCCTTTGTCTTTGTGGCCTTAACGGTCTCGTAGTCCATCCACAAGATGCCCGGCCAGAAGCCTGAACACCACTCCTCGGCCACTGCCTTGCGGCAGTTCCAGGTTTTCGTCCGCTTTCCATCATCGGACAGGATGTTTCTCGGCATCATGGTAAAATCGTAGGGCTGCAAGGCCTGCAGCGCCTTCGTCACCTGCCGGTGACAATAGTTCAACTCCTTGTCCACATCTATTGCCTGTGCAGCACAGTGGGCTACATGACAAATGACAAAAGAAAATATCAAAACAATGCGTCTCATACTTGTCGGTCTTTATTTCTAATTACGAATATACGGGCTGAGTTACTTAATATCTTTCCGATTTTTGCTAAATTTGCACTGTTGATAAGTAAACTGTGCTTCTCAGACGTATTGAAAATAAAAAGGAATAAGAAAATGAAAAGACTACTGATGGCTATGGCCTTTCTCACAGGCCCCGTTTCCCTGACCTTTGCACAACAGGCCGATTACAAGATGGCAGGCCCCTACGAAGTGGTGGCACGCGACGGAGAATTCCGAAAAAGTAAGAATGGCAGCGAGCGCGACATGAAGGCTGCCTGGGACTTTGCAAAAGCCGGAGAGGACGGCAAAGCCCTGGATATCATCAATGCCTACGCCGGCAAACTCCAACGCCTGGAGGGACACGATGCACCGCTGTGCCTGATACAGATTTACTGGCTGGTGAGGGCAATGGACATCATGAAGTCCAAAGTGAAAGACACGCAGGAGTGGAAGACGATGGTGAGGAGGGCTGTCCTGCCAACAATGGAAAAGTTCGAAGCAGACAGCCCGTATGCCAATGGCAACTGGGGAGCCATCGTCAACCGTTGCCGCATAGCCTGCGCCATCTTCCTCGAAGACAAAGAACTCTATCAGGCTGCCGTGAACTATTTCCTCGGTGCCAACGACAACGGTGCACTGCCCAACTACGTGGCTGCATCGGGACAATGCCAAGAGACAGGACGCGACCAGGGCCACACCCAGTTGGGACTGGGGGCACTGTGCGAAACGTGCGAAATGGCCTGGAGCCAGGGCACCGACCTCTGGGGAGCACTGGACAATCGTCTGATGAAGGGCATGGAGTACACTGCCCGATATAACCTTGGCTATGACGTTCCCTTCGAGACATGGACAGACTGTACGGGACTCTACAACGACTGGACAGAGCCCGGCTCCATGGGACGAGGAGTGATACGCAGCGTTTACGACCTGGCCTACAATCATTATGTAGGACGCAAAGGACTGAAAATGCCCTACACAAAGAAGATTCTCGACCTGCAGAAGAAAGCCGCGAAACAAGGTGAACTGAAGTATGGTCTGGAAAGCAATGAGTTCCGTGTGAAGGGAGTGACGGAAGGCAAGAAGCTGCACCAGGTGTTCACCTACCCTGCCCCAAAGGGTGCACCGCTGAAGCACGACTATGATGTCTTCGTTCAGCCGCGCGGGGGCAAGGAGTGGACGAAGATTGACACCTACATGGCTAAGGTGAACGCTCCGGTAGGCAACAACAAGCACCAGATATCGGAGATTTCCTATGCCTTCCTCGACTTCACGGGCGACGTAATCGTACGCGTGGTTTGCAAGAACAAGAAATACAAGACTGCCCGCATACGGCCCGACTATCGCGGAACGATAGCCAACGTGCAGAACGATTCGGTGGTGCAGTTCCTGCTGTTCCAGCCCGAGAATGTCAGCGTGGAGTTCGACGGCAACATTACCGACAATCTGCTCTTCTTCACTTCCAAACCTCCTGTAAGCCGCGAGGAAGCCGAACAGGAAGCAAAAGCCCAAGGACGTGAGTTCGTTTACTATGCTCCCGGCTATTACGACCAGAAGGAGACCATCCGTGTTCCTTCCAATACCACCGTTTACCTGGCTGGCGGCAGTTATTTCACCGGCACCTTTGCCATTGAGGATGCCCACGACGTAAGCATCCTGGGGCGCGGCATTGCCCGCCCGGCCAATGGTTTCGAGGGTTGCCACGTACATCGCTCGAAGCATGTAGCCATCGATGGTCTGATTCTCAACACCTGTCCCGTTGGGGGCTCCGACGATGTGACACTCCACGATGTGCGTTCCATCTCGCATCCCGGTTGGGGCGACGGACTGAACGTCTTTGCCTCCAGCAATGTGCTCTACGACCGCGTCTTTTGCCGCAACTCCGACGACTGCACTACGGCCTACGCCACCCGCAAGGGTTTCTCCGGCTCGGTTCGGAACGTGCGCATGACCAACTCCACACTGTGGGCCGATGTGGCCCACCCCATCTTCATCGGACTGCATGGTGCAGCAGCAGGCCCGAATCCCGAACTGCGCGATACGGTGGAGAACCTGCGCTACGACAACCTCGACATCATCTGCCAGAGCGAACCACAAATCGACTATCAGGGGTGCCTGGCCATCAACTGTGGCGACAACAACCTGGTGCGCAACATTCTGTTCGACAACATCCGCATCGAACAGATTCACCAGGGCTGCATCCTGCAGGTGAAGGTAGGCTGGAACCAGAAGTACTGCGCCGCTCCCGGAATGGGAGTGGACGGTGTCACCTTCCGCAACATCCGCTATTATGGCCAGCAGCCGAACATGTCGGTCATTACGGGCTACAACGAAAGTCGCGGGGTGAAGAACATCACCTTCGAGGGCCTGAAAATCAACGGTCGGAAAATATATGATGACATGCCTGGCAAACCCAAATGGTATCAGACTGCCGACTATGTGCCTATGTTCGTTGGTTCGCATGTGGAAAACCTGAAATTCGAAAAATGATGAAAAAGATTATCCTCAGCTTTATAACCTCCGCTTTCCTTTGTCCACTGACCTGTGCACCAATTATGGCGCAAGGTGTCTGGTGCCCCGACAACGGCAATGGAACCTACACGAATCCTGTGCTCTATGCCGACTACAGCGACCCTGACGTTTGCGTCGTAGGCGATGATTTCTATCTTACGGCTTCGTCGTTCAACTGCATCCCCGGCCTGCCTATCCTTCATTCCACGGACCTGGTGAACTGGGAGATTATCGGTCATGCCCTGAAGGAGCAGAAGCCGAAAGAACTATTCGACCAGCCCCAACATGGCAAGGGTGTCTGGGCTCCTGCCATCCGTCACCACGAAGGTGAGTTCTATATCTATTGGGGCGACCCCGACCATGGCATCATGATGGTTAAGACAAAAGACCCCGCCGGCGATTGGGAGCAGCCCGTCTGCGTGATAGCCGGAAGAGGCATGATTGACCCCTGCCCACTGTGGGACGACGACGGACGCTGCTATCTGGTCAACGCCTGGGCAGGTTCGCGTGCCGGCTTCAATTCCGTGCTTTCCGTACGCGAACTTTCCGAGGATGGTACGCGAGCCATAGGTCTGCCGCGCATCGTATTCGACGGCGGACAGGAGAACCACACCTCCGAGGGTCCCAAGTTCTACAAACGCGACGGCTGGTACTGGATTCTGTGTCCTGCCGGCGGCGTGGAGATGGGCTGGCAACTGGCCATGCGTAGCCAGTCGCCCTATGGTCCCTACGAATGGCGCCGCGTAATGTGGCAGGGCAAGACCGACATCAACGGACCCCACCAGGGAGCATGGGTGCATGTTGAAGTGAAGAGTGATGAAGTGAAGAAGGGGGAAGACTGGTTCTTGCATTTCAATGACAAGGGGGCGTATGGCCGAGTGGTCTATCTGCAACCTGTCGATTGGTCGAGCGGATGGCCGATGATGGGCAAGGACGGCGAACCTGTGACCACCTGGCGCAAACCTCAAACGGCAAAGCGAAACGGCAAACCGGCCAGCAGCCCCCAGGAGTCTGACGAGTTCAACAATGGGCAAATGGGCCTCCAGTGGCAGTGGCATGCCAACTATCAGCAATTCTACGGAATGCCTACTGCGGACGGCTTCATGCGGCTCTACACCCACGACCTCAGTCCCGACTACGTGAACCTCTGGGAAGTCCCCAACCTGTTGCTCCAGAAGCCCGCTGCCCCGCGCTTCACGGCAACTGCCAAGGTGCGCTTTACATCGAAGGAGGACGGACAATACGGTGGCATGGTGATGATGGGCCGCGACTATTCAGCACTGGTTGTAATGCGCCAGGGCAACGAGTTCTTCCTGCAGCGCCACACCTGCATAGGGGCTGATACCGGCCAGCAGGAAACACGGCAGACGCTGGTCACCCTGCAGCCCACAGAAGTAGATACGATACTCTATTCCCCTGCCATCTACATGGATATCTTCCTGCGCATGAACGTAAAGGACGGACTCTGCCGCTACAGCTACAGCCTCGACGGCAAACGTTACCACGAAGCCGGCGAGCCTTTCACCATGAAGGAAGGCAAATGGATTGGTGCCAAGTTCGGTTTCCTGGCAGAATGCCTCAACCGTAAGTCGAACCGAGGTTGGCTCGATGTGGACTGGATCAGGATAAGCAAATGAATGAATAATCAATAAAGGCAATCCGAATGAAAGAGAAAAGAAACTGGGCAACGAGGTTGGGCCTTGTAGTCGCCTTCTTCCAACTGTCAGCTGTCTATCATCCGTTTTCTATGTGTATGGCGCAGCAAGTGTCTTCGCCCGACGGAAAGTACACAATCCTGATAGACGGCATGTCCTATTCCGTTTCCTACAATGGCAAGCCCATCGTCCTGGAAAGCCAGATGGGAGTCAACATCGACAACCGCCTGTTCGAGTCGGCACTGGGCGTACCGCGTGGCGAATACGCAAACTGGTGCAGCGACCTTGAACTGCGGAGCGAAGAACGGACAACCGCCGACACCACCTGGACACCGCCCTATGGCGAGAACGCCCGCATCCGCGACCACTACAACCAACTGGTGCTGCACTACGAAAAAGGCAGCAACGGACAGGGCACCATGTCGCAGGGCTACGACAAACGCAAGTACTATGCCATGGACATCGTCGTCCGCGCCTACGACGAGGGCATAGCCTTCCGCTACCATTTCCCGGAAACGTCCAACGGTCTCTTCCTGCACATCACAGACGAACGCACAACGTTCCGCATGCCCCAGGGTACCCTTGCCTGGTACGAGGAATGGGCACAGGGCCCCTACGAGAAACGCCCCCTGCAGGGCGAATGGTTCGAGTCGGAACGTCCCTTGTTGATGCAGACGGCGGACGGCACCTTCGTTGCCCTGCTCGAAGCCGCCATGAAGGACTACACCCGAGGCAAGTTCCGCCTCCTGCGCGACAACGAACTGCAAGTGTCGATGTACGGCTGTGCCGACATCATCTCCCCCTACGACACCCCTTGGCGCGTCATCATGGCAGGTGAGCGTGCCACCGACCTCATCAACCACAAAGACCTCATCCTGAATCTGAATCCCGAATGTCAAGTGCCGAATGTCGGATGGATAAAACCTGGCAAAGCCTTCCGCAGCACCCGTCTCGACAAAGCGAGCATCTTCCGCAGCATCGACTTCTGCAAGGCCTTTGGCCTCGACTATGTGGAACTGGATGCCGGTTGGTATGGTCCCGAAGGCAAGGTCTCCAGCGATGCCCGCAAGGTCATCGAGACACGCGACTTCAGTATGCCCGAAATCTGCCAGTATGCCCGCTCTCAGGGCATCGGCGTGTGGATCTACGTCAACCAACGCGCCCTCTACCGCCAACTCGACGAACTGCTTCCGCTCTATCGCCAATGGGGCATCAGTGGCATCAAGTTCGGCTTCGTGCAGATAGGCAGCCAGCAGTGGAGCACGTGGCTCCACGATGCCGTAGCCAAGTGTGCCAGGCACCAGTTGATGGCCGACATCCACGACGAGTACCGCCCCACCGGCCTCAGTCGCACCTATCCCAACCTGCTCACCCAGGAAGGCATTGCCGGCAACGAGGAGATGCCCGATGCCACACACAACACCCTGCTCCCCTTCACCCGCTATCTCTGCGGTCCCGCCGACTACACACTCTGCTACTTCAATTCCCGCGTCAAGAACACCAAGGGCCACCAGTTGGCCATGGCCGCCGTCTATTACAGTCCCCTGCAGTTCCATTTCTGGTACGACACCCCCTTCCCCAAGGGCTGGGACGGCGAGGAACTGCAGTTCTGGCGCTCCTGCCCCACGGTGTTCGACGAGAGCCTCGCCCTCGATGGCGTCCCTGGCGAGTACATCATTCAGGCCCGCCGCTCAGGCCACGAATGGTTCGTCGGTGCCATGACCAACACCCTTGCCCGCACCGTCACCGTCCCCACCACCTTTCTCCCCGCCGGCAAGTACGAAGTCCGCATCTATAACGACGATCCCAGTCTCGACACCCCCTCAAAAGTCAGGAGCGAAAGGCGGACGGTGAAAAGCGGCAGCCCCATCAAGCTGAACCTGCAGCCCTCCGGCGGTGCAGCCCTCCACTTCACACCCATCAAAAAATAATCCACCCACCCATGAAACGAAACACCATCCTGAAAAGACTCCTTTCTCTCTTCATCACTTCTCTCTTCATCACTTCATCACTTCTCACTCCCTCCCTCCTCCATGCCGTAGGCAGCAGTGGCATCTACCAGCACTCCGTAGCCCTCTCAGGCTACATCTCGGCAGAGACGGGCAAGGCCCCCACTGCCTACCTATGGATTCCCGACGGATGCAAGCAGGTGCAGGCCGTCGTCTTCGCCCAGCAGAACATGACCGAGGAGATGCTGTTCAGGAACCCCCAGTTCCGGCAAAAGATGGCGCAGCACAGCACGGCCCTCCTGTGGGTGGCACCGTGGTTCTCGCAGAACTGGGACCCATCCACAGGCAGCCAGCAGATTTTCGAAGAGATGATGACAGCCATCGCCTACCAGTCCAGCCACCTGGAGATAGCCACCGCCCCCATCATACCTTTTGGCCACTCGGCACAGGCCACCTTTCCCTGGAACTTCGCCGCCTGGAACCCCGGGCGCACCCTGTGCATCATCTCCTTCCACGGCGATGCCCCGCGCACCAACCTCTGCGGCTACGGCACCGCCAATGTAGAATGGGGACGCACCCGCAACATCGACGGCATCCCCGGCCTCATGATTGAAGGCGAATACGAATGGTGGGAAGCCCGTGTCCGGCCAGCCCTCGCCTTCCGCATGATGTACCCCCAGAGTTGCATCTCCTTCCTCTGCGATGCTGGCAGCGGTCACTTCGAGATAACGCCCGAAACAGCCGACTACATAGCCCTCTTCATCCACAAAGCCATGGAACAGCGACTGCAGCCCGACGGCACCCTGAAACCACTTCTGCCCCAGGACGGCTGGCTGGCATGCCGCTACAATCCCGACAGTCAGCCCTCCGACGGCGACGGAGCCAGGGACGACATCTTCCGCATCGCCCGTCGTCCCTCGCCAGCCCCCTATGCCGACTACCAAGGCGACCCCCACGATGCCTTTTGGTACTTCGACCGCGAAATGGCCGAACTGACCGAGTCACGCTATGCCGAGACCCTTGGCAAGCTGTCCCGTCCCTTTGACAAACCCTCCTACACCATCAGCGCCGATGGCCAGACCGTCAGCGTCAGCGTACCCAAGGGCGTCCGCGTGGAGGTGGTCAGCGGACCGCTCCGCCTCCATTCCTCCTCTGCCACACGCTTCACCTTCAAGGTCTATCCCTATGAGTGCGGACTCGACAATCCCAAACGCTCCTTCACAGCCTGGCTCATCGCCATCCGCGACGGCGACAGCCAATACAAGCGCGCCGTGCAGCCCATCGAAATAAAACTCCCCAATCCCCTACTGAAATGAAAAAGATGCTCTGCTCCTTCCTGTCGCTGTGCACACTGACACTGCAGGCACAGCCCATCCTGCAACCCTTTCTTCCGAAAGACGTCAGGTTGCTGCCCTCGCGCTTCCAGCAGATTGAAGGTTGAAGATTGAAGATTCTTTCAACGCGCAGCCCAATTTTGAATTTTGAATTATGAATTATGAATTATGCATTAGATAGCCATACGGATGAATGCTTTCATTTCGCACGTTGCATGATAGACGTGGGCCTCGGCGGTGCGCTGACTGATGTTGAGGGCCAGGGCAATCTCCTTCATGCTCTTTTCCTCGCGCCACATGCGATAGGCACAGGCACGCTTCCGGGGCATGGTCTGCAACTTACGTTCCTCGAGACCCAGAATCTGGTCGCGCTCCATCTTGTCATAGACATCGGTGGCTGCGGAGAGTTCCATGCCGTTTCTCATGCGGACTTCCGCCTGCCGGACGTAGTAGCGGTGGCGGACATCGTCGATGATCATGCGATGAGCCGTCGTGAAAAGCAGGTTGCGGACGGTGGATTCCACTATGAGGTCCAGCCGCATGATTTTCATGAAGAGGTTGTGAACAAAGTCCTCGGCCTCCATTTCGTTGTGAGTGTAGGCCATGAAATAGAGTTTCAGCTCTTCGAGGTACTGTACATAGATGCGTGCCAGGAAGTCTGATTGCTGGTCGGTGATGGTATTAGTCTCCATTTTCGTTTGGTTAGTTGTCAGACGATTGTTTTCCGATTTTCTAACCGCAAATTTAGGATATGTGCCCCATACGACGCAAATATTTCATCTTACGATGCCGCCAAATGCGTTTCTGAATAATCCAAATAAGTTAGGCGACTGATTGTCAACAACTAACGGGTGCGTTCAAAAAAGTTTTCTGCACTCAATGAATATCGATTTTGATATTTTGCTTCTTCAGATATTCGGTTGGAGTCATTCCTTCCACCTTACGGAAAGTGCTGAAGAAAGACGACTTCCGGAAGCCGCATTGTTCGCTCAGGGCAGTCAGCGTAAAACGCTTGTATGCCCCCTCGGCTATGAGCTGTTTGAACTTCTCCAAACGATAGCGGTTGACGAACTCGTAGTAGTTCTCGTTGAGGTGCATGGAGAAGACATAACTGAGTTTGGCAACGGGGACGTGGAGGACGCGCGCCAGGTCGGCCCGCTTCAGGTCGGAGTTGACGTAGGCATGTTCGGTTTCGAGATAGTGGCGCATGCGGTTGACGATGTCGGCACACTCTTCATCGGTCATCTTCACCTGCTGGTATTTGCTGCCACTCGTACTGTCGTCCTCGGCCTCTTCCTGCTGTTCTGCCAGCAGGGCTTCCTGCTGTTCCATCTCTATCAGCGCCTCTTCTATCTCGTTGCGTTCGGTGAGCAGCACCTTGGTGTTCTTGCGATAGCGCCACCAGAGCAGCAGCAGCACCAGGGCAAGAATCAGCAGCCCTAACTCGAAGAAGGCCCAGAAGGATGGCACGACGGTGATGGTATAGACCGATGCCGTGTCTTCGGCTCCTGCCAAGCGAAGTTCGAGGCGATGCATGCCCACGAAGAGGCGCCGGATGCCAATGTCTTCGCCCTCGGACAGCAGATGCCAGTCGCCGTCGCCCAGGCGGTACTCGTACAGGCGTCCTCGCTGCTTGGAATAGTCCAAGAGGAGTGTCTTCAGCTGTAGCACTTCCGACGTAAAGTTCCACTGCAAGGCGATGCTGTGGGTCTCGTTGGCCATGTATTCCTCATAGGGTGTGAGCAGGTCGCTGCCACGACGGATGTAATACAACTGTATCTGATAGTGGTCCGAATGGCGCCAAGTCTCAATGTCCTTGGTGTCGGCATGGAACAGTCCCTGCGAAGTGGCCACCCACAATGTGCCGTCGCGGTCCATGCTCATGTCGTTGATCATGTCGCCCCGCAATCCCTCGCCATAGCCGAAGTGAATCATTTCCTTGAGCGCATAGTCGAAACAGATGACACCCCGTTCCGATGCCAGCAGATAGTGGCCTCGCATGTCGTCGACAAAACTGCGGCACCATTTGTCGGCAAATGTGATGGGCAGTTTCAGTTCGCCGTAGTCCGTCATCTGCTCGTTGGTATAGAAAGTCTGTGGCCCTGTGCGCATGAACACCAGGGAATCGTGGCCCCGTGCTCCCCGCATCCAGGGATGATGGTTGAAGAAGCCCTCGGGAAACGAAGCCTCCACTATCTCGCGGCTGCGCACACTGTAGAGCGAACAGCCGTTGGCCCCTGTGAGCCATGCATTTCCGGAGGCATCGAAGGTGATGTTCAGAATCAGTCCTCCGATAATGTGAGAGTTCAGTTCCGTGAAGTGCTGCTGTATCCTGCCTTCGTTCACCACGAACAACCCGTCGGAGCAACCTATCCACAATCTGCCGTCGGGACCTGTCTTCAGGTCTCCCGTCGAAACATTGTCCAGCAGAGGGGAGATGTCCTGTTGCTTCAAGGTCAGCGTCGCGGGGTCGAACGTGTGCAGTCCGCCACCGTCGTAGGTTCCGATGTAGAACAGGCCTTCGTACCACACAATGGTATTGACAATGTGCCCTCCGTCCAGGTCTGCAGAACGGTAGAAATGGGTATGTCCCGTCTTGGTATTGACGTAATAGAACCCGTTTTGGGTTCCGATGATGCCATCGTCGCCATGAATGCAGAATGTCCGCACGTTGATGCCTTCAGTGGTGAAGGCATTGCCCTGAGGCGAGGGAACTTCGAACACCTGGAACAAATCGCCGCTATAATAGGTATAGGCAAGTCCGTGACGGACAAAGCCGAACCAGTTGACCCCGTTGGCATCACGGTGATAGCAGTACAGTCCGTTTGAAGGCAAGCGGTGGGAACCTGCTGCCTCGGTGTTGAACTGTTCCTTGATGGCCAGTGTCTCACGGTCCAAGAGGTAAGCTCCTGTACCGTCGCAGGCGACACATATATTGCCATCGGCACTGCGTTGCACCATCGTGACAATGTTGCCAACGCCCTCTATGTGTTCCGTAGTGCCGGTCAGCAGATTGCACAGGAAGAGGCCGTGGGTTCTGCTTCCTATCACAAAGCGGCCTTTCCCGGCATAAGCAAACTGGGACAGGGGCAGCCTCTTGTCGCTCAGGCTTGGCTGATAGCGGGTCACCTTTCCCGTTCGCGGATTGTAGCTGTTAAGGTCGTGGCGGCTCAGGAACCATATCAGCCCGTCGTCTCCCCTGACATATTGCCGGACGATGTTGTCAAGCCCGTTGTGGCTTACACCTACGTCGATTCGCTTCAGTTCACCTTTGGTATAAAACTGGAACCCCTGCTGGCTGCCGATATAGAGGGTGTCGCCCACAACCAGCAGGGTGTTGGGATGCTGAATCTCAGGCAATATGCGTTCGAAGCTGCTTTTACCATGAAGCATGCAGTAGAGTCCTTCCTCCGTAGCTGCCCATATTTGGTTGTTTCCCAGTTCGCACAGGTCATAGACGGTAAGCCTCTGGTCCTGCTCGCCATTGATGCGGAATGTGGTCAGATGGTTGCCGTTATAGACACTGACACCTCCGCTGGTGGCCATCCACACGTATCCGTTGTGGTCGGTCATCACACCATATACCGTTTCGCCTGCCAGTCCGTCGTTGAGCGTCAGATTCACCAAATCTTCTTCGCCCATGATGCCCGCCCGGGCCACAAGGCAAAATAGTAAAAGGAATGCAGCTATAAGGGTTCGGCCTATATGATTCGACTGATATGGTATATATTTGTATTGGGTGTGATGCATAACTTTTGTCCCTGAACTATTGTCGTTCTTCGGACAAAAGTAGTAAATTATCCCTATATATCCAAAAATGTTACCAAAGATATTCCACTTTGACGACTTTTAACCCATAAAAAAAGCCAGATGCCAAGCATCCGGCCCTTCAACATGAAAAAAACTAACCTATTATAACTAAACTACTAATTTCGTCTTCCTACATTATTAATACGAATGAACCTGACGGACTACTCAATTGCCGATGCCTTTTTTTTCATAAATATAATATTGTCTCTATTTTTTTTGTTAGCGTTACATATATATATTAGTACGCGACTGAGGACGAGGATTATCCGAATAATGTTGTATATTTGCACTGAAAATTTCTAACTTTTAAATACACAAAGAAATGAAAACAATGTTCAAAACCTTGCTCACAGCCGTGCTCATTGCATTGCCACTCGTAACATCATTGGCACAGCGGCCTCAGCGCCGGGGAAATGCCGGGAACGGACCTGACAAGAACAACTTCTACGTCTTCCTCTGCCTGGGGCAGTCGAACATGGAAGGCAATGCCAAGATTGAGGCACAAGACCTGGAGGGCGTGAACGAGCGCTTCCAGATGATGGCTGCCGTGGACGACCCCGGACGCGAACGCAAGATGGGCGAATGGTACAAGGCCGTCCCCCCCTTGTGCCGTCCAAACACAGGACTGACACCTGTCGATTACTTCGGTCGCACTCTGAGCGAAGACCTGCCCCACTACATCCGCATCGGTGTCATCAACGTGGCCATCGGCGGCATCAAGATTGAGGGCTTCATGAAAGACAAGATTGCCGACTATGCCCAGAACGAGGCTCCCGACTGGATGAAGGGCATGCTGAAGGCATATGACAACAATCCCTACGAGCGACTCGTGACACTGGCCAAGAAGGCACAGGAGAAGGGTGTCATCCGCGGCATACTGCTCCATCAGGGCGAGTCGAACACAGGCGACCCGGAATGGGCCAACAAGGTAAAGACCGTGTATCAGAACCTGCTCACCGACCTGAACCTGAAGGCCGAAGACGTGCCTCTGCTGGCCGGTGAGGTGGTTCAGGCCAATGGAAAGGGCCAATGCATTGCCATGAACAAGCAGATAGATGCCCTGCCACAGACCATCCCGACGGCTCACGTAGTCTCTTCGGAGGGCTGCACCAGCGGTCCGGACAACCTCCACTTCGACGCTGCCGGCTATCGTACACTGGGCCGCCGCTATGCCCAGAAGATGATGTCGCTGATGGGCTTCCAGAGCGATGTCACCCTGCAGGGCTTGAAGGATGCCTATAAGGACGACTTCCTGATTGGCGTAGCCGTGAACCAGCGCAACGTGACCGTACCCGAACAGATGGGACTGCTCATCCGCGACTTCAATAGCATCACGGCTGAGAACGACATGAAGCCCGAGCCCACAGAACCGCGCGAGGGCGAATTCAACTGGGAGCGTGCCGACCGCATTGCCAACTTCTGCCGCCAGACGGGCATCAAGCTGCGTGGCCACTGCCTGGTTTGGCACTCACAGATTGGCCGCTGGATGTTCGAGGACAAGGACGGCAAGGAGGTGTCGAAGCAGGTGCTGCTGGAGCGCATCCGCAAGCACATACAGGCTGTCGTCACCCGCTACAAGGACGTTATCTATGCCTGGGACGTTGTGAACGAAGCCATGACCGACGACAAGAATGCAACAGACCCCTTCCGCCAGTCCAGACTCTACAAGATTGCCGGTGATGACTTCATCCGCGAAGCCTTCCGTGCTGCCCGCAAAGCCGACCCCAAGGCTCTGCTCTTCTATAACGACTACAACGAGTGCGACCCCGTGAAGAGTCAGCGCATCTACGAAATGGTGAAGCGCCTGAAGGCCGAAGGTGTGCCCATCGACGGCATCGGCATGCAGGGACACTACAACATCTACGGTCCCACGGAGGACGAGATAGACAAGGCCATCAGCCTCTACAAGAAGGTGGTGAAGCACATCCACATGACCGAGCTCGACATCCGCGTCAACCAGGAGATGGGCGGACAGTTGCAGTTCAGCCGCGAGGGTGTGGAAATCAGCGAACGCGTCCGCAACCTGCAGGAGCGCCAGTATGCTGCCGTATTCCGTGCCCTGCGCCGCCATGCCGACGTGGTGGATTGCGTCACATTCTGGAACCTCTCCGACCGCGACTCGTGGCTCGGCGTGCAGAACTATCCCCTGCCCTTCGATGCCCAGTACAAGCCCAAGCGCGTGTATAACGTGATTAAGGAAAAGACAGCCCCCGAGAGCATCACCATTGCCGAGGAGGAAAAGAAGCCCGAGGTGAAGGAAGACTTCCAGCCCTCCTCGAAGAACCAGCCCGGACAGCAGTATCCCATGGTCAACTCCGAAGGCTATGCCCGCTTCCGCATCAACGCCCCCGAGGCCCAGTCGGTAGTCGTAAGCCTGGGCTTGGGCGGACGAGGCGGCACCCGCCTGCATAAGACCCGCGACGGCATGTGGGAAGGCACCACTGAAGGTCCGATGGACGAAGGTTTCCACTACTACCACATGACCATCGACGGAGCCACCGTCAACGACCCCGGAGCCCTGAACTACTACGGTTCGTGCCGTTGGGAAAGCGGTATCGAGATTCCTGCCCACGACCGCGACTTCTATGCCCTGCGCGATGTGCCCCACGGCAACGTTCAGCAGGTGCTCTTCCCCTCGCCCAGTACAGGCAGCGTGCGCCGCGCCTTTGTCTATACACCTCCCACCTACGACAAGGACAAGAAGGCCAAGTATCCCGTGCTCTACCTGCAGCACGGCTGGGGCGAGGACGAGACAGCCTGGAGCAACCAGGGACACGCAAACCTCATCATGGACAACCTGATAGCCGATGGCAAGATTGAACCGTTCATCATCGTCATGACCTACGGCATGACCAACGAAGTACGCTTCGGCGGCCTGCGCCAATTCGATGCCAAGGACTTCGAGAAGGTGCTCGTGGACGAGCTCGTTCCCTATATCGACAGCCACTTCCGCACGCGTGCCGACAAGTGGAACCGTGCCATGGCCGGCCTCTCGATGGGTGGTTTCGAGACACGTCTCATCACCCTGCGCCGTCCCGAGGTGTTCGGCTACTACGGACTCCTGAGCGGCGGTCAGTACATGCCCGACGACATCAAGGACAAGAACCAGGTGCGCCTCATCTTCCAGAGCTGTGGCAGCAAGGAGAACCCCGATGGCATCAACAAATCCACCGAGGCCCTGAAGGCTGCCGGCTTCAATGCCGTCGGCTATGTGTCGGAAGGCACTGCCCACGAGTTCCTGACCTGGCGCCGCAGCCTCTACCAGATGGCCCCGCTTTTGTTCCGTAAGTAAAAGCCCAACCTGAGGAGGCGTCGCTTGACGCACAATTGTCCGTCAAGAGGAACGACACGTCGCTTAAGCTCAGACGATACTATGGTTTCTCTTGACGGACAATTGTGCGTCAAGAGAAGCCCAATTAAAAGACTTATTCATCCACACAACAAAACAACACTATGAAAAGGACACTCTTCACAATGCTTTGCCTGGCACTGACGGCTGCCTCATGGGCAGCGCCCAGGGACATGCAGTCGCCCAACGGCAAAATCAGCGTCGCCCAGTCGGACAAGGGATATAGCATTCGCTTCGAAGGCAAGGCCGTCATGGACCTGGCGGACGTGGGCATCACCACATCGGCAACGGGACAGGGACTGAAACTTCAGGACATCTCCAAGCCTCGCCGCATCAAGGCCAGCTACACCATGCTGACGGGCAAGAAACTGCGCCCCAGCAACGAGGGCAACGAATACGTATGCAGCTACACCGACCAAGGAGGAAAGCCCGTGCGCCTGGTGCTGCGCCTGTACAACGACGGCATAGCCTTCCGCTACGAACTGACAGGACTGAAGGACGAACAACTGACGGGCGAACAGACGGCCTACCGCATTGCCGAAGGCACACGCCGATGGATGCAGCAGTGGAGCGACGGCTACGAGGATTTCTTCCCCCTGTCCACGACGGGCAAGGGCCGCAAGCAGCACTGGGGCTATCCCGCACTGGTGGAGCCCTCGGACGGTGTGTTTGCCCTCATCACAGAGTCGAACATCGAACGCCGCCAGAGTGCATCTTCGCTGCGCAATGAAGGGGACGTGGAGCTCTTCCGCGTATGGCCCGACAAGAACGAACTGAAGCTCTCCGGCAAGTGGAACACCCCCTGGCGCGTGGTCATCATCGGTCGCCTGGCCGATGTGGTGGAGTCCACCCTCGTGACCGACGTCGCCAACCCCAGCCAGACGAAGGACATCAAGTGGATTCAGCCGGGTGTGGTTTCGTGGATATACTGGGCCTACAACCACGGCTCCAACGACTTGAACATCATCAAGAAGTACATCGACATGGCTGCCACCCTGAAGTTGCCCTACATGCTCATCGATGCCGAATGGGACGAGATGAAGGACGGCAAGAGCATCGAGGATGCCCTGAGCTATGCCCACGAGAAGGGCGTGAAACCCATGATATGGTACAACTCGTCGACGAACTGGATCAACGGAGCACCGGGGCCGAAGTTCCGGTTGAACAAACCCGAAGACCGCGAGAAGGAGTTTGCATGGTGTGAGAAAATGGGTGTGGCAGGCGTGAAAATCGACTTCTTTGCCGGCGACACACAGGCCACGATGGACTACTGCATCGACCTCCTGGAGTGTGCCGCACGCCACCATCTGCTGGTCAACTTCCACGGTGCCACCATTCCCCGCGGCTGGCAGCGCACCTATCCCAACCTCATGTCCACCGAGGGTGTGTATGGTGCCGAATGGTACAACAACCTGCCCGTACTGACCAACCGCGCCGCCAGTCACAATGCCACGTTGCCCTTCACACGCAACATCGTCGGCCCGATGGATTACACCCCCTGCACGTTCTCCGACTCGCAGCATCCCCACATCACCACCAACAGCCACGAACTGGCTCTGACGGTGCTCTTCGAGTCGGGTCTCCAGCACTTGGCCGACCGCCCCGAGAGCTATCTTTCACAGCCACAGGAGGTGCAGCAGTTCCTGTCCGGACTGCCCAGTGTGTGGGACGAGACACGTCTGGTGGATGGCTATCCCGGCAGGTCGGTCATCATGGCCCGGCGCAGCGGCAACACCTGGTACGTGGCTGGCATCAACGGCCTCGACGAAGTGGCGAACCTGAACATAAAACTCGACTTCCTGCCCAAGACACCCAAACAGGTCACCACCTACTTCGATAGCGGAAAGGCCGATTCGCCCTGGACCATCCGACAAGGCACCACCGTGCCCACAGCCGTACAATGCCAGCCGCGAGGGGGGTTCGTGGTGACAATTAAAAATTAAAAATTGGGCTGCGCCTTGAGAGAATAACCAATTCACAATTCATAATTCACAATTCATAATTCATAATGAATATGAAAAGGATACAGATAGCATTACTACTTTTGTTAGGCACTGCATTATCCGTCAGTGCACAGCAACATAAACTTTGGTACGAAAAGCCGGCACAGCACTGGCTGGAGGCACTGCCCGTGGGCAACAGCCACATGGGGGCAATGGTCTATGGCGGCACCGACGTGGAGGAGATACAACTGAACGAAGAGACCTTCTGGAGCGGTTCGCCACACAACAACAATGCAAGGGAGAGCCTGGCACACCTGCAGGAGGTGCGCGAACTCGTCTTTGCAGGTCGCGAGGAGGAGGCACAGCGCATCCTCGACAAATACTTCGTGCCTGGCCCTCATGGCATGCGTTTCCTGCCCCTGGGCAGCGTCAAGCTGAACCTGGGACACAAGGACGTGACCGACTATCGCCGCGAACTGAACCTGGGTACTGCCCTCAACACTACCTCCTATGTGTATAAGGGTGTCAAGTACGAACGCACCGTGTTTGCCTCGCAAGCCGACAACGTCGTCGTGGTGCAACTGAAGGCGGGGAAGAAGGGCAAGCTGGAGTTCGACGTGAACTTCACCAGCCAACTGCAGTCGAAGGTGTCTGCCTCCGGAGATGAGCTGGTGGCCGTTGTCGAAGGTGTGGAACAGGAGGGCATCAAGGCCGGACTGAAAGCCGAGTGCCGCCTGATGGTCGAAACCGACGGTGAGGTAGAGCGCAAGGCCGAGTCGCTGAGCGTGGACAATGCCACCACAGCCACACTCTACATCACGGCTGCCACCAACTTTGTGAACTATCATGACATCAGTGGCAATCCCATGGAAAAGAACACCAAGACACTGGCCGGCATCAAGGGCAAGCCCTACAAGCAACTCCTTGCCAACCACCTGAAGAAGTACCGCGAACAGTACGACCGCGTATCCCTGACGCTGCCCAAGAATGCCAACTCGGCACTCCAAACGGACAAACGCCTCGAAGCGTTCTCCCAAGGCGCCAGTCAAATGGGAAATGGTAAATCGTCTGATGGCAAATGTCCCGACTTGGACATGGTGTCGCTGATGATGCAGTATGGCCGCTATCTGCTGATTTCGTCGTCGCAGCCCGGCGGTCAGCCAGCCAACCTGCAAGGCGTGTGGAACGACAAGCGCGATGCCCCCTGGGATTCGAAATACACCATCAACATCAATGCCGAGATGAACTACTGGCCCGCACTCGTGGGCAACCTCGCCGAGACGCAGATGCCGCTCTTCACCATGATTCGCGATCTCAGTGAAACTGGTGCCACGACGGCCCGCCAAATGTATGGTTGCAACGGTTGGGTGGCGCATCACAACACCGACCTGTGGCGCATCGCAGGGCCTGTGGATGGCACCCCCTGGGGCATGTTCCCAACGGGCGGTGCCTGGCTCACCACACACCTCTGGCAGCACTATCTGTTCACTGGCGACCGTCAGTTCCTCGAGGCCTACTACCCCGTCATGAAGGGCGCTGCCGACTTCCTCTTAAACTACATGCAGACGTACCCCGAAGGAGGTGCCGTCAGCCAGGCAGCCGGATGGCTCGTGACCGTCCCCACCGTTTCGCCCGAGCACGGTCCCATGGGCAAGCACACCAATGTGACCGCAGGTTCCACGATGGACAACCAGATCGTCTTCGATGTCCTCTCGCAGACACTGCAAGCCGCCAAGGTGCTGGGCGACAATGTTCAAATCTCTGTGCTCAGTGCCAAGTTAGAAAAACTTCCTCCCATGCAGATTGGCAGATACGGACAACTGCAGGAATGGATCATCGACGGCGACAATCCTAAGGACGAACACCGCCACATCTCACACCTCTACGGCCTGTATCCCTCGAACCAGATTTCCCCCTTCCGCTCTCCCGACCTCTACACCGCTGCAGCCAACACCCTGCAGCAGCGCGGCGACCAAGCCACAGGATGGAGCCTGGGATGGAAGATAAACTTCTGGGCACGCATGCTCGACGGCAACCATGCCTTCCGCATCATCTCCAACATGCTCAAACTGCTGCCCGACGACCGCAAGGCACGCCAGTATCCCGACGGACGCACCTACCCCAACCTCTTCGATGCCCATCCCCCCTTCCAGATCGACGGCAACTTCGGTTGTGCCGCAGGCATCTGCGAGATGCTCCTCCAGAGCCACGACGGAGCCCTGCATCTGCTGCCCGCCCTGCCCGATGCCTGGAGCGAGGGCAAGGTCAGCGGTCTGCGCGCCCGTGGCGGTTTCGTCGTGGACATGCAGTGGCAGAAAGGCAACATCCGCAGGGCCACCATCCTTTCCACCCTCGGCGGCACCCTGCGCCTGCGCTCGTATGTTCCCCTCAAGGGCAACGGCTTGCAACCCGCCTCCGGCCCCTGTCCCAACGCCTTCATGCAACCGGCCGACGTCAAGCAAGCCCTGCGCTCTCCGGAACTGAAAGATTTCAAGCACATCCCCGTCCCCAAGGTCTATGAATACGACATACAGACACAGGCGGGACGCACCTACACATTCACCAGCAAATAAAATTAATCCGCTAAATTACGATAGTTTAAGAAAAAGGTACTCTCTCACGCGAGTACCTTTTTCAGTTTGTTCAGTTCTTCGTGACTGCCTGCCACCCAAAGTTTGTTGCCCTGCGTGATTTGATAGTCGGCACCCGCCACACGCATGTTGCCCTTGCGGTCCTCCACGCCCACCACCATGCAATGGTAGTCGCTGCGGATGCCGCTGTCCTTGATGAGCACACCCTCGAGCGCACTATCCTTGCCCACCTCTATGCAGATGAGTTGCAGCATGCTGCTGTCGTCCTGCACGGCCGTCGCCACCTCGCTGTTCATGCGCTGGCTGAACTGTTCGATGCTCTGGTCGTCGCCCACCACTTCCAGCACATCGTGGGGGAAGAGCATGCTGCCGCCGCCAGGCACGTTGATGCGATGATGGTCGCGGACGATGGCTGCCACATGCACTCCGTTGCGCCCTCCGATGCGCAGTTGGGCAAGGGTCTTTCCGCCCCACGTGCTGCCCTCGGGCAGACTCAGACGGGCAATGTGGAGGTCGCGCCCCTGCAACTGACGGGCATAGGCCGGTCCGCTGGCATTCTCGCGGCGCATCAGGTTTTCAATGAACACGGATTCCATCTGCATGCTCACACGACGAATCCACCGGCTGCGAATGATGAACAAAACTATGCCGACGGCCAGGAGCACATGCCAATACCACCGATAGGGTGACAGGAAATTGATGACGTAGTAAACCACATTGACGGCAAACAGGAAGCGGATGAGAATGGTGAAATTGATGAACCTGTCGCCCCAGGCATAGTCCTTGCGCAGCCTGCGGGCCTCGTCGGACGAATTATTTTTCATTACTATCGGACGCAGCAGGGGAGCCAACAGCAGCAACACCAACACACCGCAAACGGCATTGCCCACCCAGTGGCCAAAGATGTGGCGACACATCACCAACAGGGACACGAACAACAGCGATGTGACGGCAATGGAGAGGACACTGTAGATGACCGCTTGCGTGAGCACCTTCCTTACAAAACCTGCCAGCGGCCCGAGCTTTCTCTTTTCCTTCCTTACCTCGCGTCTGGCGCCCTCGCCCGTCTCCTTCCATGTTTCACAGATCTTGCTCGCCAACTTTATCATGTAGGGCGTCAGGAACGTGGTGATGATGCTCACCGCCACCACCACAGGCATGAGGAAACCATCCGTCACACCCAGCGACTCGCCCAAGGCGGCTATGATGAAGGCAAACTCGCCTATCTGAGTCATCGAGAAACCGCTCATCAGGGCATCGTTGCGCGAAGAGCCGGACAACAGGTAACCTATCGTGCCGAACACTGCCTGACCCACCAGAATCGTTGCCACCAGCACCACGATGGGCAGCCAATGGGCAACCAAATCGGCAGGCGAAACCATCATGCCGACGGACACGAAGAAGATGGCTCCGAACAGGTCCTTAATCGACGAAATGGCACTATCTATGCGTTCCGCCTCCACCGTCTCTGCCAGTATGCTGCCCATCATGAAGGCACCCAACGCCGTGCTGTAGCCCACCGAATCCGCCACCACCACCATCAGGAAACACAAGCCTATGGAGACAATGACCAGTGTTTCCTTGTTGATGAACATACGGTTGCGATGCAGGAAAGTAGGCACTATCCACATGCCCACCACAAACCACAGCAGGAGGAAGAATCCCAGCTTCAGCATCGACAATATGAGCTCCGAACCCTCGAGCCGGTTGCTCACTGCAACCGCCGAAAGCAGCACTATCACCACAATGCCCAGTATGTCCTCCAGTATGAGCACCGACATCACCTTCCCTGCAAACCTTCGCGTCATGAGTCCCATGTCGTCGAAGGCTTTATAGATAATAGTAGTACTGGACATAGCCAGCATGCCCCCAACGAAGATGCAGTTGATGGGTGTCCACCCCAGCAGATAGCCTGCTCCGCAACCCATGCCCCACATCAAGGTCATGATGAAGCAGGCGGCAATGATGGGCGATGGGCCTCCTTTCAGAATTCTCTTGAACGAGAACTCCAAGCCCAGCGAGAACATGAGGAAAATGACACCTATCTGGCTCCAGACCTCTATGGACTCGTGGCCCTTGACGGTGGGCGTGAATGCCAGATTAGGACCAGCCAGGAAGCCAGCCAGGATGTATCCCAGCACCAGCGGCTGCTTCAGTCGCTTGAAAACAATGGTGGTGATGCCCGCTAAAATCAATATCAGGGCAAGGTCGGAAATGAGTTGGGACACGGAAATATTAAATATTAAATATTAAAGATTAAAAATTAAAGATTAAGATTGAAAGATTTAAAGATTTTACACAGTAGGGTAGGTTCCGCTGTGTAATTCTCCCCTCCCTCCCTTTAGGGGAGGGCCAGGGTAGGTCTTTTTTAATTAAATTATAGTCCCAGTTGACGGGATATCTCCAGCATGCGATTGATGGGGCGAATGGCACGTTCGGCAATCTCTGGGTCGACATCCACCTGCGGCCACTCGTAGCGGAGACAATTGTACAACTTCTCCATCGTCACGAGCTTCATGTAATTGCACTCGTTGCAGGCACATGTAGAATCGTTGGGCGGAGCAGGTATGAAAGTCTTCTCGGGGCAGCGCTTCTGCATTTCGTGCAGGATGCCGCTCTCCGTGGCGACGATAAATTCCTTGGCATCGTCCTGAATGGCAAACTTCAGCAGGGCTGCCGTGCTGCCCACCTTGTCGGCCACACGCACCACAGGTCCCTTGCACTCCGGATGCACCAGTATCTTCGCCTCCGGGTGCTGATCCTTCAGGGCAAGAATCTTCTCCAACGAGAACTTCTCATGAACATGGCACGCACCATTCCACAATAGCATTGAGCGACCCGTTATGCTGTTGATGTAGTTGCCCAGGTTCTGGTCGGGACCGAAGATTATCTTCTCATCCTCGGGCAGCGACTCCACTATCTGACGGGCATTGCCGCTGGTCACCACCACATCGGTCACAGCCTTCGTGGCTGCCGTCGTGTTGACATAGCTGATGACCGTGTAGCCAGGATGTGCGTTTACGAACTTACCGAACTCGCCCGCCTCACAGCTTTCGGCCAGCGAACAGGTGGCGTTGAGGTCGGGCACCAGCACCGTCTTCTCCGGACAGAGTATCTTGTTCGTCTCGCCCATGAAGTGAACGCCACACATAACGATGATGTCGGCATCCGTCTTGGCTGCCTGCTGGGCAAGGGCCAGCGAATCGCCCACAAAGTCGGCAAGGTCCTGAATCTCGCCGCTCACATAGTAGTGAGCCATGATGACGGCATTCTTCTCCTCGGCCATACGGCGTATCTCACTCTTCAGGTCAATACCCTCTGGAATGGGCTCGTCAACGAAACCCTTCTCCCTCCACGAATCTTTTATTAACAACATATCATTATATTTAGATTTTTATTAAAAGAGAATTTTATGTTAATGATAATAGCCTGTTGATACTGTTGATAAATAATTTGGATTTTATTTGTTTATTAAGTTATTGTTTTGAGGCTATGAGTTATTAATATAGTTATTTACATCTTCAATTTTTCTGTATCTTTATCTGTCTGAGCTATCTATTATATTTCCCATGTTAGTTATGAACAGGCTGTAGATAAGTGCAAAGTTAAGAATTATTTTCGTTTCTGCTATTGAAAACTCGGCAAAATAATGTTGAAAACTTGTAATAATTCCTGTCAACGGTTAATAATTTTGGAATTTGAATTTTGAATTAACAATTTATTTGTACTTTTGCACATAGTTATGAACAAGCATTGTTGATAAGATGAGAAAACTCAGGATAACGGAAATGGACCGCCTTTCGGTGGAGGAATATAAGGAGAGCAGGAAGACGCCTCTCGTGGTCGTTCTGGACCACGTTCGTTCTTTATATAATGTAGGCAGTGTCTTTCGCACGGCGGATGCCTTTCGCCTGCAGGGTGTGTGTCTGTGTGGCATCACTGCTCGTCCGCCCCACCCCGAAATTCACAAGACAGCCCTGGGTGCCGAGGATAGCGTGGAATGGCAATACTTCGAGCGGACGGAGGACTGTGTCGAGTATTTGAAACAGCAGGGATACACCGTTCTTGCCGTCGAACAGTGTGAAGGCAGCACTTTATTAGATGAAAAATTAAAAATTAAAGATGAAAAATTGGCGGTTGTGCTGGGTAACGAGGTGAAGGGTGTTCAGCAACAGGTCATCGACATGTGCGACGGCTGTCTGGAGATACCTCAATATGGTACCAAACATTCCATGAACGTCAGCGTCACGGCTGGTATCGTCATCTGGGAGCTATGCAAAGAATACATTATGAAGTACAATAAATAAGGAATACCTTATATATTGGATTTCATCCTCATGTAGATTGACCTCAAACGACACGTCGACCAAGCTTCAATGACGCGTCGATTAACCTCTAACGACGTGTCGATGAAATTAAGGCGATAAAAGGTCAAAGTACGCCGGCCTCCACCTGGCGGACTACGCGTTCGGTGAGGCGGTCGTCACCTTCGGGGTCATATTCCTTTTTGAGGCTGGCCTTGAAGGTCCAGGCAAATATCTGATAGAAGGTGGCACGGGTGGGGCCCATGAAGGCCTTGATGACTTCGTAGCCCGACTGATTACATTCGCGGTCCACCAGCTTGATGAGCAGTTTGCCTTGTGAGTAGGTCAGTTTTTTCATCTCGGGCTTGTAGGTCTTCATGATTTCCTTCTCCACCATCTTGACGTGCTCTGCCTTGGATTTTTTGTCGGGCAGTTTCTCCATCACCTCGTAGGTTTCTTGAATCATGGTGTTGCACTTCTGAGCCAGGGGTAGCACCTTCTTTACGTTGTAAACCAGTCGATTGTATCGCTGTTGTTCCTTGCGAGTGCGGAATTTCAGGGGCTGATAAACGGGCAGTTCGGGCATCAGTATGGTCCAGATGGTGTCGCCCTCGAA
>CACZRZ010000182.1 GCA_902783655.1 uncultured Bacteroidales bacterium
AGTTCGTTCTTACACTACTACATTATCTAATATAATAGGAAATATTCCTTATCCTGTACTACTTCTCGTCTATGGAAATATGTCAAAGAACTTAATTGTGCGCCCCTTCTCTTGAGACGCGAATGCAAAGGTACGGCGACTTTTTGGATTGACCAAATATTTTAGCAACTTTTTTCAAAAAAAGTGCAAAATCTTTGTAAAGCCTCGTCCAAAATGGCTCTTGGACATGCCAAATTGATACGAACGAAGGTACTTCCGCCCGGATTGTACTCTCTGCCAGGAGTGAACCAAACGTGGATTTTTTCGCTTAAAATCTGAGCTAAATCCGCCGACTCCATACCCAGCGCTGCACAATCGACCCAAGCCAGATATGTGCCTTCGGTACGAGTTACGACCAACTGAGGCAGATGAGAGGATAAGTATTGACAGAGGTACTGGTAGTTGCCATAAACATATTCCATAAGCTGCCTGAGCCACTCCTCGCCCTCTGGAGTATAGGCTGCCTGCAGAGCCACCACTCCGAACGGGCCCACATCACATGTCTCATTAATGTTTATCTGTTTGTCAACGAGGGCACGAGTATGGTCGTCGGCAACTGTGATGTTTGCGATATGCAAACCTGCAAGGTTGAAACTCTTACTCGACGAGGTACATACGGCACAATGCGGTGCATACTCTGGGCGGACGCTGGCAAAGGGTGTATAATGATAGCCCGGCATACAAAGTTCGTTGTGAATCTCATCGCTGATGACGAAGACATCATGCTGCATACAGATGTCGCCCATGCGGGTAAGTTCTTCACGTGTCCAAACCCGTCCGACAGGATTGTGGGGATTGCAGAGCAGGAACACCTTCACACCGTCATCGACTATCTTGCGTTCGAAATCCTCGAAATCGACGTGGAACCTGCCGTCCTCAAAGACAAGGGGATTCTCGACCAAGACAGTTCCAGCATTACGCACGCACGAATAGAAACAATTGTAAACGGGTGTCTGCAGGAGGACCCTATCGCCTGGACGCGTGATGCCCTGCAGGATGGCAGCGATGGCAGGCACGACGCCTGTAGTGTAGAGGATGTGTTCCCGCTGCATGGTCCATCCATGACGACGACTGAACCACTGGATGACCGACTGATAATAGGATTCGGGCACGCGCACGTAGCCGTAGACACCATGGTCGATGCAACGCTGCAGGGCCTGCTGGATGAAAGGGGCAGCGCGGAAATCCATGTCAGCCACCCACAATGGGAGCATGTCGGGGGTGTCGAAGGTATCCCATTTGTAGGAGTTTGTACCTCGGCGGGGAATGATTTCGTCAAAGTTGTATTTCATTGTTTTTTATTTTTAGGGCTACGATGGAATCGCAGCATACGGAACGAGGGGGCTGGGAAGGGCGGCGATGGAATCGCAGCATACGGAACGAAGGGTTAGAGGATTTCTATTTTGCAGTTGGCAGGGGATTTCTGGTTCTGGTCGATGATGATTTCGCCAACGGTGCCACGAACGATGATGTGTCCGGACGTGGGATTCTTGATGCTGTGAATGGGACCATTGAGGGTGGCTTGAATGGTGCTGTACTCGAAAGCCAAGTTCGCATCATCGCCCATGGTACAGTCCTCCATAATGAGATTCTCACAATAGCACAGGGGCTGTTCGCCTGTGATGTGGCAACGTACCAACTTCAGGTTCTTGGAATACCAAGCCAGATATTCACCATTAATCTCCGAATCATAGATGCTGACGTTCTCGGCCTCCCACAGGGCATCCTTAGAATTAAGAAGAGCATTGTGAATCTCTACGTTCTTGGAGTACTGGAACGAATAGTTGCCCTCCTGATGATAATTCTCAATATAGACGTTGTTGGTGTGCATGCCCAAATAGTCGGCATTCTCGATGCGGCAGTCGCGGATGCGCACATCGTCGCAGTCCCACAGGGTTTCCAAAGCATTCGTAAAAACGCAATCCTTGAGGTCGATGCCCGACATCCGGCGGAACATCTTCGGCGCCTCGACACGACAATTCCTCAGTTCACCATCACGGCTGTACCAAAGCGATGAGCGTGCACTTTCGGCAAAGAAACAATCCGTGACACGGAAACCACGACATTCCCAGAAGACATATTTGCCTTCAAAGCGACAGCCCTCGGCCTCGATGTTTCGTGTTTCCTTGATGCTGGATTCGCCGAGGTGGATTGTCACCCCTTCCAGTCGCAGGTCGTGTTCACAGTACAAGGGGCGTTCGCCACCAAATTCTTCATTCTTTATTAACTTCATGGACTCTAATTTTTTTCATTCTTAAACGGATGAGGAATATAAGGCCTCTGACGGTAAGCTCGATGCACATGGCAAGCCATACGCCACGCAGGCCCATCGTTTGGGCAAGGATATAAGCCAAAGGAATGCGGACAAGCCAGATGCTGCCCAGGTTGAGAATGCAGGGAACGAGTGTGTCGCCCAAACCCATGAATACACCATAGACAACTATTGAGGCCGCATACATGGGTTCGGCAAAGGCCTCGATGCGCAGGGCTGTGACACCTTCCGCCTGCACACCCAAATCGGGGGTCATCATGGCCATCAAGACAGGAGCCGCCAGATACATGACCACACCCAAGAGGCTCATCACCCCCATGCCTAACAAGACCGTAAGTATGGAAAACGACCGTATGAGGTCGCCCCGACGGGCACCATAGCTCTGCCCTATCAGCGTTGCCGCCGCGTCTCCGATTCCATAGCCAGGCATGTAGCACAGACTCTCGACCACCACGCCGATGGTGTTGGCAGCGATGGCCACAGCCCCCAGCGGAGCCACAATCATGGTGCTGACTATCTGTGCCCCACAGAACACGACGTGCTCAACGGCCATCGGCAAACCTATCCGGAAAGAGCGGCGAATCACGTCCCACTGAGGACGGAAACGGCCGGGATGCCCCACAAGGGCCAGTTCGGGACTGCGAGTGACAAGATACGTGAACGAACATGCCGTAGTTACAATGCCGGCCAACGTCGTTGCCAAGGCCGCCCCCACTACGCCCCAGATGGGAATAAGCACCAGATTGAAGGCCACATCGAGCATGCACATCATCACACCCATCATCATGGGCACCTTCATGTTTCCGCTGCTGCGCAACATGCCGTTTGAGAGAAACAGCAACTGCATGACGGGTACCGTCAGGCTCCACACCAGGAAATACTTCGACGACAAGGCCGCCACCTCGGGCGAACCTCCCAGCCGGACGGGCCACCACGAATGGATGCTGACACAGAAGAGGGAGATGAGCAGTCCCAAAGACATGCAAACCGTTATCGCCTGGCGCATGACATTCCGCGCCTCGGCATTTTCCTTTGCCCCAATGTGCTGAGCCACGAGCACGCCGAAGCCCGCACCCAACGAAGCCGAGAAGCCACCAAAGAGCCAACACGTCGTACTGACCAGCCCGATGCTGGCCGTTGCGGTTGCGCCCAGTTGCCCCACCATCATCGTGTCGATGTACTGCATCACGATGGTGCTCAGTTGTCCCAGAATAGCCGGCACGCTGAGCCACAGGACCAGGTTCAGTTTGTCCCTGCGGCTCATAGCGCCTCCGTCGCGCACCTGTTGCAGAAGTCGTTGTTTGCGGCTCATCGGTTTTTCTGTTATTGGGACTGCAAAGGTACAAAAAAATATAAAATCATACAACAATCAACGCACTATCATTTCATACAATATTTATATATACGCATGCGCGCACATTAGGCGACCGCCATTCCGGCGTCGGACCGTCAAAAAACCGTCAATACTTTGACGGTAGTTCCGTCAATATATTGATGGCGGTACCGTCAATATATCGACGGAGACTTGACGTAGTATCATTCTTGCCATCTTGTCACATAATACGACAATCTGCCCTTGACGGCAAGAAGTGCCACGACGTTTGTATCACCATAGGTAAAAACAATTATAAAGAAAGGAGAAAGACTATGAATCTGAACAAATTCACCATCAAGGCACAGGAGGCCGTCCAGGAGGCGGTCAACCGCGTGCAACGCCAGGGACAGCAGAACATCGAGCCCGAGCACCTGCTGGCCGGCATTCTGAAAGTAGGCGAACAGGTCACAGGTTTCGTCTTCCGCAAACTTGGGGTCACCCCTACCCTCGTGCAGCAGGCCGTGGATGCCCAGATAGGCAGTCTGCCCCGTGTGCAGGGCGGTGAGCCGTATCTGAGCCGGGAGACCAACGAGGTACTGACTAAGGCCGAAGACCTGGCACAGAAGCAAGGCGACGAGTTCGTGAGCATCGAACACCTGTTAGAGGCCATACTGGCCACACGCTGCACGGCTTCGAAGATACTGAAGGACGCAGGCGTGACGGAGAAGGAACTCACGGCAGCCATCAAGGAATTGCGTGGCGGACAAAAGGTGACCTCACAATCATCGGAGGACACGTACCAGAGTCTGTCCAAGTATGCCAAGAACCTGGTGGACGAGGCCCGTGCCGGAAGGCTCGATCCCGTCATCGGGCGTGACGAAGAGATTCGTCGTGTGCTGCAGATTCTGTCCCGTAGGACAAAGAACAACCCCATCCTGATTGGCGAGCCCGGAACGGGTAAGACGGCCATCGTGGAGGGCCTTGCCCACCGAATCCTGCGCGGCGACGTGCCTGAGAACCTGAAGGACAAGCAATTGTATTCGCTGGACATGGGTGCACTGATTGCCGGTGCCAAGTACAAGGGCGAGTTCGAGGAACGACTGAAATCCGTGGTCAACGAGGTGACGAAGAGCGAAGGACAGATTATCCTGTTCATCGACGAAATCCACACCCTCGTGGGTGCCGGTAAGGGCGAGGGAGCTATGGATGCCGCCAACATACTGAAACCGGCTTTGGCACGTGGCGAACTTCGCTCCATCGGTGCCACCACACTGGACGAGTACCAAAAGTACTTTGAGAAGGACAAGGCCCTGGAGCGACGGTTCCAAAGTGTGATGGTAGATGAGCCGGACGTGCCCTCCAGCATCAGCATTCTGCGAGGACTGAAGGAACGCTACGAGAATCACCACAAGGTGCGTATCCAGGACGACGCCATCATTGCCGCCGTAGAGTTGTCGAACCGATACATCACCGACCGCTTCCTGCCCGACAAGGCCATCGACCTCATGGACGAGGCTGCTGCCAAGCTCCGCATGGAACGCGACTCCGTGCCAGAGGAACTGGACGAAATCAGCCGTAAGCTGAAGCAGTTGGAGATAGAGCGTGAGGCCATCAAACGCGAGAACGACCAACCTAAACTGCAGCAACTGGAGAAGGAAATAGCCGACCTGCGCGAGCAGGAGACACAGTTCCGCAGCAAGTGGCAGGGCGAAAAGGAACTGCTGAACCGGATTCAGCAGAACAAGCAGCAGATGGAGCAACTGAAGTTCGAAGCCGAACGGGCTGAACGAAGTGGCGACTATGCCCGTGTGGCCGAAATCCGCTACGGCAAGCTGCAAGCCCTGGAGAGCGAGATAGAACAGATAAAGACGCAACTGCGCGAGGCTCAGGGCGGTGAGGCGATGGTCAAGGAAGAAGTGACGGCCGACGACATTGCCGACGTGGTTAGCCGCTGGACAGGCATTCCCGTCTCGAAGATGATGCAGAGCGAGCGCGACAAACTGCTCCATCTGGAGGAAGAGTTGCACAAGCGTGTCATTGGTCAGGACGAGGCCATCACAGCCGTCTCGGATGCCGTACGCCGTAGCCGTGCAGGATTGCAAGACCCCAAGCGCCCCATCGGTTCGTTCATCTTCCTCGGCACCACGGGTGTCGGCAAGACAGAACTGGCTCGTGCATTGGCCGAGTACCTGTTCGACGACGAGCAGATGATGACCCGCATCGATATGTCAGAGTATCAGGAGAAGTTCTCGGTATCCCGTCTTATTGGTGCACCTCCAGGATACGTCGGATATGACGAGGGTGGACAGCTGACCGAGGCCGTAAGGCGGAAGCCTTATTCGGTGGTGCTGTTCGACGAGATTGAGAAAGCCCATCCCGACGTGTTCAACACCCTTCTGCAGGTGCTCGACGACGGACGACTGACCGACTCAAAGGGTCGCACGGTGAACTTCAAGAACACCATCATCATCATGACCTCGAACCTGAAACGTGAAGAATTGCGCACTCGGATGCGTCCGGAGTTCCTGAACCGTATCGATGAGATCATCACCTTCCAGCCCTTGAAACAGGAGGAAATCCGTCAGGTGGTTCAGTTGCAGATTCGCAATATCCAAAAGATGCTCACCCAGAACGGAGTAAGCCTGACCCTGAAGGACGATGCCATCGACTTCCTGGCACGTGAGGGCTACGACCCCGACTTTGGAGCACGTCCCGTCAAGCGCGCCATACAGCGGTTCCTGCTCAACGACCTTTCAAAGGCCCTTTTGGGCACGGGCATCGACAAGACGCGTCCCATCACTGTGGAGGCCGAAGGCGACCACCTCACGTTTCACAACTAATGGAGTATTGTTCAACCACGAATTGCACGAATTGAACGAACTACATTAATTCGCACAAATTAGAAAGTTTGCAATTTCAGTTTTGCCTTCAAGCTGGGCGATGTGGCACGCAATGTCACGTCGCCCGGCTTTTTTGTACTTCGCAAGATGACCTGCATCTGCCCCATGTACATCTTCTTAGTCGTGATTTCAGGACCAAAGAGGTCGCTGGTATAGTGGTCGCCGTTGTCCAGCGAGAGCAGGGTGGCTCCTGTACCGTCGAGAGCAATGGTCAACGGTTCATCGAAGGACGGAACGGTATTGCCTCGCTTGTCCACGGCACGAATGGTGAAGTAGCGAAGCGACATTCCATTCGGACATTTACCATTTACCATTTGACCCTTTCCGATTTCTTCGGGCTCAATGACGAGACGGACGGCCTTTCCTGCCGTCTCGATACGGTGGCGGGCCACTTCCTTTCCTCCATTATAGGCTATAGCCACAAGGTCTCCGCCCTTGCCGTAGGGTACTTTATTCCACTTGATGAGTCCACGCTTGAAGGGGTCGCTCTTGTCACTCTGCTGCCGGCCCATGCTCTTACCGTTGACCAGCAGCTCCACCTCGTCGCAGTTGGTGAAAGTGGTTACCTGCTGATTCGAGCCTTCGGGACAGTTCCAGAACTCGGTGTAGGTCTTCTGACCGACATCGATGGCATTCCAACTGACCGTCTCACTACCTGTCATTACGCCGATGCGCACAACGGGGTCTTCCGGTTGGAAAGCGCCCTTGATGAGCCAAGCCTGCGGATTGGGCCAAAGTGTGTGGCGGAAGAAGGAATAGTTCCAACCCTTTTTGGGCCACTTGTTCGACTCTCCCCAATACTCTATGGCGCCCCAATAAGCCAAGCCCACAGTGCGCTGTTGGTCCATACCATAGAAGGGAGCCTGCATTTGGTTGGTCACAGCCTCGCTCTGGAAGAGAATCATGTCGGGCTTGTGCTCGAAATACTTTGGGTAGCAGTCCCACTGATAGTTGAAGCTGGAGACTTCGGTGGCGCAAGCCAATTCGGGCGGAGCCATATAGGTCTTGAACTCCTTCTCTTCCCGAATGGCTCCGGCACGGGCAGGGAACATAGCCACGGTGGTGGGGCGCGTTGCGTCGTAGCGCTTAACCATTTGGTCAAAGATGCGATAGGTAGTTATGCCCCAGTCGTTGGTTTTGTAGCCCGACCAGTTGTCGCGGATCTGCAGTTCGTTGCCCAGGCTCCACATAATGACACTGGGACAGTTGCGGTCGCGTGTTATCCATTCCTGGATAAGTTCGGGCCATATCTGCATGAAGGGCTTCCGACCACCCCAGTATTCGTCGTCACTCCATTTGTCGATGAGTTCGTCAACGATGAGGATGCCCATTTCGTCGGCAATGCGTGTGAGTGAGGGTGCATAGGGATTGTGGGAGCAGCGCAGGGCATTGAAGCCGAACTCCTTCATTTGGGCGAACTGGCGACGAATGGCATCGTCGAACGACGCCACACCCAAAGCACCCATATCGTGGTGGTTGGCCATGCCTTTGAGGAACACCTTGCGACCATTGAGTTTGAAGCCGAACGTGGGTCCGTACTCGATGCTGCGCACGCCGAAGCGCTCCGTCTGGCGGTCAACGAGGAGACCATCGACCAAGATATCCACATCTATATAATATAGGTATGGATTGTCGATGTCCCACAGCGTGGGTTTCTCTATCCGTATGTCGGGCAGAAGGAGTTCGTCGTGACGGTGCTTCGTAAGGGTGGCCATCTCAGCATCAGAACTGCCAAGCACGCGCCCGTCCCTATCCTTCACGGTAGCGCACACCTTCGTCCTGGGCTGCTCGCCACTGCCGTGGGGGAATCCGTCCACATCCACCTGCACGCTGACAAGGGCCTCGGCTGCCGACACCTTTGGGGTGGCCACATAGATACCATGACGGGCTATGTGGGTGGGATTCTGCAGGCGCAGCCACACGTTG
>CACZRZ010000183.1 GCA_902783655.1 uncultured Bacteroidales bacterium
AAATAGCTTTGGCGTTAATCTTGTCCTGTGCAGGAACCTCCTGTGCAAACATGTTGCGCAGTCCCTCCTCATAGGTACATAGTGCGTCGTGACCCTTGTCGGTAATCTGGCAAACGGTGCGAGAGAAACGTCCAAGGCCCGACTTCGATATGCTGAGGTAACCAGCTTCCTGTAGGGTCTTGATTTGAATACTGAGGTTTCCCCGCGTGGATTCGGTAATCTGGCATAGGTACATGAAGTCGGCACTCTCCAGGCTGTCGAGTGCCACCATGACTTTCAATCGCAGGTCGTTGTGCAGCAATGGATTGATAACGGGAAATTTAAATTCACTCATGATGCTGTTATTTGTGGTTGCTTAGATATCCACGGATCAGATGCCCGGGGATGATGAGGGCAATGATGGTGACGAGCGTGGCCAACAGTAACTGCCACGGCCATAGCTCGCCTTGAAAGAACAGGCCGGCGAACGAAATGACGGCACCGATGACTCCACACACCTTCATGGGACGGATGCGTGAGATTACCCCCGTGAGGAAGCAACCCAAACTGACGAGTGTCCCTTCAAGTGTACAGTAGCATTGCTCATAGATGCCTGTAAAACCCGTGGTGAAACCACCGACACAGCAGACAAAACCGATGAATAACCATAGTTGCAGGGCGATGTTTTCATCGAGTGTCCGTCGCATGGTGCGTTCGTAGTCTTCGTTCATGAAGTATATCATCAGTGGCGCGCCCACCAGTGGGATGCCTATCCACAGCCAGGCGCACCAGTTCTTGCCCCATAACATAAGTGCTCCGAACTCAACGAGGTGGATGAGAGCTGTTGGGTATCCCCAGACAAGAAACAAGTTCTTGCCCGTGGATACCCGTTTCCCCATCACCTCGGCACGGATTTGGGTGATGATGTCAAGCTCATTGCGATGGTTCATAGTCTGTTACCAGGCATTCTCCCAACTATTGTCAGAGGTTTCGTCATACTCAAGTTGAGTACCGTCGAGACCTTCGGTCGTTACACTGCTGGCAAGCATCTCGTCCGTTTCGGTATTCAACACCTCCAACGTGGGCTTCATATATTCTTGCTTTATCATAGTTTTGTTCGTTTTTATGGTTATTTATCGTACAACGGTTTTTCTACCCTTTACTACATACACACCTTTTGACAATTTACCCTTTACAATATGTCGTCCGCTGAGGTCGTAAGTGGATTGTGAATTATCTATTGTCAATTGTACATGATTCATTTCAAGGATGTCCGTTGTTTCTCCGTCGCCGAGGTCGATACTGATGGTTCGGGCCAGGGCAGCGCAGTCGTGCAGCTGGAAGTATGCACGGAAGCCCTTGATGTAGCTGGCTGCATTCTCTGCATCGTTCACCACGGTTGGGTTGCTGAGTTTGTTTTCGGCGCCAAGGATGAGCACGCTTGTCTCTTCATCTTCGCTGCCTGCAGGGCCTGTTACGAGGGTCTTTCCAATTGTCGGCACAAGGTTGGCATAGTCGGTTATGGTCGGTGTGGTGGTGCTGTTTACCGTAACGTCCTTAAACGTCGGGTTCTCCAAATCGGCAGCCACCTTCAACAGGTAGGGCTTACCGGCTTCGATGTTTGGGGCGTCGGCGAAGGCCAGCGTCAGTGTTGTGCCATCGAGTGTTGAGACGCTCAGCTTCTTGGCCGTAATGCCTTTGGCCTTCAGTGTAGCGGCATCAACATCGAACGGAACAGCAAACGTGTTCCAACTGGCTGCCTGCAGCGTGCGGGTCAGGGTGACATCGCACTTTACACCATCTTTTGAAGCAATAACAGCATTGTTGTCGGTGGCTTCGTCTAACGTTAAAGCAATGCAGGGAGTTCCCAAGTCGCCTACGAAGGTGACGTTGGCGTCGGGGAAATTGGCTGTCCACTCATCGAAATCTTCTGCAGCCACGTGGAACTTGGTGGACTGGGGGTTCATCAGGCTGAAGTCGTCTTTCATGCCGCCGTCCCACGTGATGGTCGGACTTGCATAGCAATAGACATCCTGTATCTCGCAGAAGAAGAAGGTTTCTGCGTCAATATGGGTAACTCCCGAAGGGATATTGACACTGGTCAGTCCGCTGCTCATGTGGAAAGCACGGCTCTCGATAGTAGTTACGCTCTCTGGTAGTGTAAGTGCAAAGGTTCCTTCCTCTCCCCAGAAAGCCTCTTCGCCGATAGTGGTAATGCCATCAGGAATGGTAGTGACGGCACCGCCGGCAATGAGTTTGTTCGCAGCCTTCTCGAAAATTCCGTTGCAACCCAAGTCGGCATACTTGGTATTGCCTGCATCCACGGTCACTGTGGTGACGGGGCTGGAGCAGAAGAGTGCCTGACCGATGCTGGTCACGCCTGCGGGAATATTCAGAGATGTCAGTCCTGCAAACCAGAACACCGTCGTGCCGAGCGTCGTCACGCTCTCGGGAATCGTGAAGGACGTCAGCTTCTTACAATCTTGGAAGGCAGAGTTGCCGATGCTG
>CACZRZ010000184.1 GCA_902783655.1 uncultured Bacteroidales bacterium
CCTTACTGTTGAAGGCAATGAGAAAGCGTATAAACTCGAGCAATTATAAAATGCATTCCTTCCTATACTTGACAATGTTGATGTTCCGAGGAAATCAATTGTTTGGATTTGCGTGCAACCTTCAAATGCACTTTCCCCGATACTTGTCACTTTCTCAGGAATGTCAACAGCGCTCAAATGAGAGCAGTCTTTGAAGGCATTATCTGCAATGGCTGTTATAGTATAGCCATTAACCGTGGAGGGAAGTTCTACATTGCCACTCACGCTGGTGTTGTCTAATGCTAAATTTGTTCCATCGCCCACTTGGCAGGTTTTGAAAACCTCACTGATAACCTTGAACGTTACATACTTATTTTGTGGTGAACCTGTAATTGTAGCATGGAAAATCGTTCCTCCGGAATCCTCGTTGATGCCTCCTCCGAAAACTTCTGTGGTCCATCCTGCGGCAGTGTAGGCACTCGTTGTGCCAGTCGGAATAGTCAGAGTACAAGAATTGGAAATACCATCAAATGCACGATTTGAAATGGTACAAGGCGTCGTCGTTTGTGATACTACAGACGTCAGATTATTACAATACGCGAAAGCACTACTTCCGATACTTGTCACACTTGCGGGAATGGTGATGGAAGTCAGACTTGAGCACATATCGAAAGCAGCACTTCCAATACTTGTCACATTCGACGGAATGGTGATGGAAGTCAAAGCCGTGCAGAGCTCGAAAGCATACTCCCCAATGGTCGTTAATGTTGACGGGAGAAAAACTGAAGAGAGTTGGGACGATCCACCACTCGAATTGTATGCGAAAGCCATTACTCCGATACTTGTCACACCTTCTGGGATAGTGATAGATTCCAGAAGGCTATTTAAGAAAGCATCATTTCCGATGCTCGTTACGCCCGATGGAATAACAGTGTTATTACATCCTTGCACCAAAGTATTGGTGGCTGTCTTGATGATAGCATTACAATTGTTTCGCGAATCATATACGGGATTCCCGGCTTCTACAGTGATAGAAGTAAGATTGCTACAACTGTTAAAAGCTCCTGGAAGACCGTAAAGACCATCTTGTGTGTCACCAATGCTTGTCACACTTGCCGGAATCACAATGGAGGTCAAACCACAAGAACTGAATGCTCCATCTCCTATAGTTGTCACGCTTGACGGAATAGAGATTGAAGTTATTCCCGGGTTGTTTGAGAAAGCACCCTCACCAATAGTTGTCAACGTAGAAGGAAGAGAAACAGAAGTCAGGTTGATATTATTCCTATTAAAAACATGTCTTTCAATACTTGTCACAGTGAAAGAATGTTCAATTCCATAGTCGTCTTCATAAATAGCAACTTGAGGGATGGTTATTCCTCCACTATAAGGTCCGTTAATAGCATGATAATTTCCATCTCCAACTTGACAAGTATTTGGACTCTCACTGGTAATTTTGAATGTCATAGTTACACCCTCAATCGTATTAGCCGTGAAAGTGTCACCAACGGCAGCCCTTCCATTCAAACCACACAAACACAATAGCACAAAGAATATGTGCCTTGGAATAAGATTGATTTCTTTCATATTATAAAGTTTTAAAATTGTTTTAATTCTTTCCTATTGACTTGCAAAGGTACATATAATAATATACATGAAGGGGCTTCGGATTGGTTCATATTTGGTTCTTATTGACTTTACTTTTGTTTAATCAATAAGATATTTGTACTTTTGTGCGACGAAACAAGAAGAAACAAATTAAATGGAAACGGACAAACACGAAGAACTGAGACAGATGACAGAGCGCGTGCTGGGCATGGAGATGAAAACGCCCAAGGACTTTGAACTGCTCGCCGGAGAGATATTCCAGAAGACACGCAAGCAACTGAGCGTGTCCACACTGAAACGTTTCTGGGGATACGTCGGGCACAGGGAGGAGGAAAAGGCACGTCTGTCCACACTGGACATCCTGTCGGAGTTCATCGGGTACCAGAACTGGACCACGTTCTGCCAGACGGACACACAGATGACAGACGACAGCGGGACCACGGCCAGCCGTTTCCTGTTTGCCAAAGAACAGAACGTCGGTGCACACATCCTTTTGCGTTGGCAACCTAATCGACAGGTCACTATTAGATACGAGGGCGAAGACCTGTTTACCGTCGTGGAGTCCATCAACAGCAAACTGCGCCCAGGCGACACCTTCCGCTGCAGCCACATCGTGGAAGGCCTGCCGCTGACCATGATGGGGTTGGTGCGCAACGGCGGATTTCCTGTTAATTATGTATGCGGAAGGGAAAAGGGTGTGACTTTCTCAATCCGATAAATACCGTTTACAGCCCCTCTCCTCGCTCCCCCATGGGGGGAGAGCCTTCCCCTCTCTCACCACTCACCTCTCATTTCTGTTTACCGTTTACCATAGGCTGGCGCGCAGCCAATTCTTAATTCTTTTTTGGGGAGATCAGGAGGAGGGCTGTCAAATGGCGAAATCCCTGTGCCTTGCGATAGGCTTCGATGGACTGCTGCGGCACGCTGATGGTCCCGTGGAAGGCTGAATCCACGATGACAGACGTATATGGCGGCGTGGTGGCCTCCATATCGATGTGCTCCAACGAGGGACACTGAAAGAAGAGGTATTCGCCCAGCTCGCGCACTCCTGACGGAATGGTCACTTCGCGCAGACTCGCACATTTGAAAAAGACTCCGCGGTCGATGCGACGGAGCGACGCGGGCAGACTGACATCGACAAGGGACACGCAATCGACAAAGGCATCCTGACGGATGACCGTAACGCCCTCAGGCAGGGTGACGGAACGCAGGCGCTTGCAACTGACAAAGCAGCAGCGAGGCACCTCGCTGACCGACGACGGCCAACTGACGGTCTGCAACCGGCGGCAGTTGACGAAGGCCTCCATCTCCACCTCGCGCAACGAGGTGGGCAGGTGCAGATTGACAATGTTCCGACAACCGTAGAAGGCACCCTGGCCGATGCGCACGAGAGTGGCAGGGAAGTGGATGTTGGTGAGCTGCGAGCACTTGTTCAGCGCCCACGGCTCTATCTCGGTGATGTGGAAGACGCGGCGACGGTAGACGATGGAATCGGGTAGCACCAGATCACCCTCGTAGGCCCGGCTGCCTTCGGGTGCCGCCGTCAATGCCAGCGTACGGTCGCGGGCCGAGAGGACACGCAGGTAGCAGGTGTCCTCGGCCTGAATCTCGACAAAGGCGACACCGTCTCTCGGCGTAGCAAAGTAACGATATGAGAACAGCCCACCAAACAGCAAAAACAGGAACAGCAACAGGGGAAGCCAGGGTATGCGACGCGGACGGGCAAGCAGGGGTACCAACTCGTCGGCCGACTGGAAACGGTCGTCGGGATTCTCGGCCACACAACGACGGGCTATCCGACGGAAATGCCGCCCTCCGTCCACATCTTCTATGATGCGCCCTACGGCATAGAGGTCGGTGCGGGCATCCAAATTACCCTCCCCATTCAACTGTTCCGGGGCGGCATAGCGGTCGGTGTGCCCCGTGGTAGTGGGCCGTGCATCGGTGTAACTGCAACCGAGGTCGATGAGCCGCACGTCGCGATTGACGCCGGTGAGCATGATGTTGGTGGGCTTCAGGTCGAGGTGCAGCGCCTGGTGCTGGTGCATCTCGCGCAGGGCCGTGAGCAATTGTAGGAGGAAGCGCCGCAGGTGTTCGCGATGGTGGAAATAGTCGGGATGCTCCTGCACGAAGTCTTTCAGGGTCTGCCCACTGACATAGTCCATCAGCACACAGCAGCCCTCGTCGGTATCTACCAACTGAGTGTAGCGCACGATGTAGTCACAGTGGAGCGACGAGCCGAGTTCATACTCCTTGCGCAACGTCTCGCGATAATACTCCTTGTCGCTCGTATCGGGTCGAAGGGCCTTCATAAACAAATAGCGCCCGTCCACACACACCTTGTGGTACGTGTAGACGGAGCTCTGGAGGTCCAGTCGCAACTGCTCGGTCTGTTCTGACAGACCGACCACTGGATGGCTGAAGTAGGAATATTCGGAAGAGGAGCCTGGCACGATTGAAGATTGAAAGCCCGCCTCCCGGCCTCCCCCCTTGGGGAGGAAAGAATTGAGGGCGTAGCCTAATTGTGAATTATGAATTATGAATTATGAATTATAAATTGTGAATTATGAATTGTGAATTACTTCACAGCCTCGCCTTTGCCGTCCTCGGTCAGGTAGAAGAGTGGGCTCTCGTTGGTCTGTTCCTGCTCGTAATAGTGCAGACCGGAGTCGTTGGTACGGGGGTGCCAGTTGTCCAGGAGGCGAAGCATCTCAGCGGCGGCCCAGATGGCAGGACCATAGCCGTGGGCAGCAGCGGCAGAGACGGGACGATAGTAGTAGAAGGCTGGATCGAAGGCCATGCCTGTGCCTACGCAGGTGCCAGCCACACGACCATCCTCGGTAATCATGGTAGCCAGAGCGTTCCATCCCAACTGAGCCACAGGACCGTAGGTAATGCCCTCAAGCCAACCCTGATTGATGGCACGGGCGATACAGTAGGTGTAGATGGCTGTGGCCGAGGTCTCGAGATAGGAGTCGGAGCGGTCGAGCAACTGATGCCAGAAGCCCTCGCTGGACTGATAGGAAGCCAGACCACGGACATGCTTCTTCAACTGTTCGAGGATGAAGGGGCGGTCGGGATGATCCTCGGGCAGCATGTCGAGGAGTTCGACGGTGGTGAGGATGGCCCAACCGTTGGCACGTGCCCAGTGATAGGTGGGCTGCTCGGCCAGGCCCTCGACATAGCCGTGACGATAGATGCTCTTCTCAGGCACCCACATACGGCTGACGAAGTTCTTGTACATGGTGGCAGCCTCGTCGAAGAACTGACGGTCGCCTGTATAGACACCTCGGTAGGCGATGGTGGGGATGCCCATGTACATGTCGTCGAGCCAGATGGTGTTGCGCTGTGGACGATGGCGGGCAAAGGTGCGGTCGGGCAGACGATATTGCTGGTTCTCCACGAAGTCGAAGTAGTTTTCGATTACCGGCGACAATTCTTCTTTCTTAATTCTTAACTTTTCATTATTAACCGCCTTCATCATTGCCGTACACATGGTGCCGCAGTCGTCGAGGGCACGGGGATGGAGAATTTGTTCCATCTGTGCATCCTGGCACGGTTCTTGTTCCTGGAACTTCGGAGCCACCTCGGCAATGAAGTCGAAACGGGTCTTCACGTAGTCTCTATACTTCTGGTCACCCGTCACTTCTGCGGCTGCCAGCAAGGCCTGATAGGTGATGCCCCATTCGTAACTGCCGATGCGGAAGGCGCCACGTTCCAGTGTGCCATCGTCCTTCAGGGCATGAGGTGTCTGCTGGTCCACATACTGAAAGATGCGGTCCAGCGCGGCCTTCACGTCTTCCTTCGTGGTCTCGCCATAGGGAATCTTGTAGTCGGGCTTCAACAGATGAAGCGGTGTGGTTGAGTCGTTTACTTCTTCTTGCACGTTTTGTTTGGTGCACTGCACGGTGAGCAGTGCCAGCGCAACGAGCGCCATGTGTTTCATGTTCATATTATTACTTTTTTAATTATAACGATTTACTTTTTCATGTTTATGTGTTTCCTTCCGTTGGTAATATAGATGCCTTCTGGGAGAGCCGAAAGCACGGAGGACGGGGATTGCAGGTTTCCTCCGACAGACGCAGAAACGCGACGGCCGTCGATATCATATACTGCAGAAGCCCCATTTTGATTTATGATTCTTGAATTCTGAATTGCGCCGATGCCATCGGTGACGTCTGCCTCCAGGATGGCAAACTGACAACCAGTGTCGGTGGTGTTGGTGCCCGAGCCCCAGTTGTATATCTTATAACCCAGTCCGGCATTGGTCTGGTTCATCTGAGTCGAACCCGATTTGATGATGAAATAGCCTGGCGTGGCAGCGTCCTGTACCGTCCAGCCACGTGTCGGAACGGCTTTGGAGGTCTTCAGTTGGGTGTTGTTCGAAGCCGAGGGCGAGATGTAGGAACCATCCGTACGATTGATGATATTGTAAGAGCCGTCTGTGCGGTTCACGAAACGCCACATGGCGCTGTGTGCCGTTCCGTCAGTCTCGCCTGTCAGTCCAGCCCCCACCCCATTGCTCTGTACGTAACGTCCATCGCGCAACGGAGTGCAAAAGGTGTACCAATAGGAAATGGTCTCGTCGCTGGGTCGCAGTGCCGAGTCGTCGGTTTCTTCAGGTTCCTCGTCGAATGACTGACTGGGCGAATACACCAGTCCGTCCAATGCATCGCGGCCCTCCACGTCGGTAATGACGAAGGTAAACATCCACTTGTTCAGCCGCACGCCGCTGGCCTGCACATAGGGCAGTTTCAGGAACACCTTGTTCCAACCCTTCTGCAACTGAATCTTGACTGGATTGCGGGCCGTGAAGTTCTCATCGCGCAAGGGTGTCTCGCTGTTTATCGTCTTACCCGCATTCTTCCAGTTGGGAGCTTTTATCTCTACATCGTTGAACCAGATGCGTGACCCCTTACGGTCCCATTTCCCAGAGTTTGGCGCCTGGTCGTTTTCCGAACGGCCATAGTTCTGGAACTCTATGAAAGCACCAGCCTCCTGATCTGTGGGAGAATATACGTAGGTCCAGGCGTATGCCGTGTGGTCCAATTGGGGATTGACATAATGCGCAGGCACCGTCGTCCCCCATGTGTGGCGCAGATAAATGCCTGCTCCTGTCACATAGCGGCTCGAATAGGTATGCCCGTCATAGACGTATCGTTCCTTCAGTCCTTCGGTCTCAGGCGGAAAGGCCTTGGTGGAAGAGCCTCCGTTGGGGAAGGCATCGGTCACCCGCCAATGCACATTCGTCTGTCGGACGTATGAGATGGGAGTCCCGGCCAGGGAATGCGCCTTGTGGAACAGGAAGCGACGCTCCCAGTCGGCAAACTCGTCGAACTCCTCTCCCTTGTTGGGCAGCGTGGTGCCACCCGTCTCTATATACTGGCTTCCACCGCCCTTCCAAGCACGTTCCGTAGAGGCCAGCACACTGGCATAGACATTGTTCTGTCGCATGATGGAGAGTTCGTCCTCCACCAACCGGTCGTTCCATGTTGCCGTTATCTCACCGGCGACCTCCTTGCTGCCTCTTTCTGCATAGTAGATATTGCTCTTGTATATGCCCACAAGGTCGGCAAACACATCGAAATGGTTGATGTAGTTGTAGCGGCAGTCGATGTTTGGCAAGCCAGTAATCTTTTTGCCTGCCGTGCTCCACATCTGGGTCATGTCGGCCCCAGTCGATGAGGTAATGGTCACTCCGCGTATGGGGTTCCACACAACCACACGCTTACCCTTCTGATGCAGGTAGTCGGTAATCGTTTTCAAAAAGTTGGGATAGGTAATCTGCTGTTCGTCGGCTCCGATGTGGATGTAGGGTGCATCAGGAAACACGTCGCACACCTCATCAAGAATGGATTTCAGTTCCTCCATCCCCTGGTCGGTCTGCATGGAGTGCCCCATAGCACGTTCGAAGGCCTGGCTGTGACCAGGCATATCGATTTCAGGAATAACCGTGATGCCATAGTCGGCTGCCAGTTCGGCTACCTCCCGACACTCCTGTTGGGTGTAGTATTTGCCTGCAAAACGTGTCATCGAACCCTTCGACGTCAACTGTGGATATTTCTTAATCTCAAAACGCCATGCCTGATTCTCTGTCAGGTGCCAGTGGAAGGTATTGACCTTAAAGCGCCCGAAGAGACGAATCTGGCGTTTCAGTTCATCGACTGTGATGAAACTACGCCCTACATCGTGCATCCATCCCCTCAGCTTGAAGGCTGGCCAGTCCTCAATGAGACATGCCTTCACACTTTCCTCACCTTCCATCATCTGTGCTAAAGTCTGAATGGCCCGGATGACACCAGTCTCCGTAGCTGCACCTACTTTCACCCCGTCACCCGTCACACTCAGGGAATAGCGCTCGTCTGGAAAGCCTGCCAGCTCGTAATCATAACCTTGACCGGCCATAATCGATACGTCCATTGAAACCTTCAAAGTCGGGTATCCATTCTCGGTGGTCAACACCTGACCCGTCAGGTTCAGGAAGGCCCGTTGGATGCGTTCCGATGGCAGTTTGGAACACGTCAGTTTGCCCGTCAGTGCCAAAGGCTCTTCCGATTCGTAGGGAGTAACCGTCTTCGGCTTTGGCAACAAATGTTCAACACCGCCCATTGTTGGCAAGGCAAAAAGCAAAATCGCAAGCAAAAGACACAGTTTTCTCATGGTTGTAACAGCATATTCATGTGCAAATATAAAGAAAATTGGGCGAAGATGGAAATAAATGAGCAGAAATTCGTATCTTCGCATCGTAAATCGTTGAATCATGAAAAAAATTGCAATATTTCTGCTTTTATTACTCTCTGTCAGCTCATTTGCCCAAGTGCCCCTGCACTGGGTGGGCCAAACACCTACCGACTCACAACCCGTAACCTTGGGCATTCCCTTTTCCAAGGGTGAAATGAAGGCAACGGTATCGGGCAGCATCATGGCTGACGGGAAAACTATTGAAACAGATTTTTGGCCCCTGGCCTACTGGCCCGACGGCAGCATAAAGTGGGGAGCCGCAGCAGCTGTCATTCCACAAGGTGCCAAAAAACTGGAGTTCTCCAGCAATTCCAGAGCTTATAGTCATTCCAATCCATCTAAACAATCTGGTCTTTCCAGTCTAATGGTAAACACTGGACCGTTGCAGGCTTACATTCCCCAGAAAGGGGAATCGCTGATAGACCGCCTGGTGCTGGACGGCACATGCGTTGCCGAGCACGGCCATCTCTTGTGTACCACCCAGAACGAACCTTATCAGGAGGGTATCAGTAACCTGCAATTCACAAACTACAAAAGCCTGATAGACACAGCCTACATCGAACGACAGGGCAAAGTGCGCACCGTAGTCCGCATCGATGGTCGGCACTCCGACGGCCGTCGTCAGTGGTTGCCCTTCACCGTCCGCCTCTATTTCTACCAGGGGAGCAGCGAGGTGCGGATGGTACATTCGTTTACCTTCGACGGCGACCAGCACCACGACTTCATCCGTTCGCTTGGTGTGCGTTTCGAGGTTCCCATACGCGAACAACTTTACAATCGCCACGTGGCCTTCGCCACAGGCCAGGGAGTGTGGGCAGAGAGTGTACAACCCCTCAGTGGGCGTCGCATACTGAATAATAATCCCCAACTGGAAGTGGACCAGGTAGCGGGCCGTCGCATACCCGAACCGTCTGCCTTCGATGAGAAGGGAAAGGACCTGCTGCGCCACTGGGCATCGTGGGGTTCGTATCGGCTCACTCAGCCCAACGACCAAGGTTTCTCGATTACAAAACGTGCTCATGCCAATAATCCCTGGATAGGCACACAGACGGGCCACCGTGCCCCAGGCTACGCTTTCGTAGGTGACGTGAGCGGTGGTCTGGGCATCGGCGTGAAGGACTTCTGGCAGAGCTACCCCGCTTCGCTGCAAGTGGACAGTGCCACCAGCAAACGCGCCTTGCTGACAGTCTTCCTTTGGAGTCCCGATGCTCCGGCTATGGACTTACGCCATTACGACAACGTGGCTCACGACTTGAATGCTTCCTACGAAGACGTTCAGGAGGGCATGTCCACACCCTACGGCATCGCTCGTACCACAACGCTTACGCTGGTACCCCAGTCTTCACTCCTCACCCTTCATTCTTCACTGAAAGAACACATCGCGGAGACGGCACAGCGACTGAGCAGCGATGCCCACCTGCTGCCCACACCTCAGTATCTGCACGACCGCCGTGCCTTCGGCATCTGGTCGTTGCCTGACAGTTCCACACCCAACCGCAAACGGGTTGAGACACTGCTCGAACAGTATCTCGACTACTACCTGCGTGCTCAGGACCAGCACCACTGGTACGGATTCTGGAACTACGGCGACTTCATGCACCAATACGACCCTGCCCGCCACTCGTGGAAGTACGACGTAGGCGGATTTGCCTGGGACAATACGGAACTGGGAACACCCTCTTGGCTATGGTACAGTTTCCTTCGCACAGGTCGTGCCGATCTCTTCCGACTGGCCGAGGCCATGACGCGCCACTGCTCGGAGGTAGATGTCTATCACCTCGGCGATATGGCGGGACTGGGCACCAGGCACAACGTTTCGCACTGGGGCTGTGGAGCCAAAGAGGCTCGCATCAGTCAGGCTGCCTGGAACCGCTTCATGTACTACCTGACGGCCGACGAACGTCTGGGCGACCTGATGACCGACGTACGCGATGCCGACCAAAAACTCTACACCATCGACCCCATGCGCTTGGCTCTGCCTCGTGAGAAATATCCCTGCACCGCTCCGGCCCGTCTGCGCGTAGGTCCCGACTGGCTGGCATACGCAGGAAACTGGATGACGGAATACGAGCGCACGCGTGATATTAAATATAAGAAGAAGATAGAGGCCGGCATGAAGAGCATCTCCCGACTACCGCGCGGCATGTTCACGGGCCCTGGTGTCCTGGGCTACGACCCAGCAACGGGCATCCTCTCGTGGGAGGGCGACCCGAAGGTTACGCACACGGAGCATCTGGTGGTCATCATGGGTGGCTTCGAGATACAGCACGAGATGGACGAAATGTTGCCCAACAAAGCCTGGCAAAAGACATGGCTCGAGTATTGCCGCGACTACCATAAGCAGACCAAGAACGCCTTCCGCGTAACCCGTCTGAAGGCCTACGCCGCCTGGAAACTCAAAGATAAGCAACTGGCCGAGGAAGCCTGGCGCGACATCTGGACACACAGCACCAAACTGCAGCACTACCCCTTCGAGATGCGCCACATTGAGGGAAGCGAGGTGCCCCAACCGCTGGATGAAAGTCCGCAGACCACCACCAACGACTGTGCCCTATGGAGCCTCGAAACCATTTTCATGCAGGAAGTCATCCCACAATGAATAAATTCAATTCAAATACAATGAACTACAAACAACTTAAAAGATTCCTAACCATCTGCGTATGCCTATGCTGTTCGTTCAGCGGGCATGCCGTAGTAAGCCCCGGTGAGTACTACATTGTGAATAACTTTTGGGGGAAATTACTCACAAACAACAGTAGCAACACTCCCCGGCTGATGGCCTACGACAGCAACAATGATGCCAAATTCATCTTTGTGGCCGAGACCTCCGGCACCAGCGGCTACGTGAAACTGAAACACAAGTCCTCAGGCCTCTACCTGACTGCCAGCACCAGCAACACCTACAGCATACTCTTGTCTGCCAGTGGGAGCGGTGACCAATACCTATGGGCCGTGGATCAGCTCTTCGACACCAAGATCGTGAACAAAAAGAACACCGACAAGCGTCTGGGCAGCGACTTCTACAGCGGCAGCACCTATTACTACGATGCAGCCGAGGTGCCCGTCTATTACGACAAAGGCGTGGGTGCCCTGAACTGGTACTGCATCATTCCCAGCAATGGTGAGGGATTCGAGGCCTCACGCAAGGTGACCAAGACCGCGGCCTTCACCAACGAATACGGCGTGCGCGAACAGGACGACTACTGCGTGAGCGAACCCGTGGACGTCAGCGGACTGGACTATCACATTATCGACGGCACACCTTTCGAAGGCACGGGATGCGTGAACCTGTCGGGCGAGAAGTCGTGGCTCGTCTTCGAGGGCGTGCGCCCCAGCAAGGTCATCAGCACCTACCTGCCGAATGTGACCATCAACGGTGCAGCAGCCGTGAACGGCACAAACTGTCGTGTGGAGATATATCTGCGCGGAGCTGTCGTCATCCCCATCCCCGCTGCCCCCTTCGTGGCCAAGACGGACGACGGAGAGTTCTCCCTGCCCCTGGGCAACAACTCCGACCTGGGCGAAAACAGCAACAAGGCCCGCTCCTTCACCCTCAGACGCGGGTACATGGCTACCGTGGCCACAGGCAAAAGCGGAGGTGACTACAGCCGCGTCTATGTGGCCGACCACAAGGACCTGACGGTGACTCTGCCCACGGCCCTCGACCAGCGCATCAGCTCCGTCTATGTACGCAACTGGCACTATACCAGCAAGGCAGGCTACTGTGCCACCGAAGACCGGACAAATCCTGTATGGGGAGCAACATACTGCGGTGCCACGTGGGCATGGAACTGGGATGCCAACCGAACCAGCTCCGCCGATGTAGAGTACATACCCATCAAACAGCACATCTACTGGCCCGACGACGGCAATTTCTATAAGTCTGGCTCGACAGCCATGATGCTCTTCAACGAACCTGAACACTCCGAACAACATGAGAA
>CACZRZ010000185.1 GCA_902783655.1 uncultured Bacteroidales bacterium
GAAGTCACGCTTCAACGTTGTTGCCGTGGCCAGCCCCTCACTCGACGGAGGCCCCAGCGTACCTCATCTGCACCGATGGAGCCGGACGCCGGCACGGACACACTACGATACTTTCTACAGCGACCGCTACCTGATGTCGCAGGAGATGCACCGCATCTACGACCTGCTCGCAGGCGTACCTTTCGAACACATCATCGTCCTGGTAAACAGCGACACTTACGGCGGCGGAGGCATCTATAATCAGCTGAACGTCACCACGAGCGACCATCCCACCTTCCGCCAAGTGCTGGTCCATGAGTTCGGGCATGGCTATGCCGGACTGGGCGACGAATACTTCTACGACGACGGTTACGAGAGTATGTACCCCGCTGATACCGAACCCTGGGAGCCTAACCTGACGACACTGGTGGATTTCCAAAGCAAATGGGCCGACCTCGTGCCCAAGGGAACTCCCGTGCCTACGCCACCGGCACAGATTCCCAACTTCCGCAACCTGCGCACCGAGAAGGAGCGTCGCCAGCTAAATGAGGCAACCCAGCGCGTGGGCGTCTTTGAGGGCGGCGGCTACCAGTCGAAAGGCGTCTATCGTCCTGCCCAGGAGTGCCGCATGAAGGTGAATGAGGTGGAGGACTTCTGCCCCGTCTGCTCGCGAGCCATCCAGCGGATTACCGACTTCTACACCAGTCGCTGACCCTTACCACTGAGGTGATTATAAAAGAAACGCCGCACCCCGATTTTGGGATGCGGCGTTTCTTGTGTTAAAAGGTCCGGTCAATCTATCTTCACCACTTTGCGACTCACCGTCTGCTGTTCCGTTGCGACGGAAACAGTATAGACGCCTGGTGCAAGGCTGCTGGTGTCGAGCACCACATGGCGGCTGGGAACAGCTACGCGCTTTACCAAGGCACCGCCGACAGTATAGAGACTGACACTGCGGATAATGTTGCCTCCAGCCGTAACGTTCAGTTTGTCGCGTACGGGCAACGGATAGATGCGCAGTTGTCCGTTCAGAGCAACATCACCAATGGCATCCTCCACCTTCACTGTGTAGGTGTACTCGGCAATCTCGCTCTCTACCATGCCGTCGGCAACGGCCATCACGCGAATCGTGACACTGTCGTTGACCACGATGGGCGTACCGTCGTAAACGTAGCGCTGAGCGTTCTCGTCACACGGGCAGGAACCGTCCAGGGTGTAGTAGATGGTGGCACCTTCGGTCTCGCAGGAAAGGAACACCTCTGTGCCCTTCTCCACCTGACTGCCACTTGCAATGCTGGCTAAGGGCAGTGCAACGACGGGCAGGATGACGGCTTGCTCGATGCTGACGACACTGGTGGCACTGACCTCACTGCCGCTGACAGTAAAGGTCAGAGCGGCCGTACCGGGAAGTTCTCCAGTTACGATGATGGTGGCTGTACCGTCTTCACCGATAGTCACACTCTTGTTTTCCAGTGTGAGCATCATGTCGGACGATGTTGCCACATTCAGTGTGCGTCCGGCCGAAGCCAAGGCGGGCAGTACGCTAACCTGTATCACCTTCGATTCTCCATAGGTGACCACAGACAATGAATCGCAGACAATCTGCTTCACCTCAAGCTCAACAGCAAACTTCTGGAGGAAGTCGTCCTGCATGCGGATGCCGGCATAACTCTGCACGCGGTTCTTCACCACGAGGGTAATCTCCTTGGCAGAGAAGGGTTCGGCAGCATTGAAGCGGACGCGGCTGGCATAGGTGTCGGTCTGGCCCTCGTAGCTAACCTCCTCGTTCAGCAGTTGGATGGAGCCCTCCACGGGTTCATCGTTTTGCAGAACTGTGATATTCTCAGTGGTCAGTCCGTCGGGTATCATGTACTTGTCGAACTCTATCTCAACAGCATCCTCATAGGCACGAGCCTGACGGACGTTGGGCTGAACGTTCTGCGTCATGGCAATGTTCACATCGAGCTGTGGAGGAGGCACTGGCAACCACTCGCTGTAAGTGGTCTCGTAACCTTCCTTCTCGAACTTCACCTGCCACAGACCTGTAGGAACATCCCAACGATAGTATCCGTTCTCATCGGTGAACAACGGGTTCTCCTGAGCATATTCCTCGGCATCCCACTTCACGATGTTCTCGTGCAGGTCGCCGTACATATCCTCAACCATTTCCTTGTAGAATACAGTTGCCGTAGCACCTTCCACACGGTTGGAGAAGACGCCCTCATAAACGAAACCGGACGGGTCGATACCAAACTTCTTGTCAGGTACGCCAGGGTGATGCCCTGGCCCTTCGATGAAGTAGACGTCACCCTTGCACTTCCGGATGATTCGGTCAAAGTCGCTACGCAGTTTCTGCACGTCTTTTTCGTATTTGTTATCAAACCAAGTGTCGGCTGCATAGTTGATACCAAAGGCTAAGGGTACTGTGACGAACAAAGATAAAGGACAGGCAACTCCAGCCGAGGCAATCAGGAATCCTGCCCCTGTGCCCAAAAGGAAGTTCAGTCCGTGATAACCAGTGGCTCCGTCCTTCATGGTGTTGCCCCATTGCTTGTAACTATCCAAAATGGCCAAGTTCTCGGGTGACTTGCATTCGGTGGGCTGATTGATTATCTTGTCCACCTGATCACGTTTCTGATACCACTGGATACCATTTATTGCCAAGTCCACAACAGGAGTTCCGTATTTAACAATTTTCCCGTAACGTGCTGCTTTTGCAGCCCCCTTCATCGCTCCCTCCAGATTCTTTCCACTCTTGGAAATCTTCTCTATATATTCAGCTATCTTCTCAGGTCTCTTGCATCGTTTCAGTATACCCATCTCTTTCCGTAGCTGCTTCATATAGCGCTGTGCGGCAGCATTCTCGTTGGCAACAAATTTCTCGAAGAACTTCTCGTCGAGCAGGAAGGAATCCCAATCCCAAATAGCCTCGGCATCGCTCTTCGCCTGGAATCTGCCCAGTGCTCTTGCAAGTGCTTCGGGTGAGTAACTGATATCAAGATAAACATTGCTGGCGAAGTCGACAAAACTAATGCGACTAAGGCTGTTGAAGAAGTATACAGTGTCACCGTCAACTGTGTTAATGGGCATGTACTGGTCCTGCACGTCTTGCTTCGACAGTTGGTCGCAGGTCGAATACTCGTAAGTGAAACCATCCTTCGTGAACTGGAAATACTTCTCGTAGTCAGTAGGACCGGCATAGCGAGTAAAATCGGCCGTGTCCACATGCTGAATGCATTCGTCCATCAATTTGTCGATTTCCTCATCTGGAAGTGAAGCAAGAGAGGCTTCGAACGCCTGTATCTCATTCCGATCTTCAACTGTGAGCAGTTCCTCGATGGTTTGGTTCAGGAGGTCTGTGTCCATGTTGTTGGCACTAAATTTCTCCATGGCAGCATCGATTCGCAGAAATTGTTCCTTTGCCTCTTGGAAGTCAGTGTTATCGGCGAAGGTCCTACGCACATCGGTAAAGTCCGCAGAGGTTTCGCCATCGAAGGTGTAATCAACACTGACGTTCACAGGAAGATCACCATCGTACATATTACCAAACTCTCCAGCTGCCACCCAGATGTCCTGCTTGGCATCGTAGGTTGCTGTCAGAGGATGCCATCCACTCTTGGCAGTTTTGACGTAAAGGGTAACATTAGAAACCTTCTCCGGATTGTTGTTGGTAAAGTTAATGGTAAAGGTAAACTTCTTATTATAGATATAATAGATATAGTTTTCCTCCTTGTCTGACGGATTCTGGAAGTCGAAAGTCAAGGCATAAGTCTTACGCATCTCCGGATTTTCGTGATACATCATCACCTTGGACACCTGTATGGCATTCATGTCATAGATACAAACCACGTTCTCCGAACTTAATTCAACACCTTGTGCCGTAATCACTCTGGCACGAATGTTATGTGAAGACAGGTTCTTCGGACTGCTCAAAACACATGTTGTTGCCCAGCTTCCGTTCGCCATTGAAGTTGTTTGGCCGACCAACACATCATTATCATAGATTTCGATGGTAGATTTGCCAATGGCAGTTCCGCTTACAGGGATAGTGGTCTTGGCCACAGTGCCGGGAACGTTGATAGACAAGTCCTTGGCTGTGTAATTTGCCGAACCGATGGGCTGAATGATGCTCTGGCCATTAAGGTCAAACTGTGCAAAAGCACTCGGAGCATAGTTACCACCGAGGGTTGGAATGACGCAGAAGCGTACGCGGTCGGTGTAGCGCACCAAGGGGATGGTGAGTCGGTTGCCGTTGAGCGTATAGCTACTGGTGCTGTTGCCAACCATCACGGAGTTCTCAACGAACGAGCATGACTCGGGAAGGTCCACAATCATCTGCACGTTGGAAACATTCGATGCGTATGCCGTCTTGAAGTCAATTCGGCCTGTCAGCGTCAGGTAGTTACCAGCCACAATCGTCGACTTGTTCACCGTGAACGAAGTACCGTCACCCGTGTAGTAGAGTTTGCTTTCGTCCAGCGTGGGCACCTGTTTGATGTTCACAAGACTTACTACTCCGCTATTCACCTCTACAGTGTTTTGTACATAGTCGGAACCCTGTACGAGACCCGTTTCGGGCAGTTGCGAGAGGTCGTAAATTGTGTTAAACAAGCGACTACTGCCCATGGTGACGATGGTGTAACTGCCGTCGGCCAGACCGGCGAAGCTAAGTGTAGCATTCGTGTAGTTGGCCGTCTTCAGCAGTTTGCCATTTCCATCGTACAACGAACCCACAACAGTCCTGTTGTCGTTTTGCTGGAATGAGGCCTCGATGCGACCCAGTTCCACAATGGGGAAGGAAACCGATGCACGCTGGCCATCGACAGTGGCAGTAGCCGTAACGGGATTGAAGGATGCAGTGCGACTGGTGGCCGTCAGGGTGAGCACGTCGCCGTCGGCAACTTCCTCCAAGAGCACGATTTGCGGATACTGTACGTTGAACTGACCTATCTCGCTCTGCTTCGTCTGGTTGTAGATGGTATAGTTCACATTCTGATAATCGCTGTAGAACCCCTGTACCTCAGGTTCCTGACCTTCGGGCGCGCTGGACGTATAGGTGAAGCCAAGGGTGATAGTAGCACCCACTATGCTCTTCAGATTTACGTTGGGCAGTTCAACTCGGCCTTCTGCCAACTGTTTGTCAATCGTCAGTGTTTGGCTAACATAGTCTGGTGCTGCAATCGTCAGTTGGGTGGGCACCTGCGAAACGGTAAGGGTAAATTGTCCCAGTTCGTTGGTTTTGGTGTTCAGCGTACGACTATAGCGTCCGTCAAAGGTCTGCGAAGCGCTCACCGTAGCACCAATGATGGGCAGTCCGGTCAGCATGTCCTTCACATAGGCATTGATGGGCAGTTGCGGAATCGCCGTGAGCTGACAAACGATGTTGTTGTCGCCGTCCTTCAGGGTATAATCCTTTGCACCTGGCGTCTGATAAGCCATGGCCAGGTCCTGACTGAGCGAGATGCGATATGTTACCTGGCGACCTACGGGCAGTCCCGTCAGACTGGTGCCTTGAGCCAGATAATTACCATCCGCATCAACCCAAGCCACTTGTACCTGCTGCGTAACATCCTCTTCACCAGCCATCACGGTCAGCGAAACGTTCTGCGGACGAGTGAGCGAAGCAAAGGTTACGGTGACATCATCGTCCTCAACCTTCACGTTGTCAATCTGTCCGAACACGTCGCCAGCCTGACTGCGCAGAACCACGTTCCACTCCGTATTACGGATGATGTTGGCAAACGTGTAGCTCATGCGATCTGTCATCACATAGTGCATGTGCTGGCCGTTCTTTGTATTGGTCAGTTCCAGCCACATCTGGGCATAATCTGCAACATTGGTACCCTCTGGCAACTGAACGGTCAGGTTGCGGATGTCCTCCTTAATGGGCATCAGGGTAAACTGGCTCCAAGCCTCGTTTTCCTGATACTGGGCAATGGCGGCAGCGGGAACGTAAACCACCAGTCCTTCGGGCACCCCGTCGAACACATGACTATCCAGTTCGGGCGGAGTCATGGCATAGAGATTGATTGACGCCAGCTGTGTGCACTCATAGAAGGCATGATAGCCTATCTTTTCGACGGTGGCAGGCAGATAGACGCTCTCCAACTTAGCATAGTCGAAGGCATACGAAGGAATCTCCGTCACACCTGTCACGCGGCTCAGGTCGAGCAAGGTACAGTTCTCATAATTGTTGGCAATGCCGAAGTCGTAATTGCCCATGCGGCCGACTACGGTAATCATGGCCACCTCGCTGGCCTGGCTGTCGCCGATGGCGTTGCGAACAGCAGTGTTCAGGTCGTTTGGCGTGAAGTCATCCACGATGACCTCGCCCAGTTCCTTGTTCCAAAAGTTCTTGGCAGGATTGGATGGTGTAGCAGGATCGAAATCAAACACACCGTAGATTACCTCATTGCCATGAGGCATAACGTAATAGAAGTCCTGAACCTCAGAAAGCGTATTGCCTTCGCTGTCCTCCCAGCGCAGGAACTTGTAGCCGGTGTTGGTGTAGGCGTAGAGCCGTACATTAGCACCCTCCTCTGCCGTAGCCTGATTGGTGTTGAACGAGCCGCCGCCCATGGGTTTGCATTTCACCGTTACGGTGTAGCGCGTTGCCATTGAATCGGGATTGGCAGGCACATCGGGGTCATAGTCGTACACTGCGGTCAGTTGCACATTGCGCCGCGGCATGGTGTAGCTGAACGACGTCGACTCTGACACCAGTTTTCCCTCGTCGTCCTGCCAGCGCAGAAACTTGAATCCTGTATTGCGATAGGCATACAAATAGACATTCGCTCCGGCAGCATAGCGTCCGCTGTAGATGTTCAGCGAGCCTGCCCCGTTGGGCGAAATCATGGTCGTCAGTGTATAGTAGGTGGTGGTGTCGGGCATTGCAGGGTCGCCAGGCACCGTGGGGTCATATTCGTATCGGGCTTGCAACGTAGCATCATGCGAAGGCATGGTGTAGTTGAAGCTCGTAGAGGAGGAGACGAGTTGGTCTCCCTCGTACCATCCCTTGAATACGTAACCCGTGTTGCGGTACGTATACAGGTAGATGCTACTCCCCTCTTCGTATGTTCCGCCACTCGTGTTGAGAGAACCCGCACCGACGGGCGTGACCTCCACCGCCAGATTAAAGGCGGAGGCCAGCGCCATCGATACGTGCAGCAGACATACGAGCGTGATGCTTAATAGTCTGTTCATATTCTCAGTGGTTTACTTGTTCAACATGAATTTCTTACCCTTCTGTACATATACGCCCTTCTTCTGGGTCGTCGTTCTGCGACCTGTCAGGTCATAGACGGGTTCGTTCTTCAGGGTTTCTGTTTCTGCAAAGTCGATGCCTGTGGCCTCGCCTACGAAGCGAACCAGGAAGCGACCAGGATAGTTGCCGGCATTGGCCGTGAAGGTGTATTCGCCATCGGTGAGCACGATGCTCTTACCCGTCAGTTGGTCTTCCAGTACCACCTTGTAACCATGCACGGGGTTAGCCAGAGCTATGGTGTGCGAACCGCTGCGGCCAATGCGCATGCTGAGTGTAACCACACCGTCAGCCACGGGACGTTCGTTGATGGCGTAGTCCGTGTTGCTGTAGGTAGAGAACAGCTGAGGAGCATTGGCATCCAGCGACATGAACTTGCTGGCATCCTTGTCCATCTCATAGTTGGCGCTTGCCATATCGTTCAGCACGATACGGGTCTGGTCGGTCTGTTGGCCATCGGTCAGTGTCAGGTTGACAATGGTGCGCGGGCTCATGCTTTCAGCACGAACATCGGCA
>CACZRZ010000186.1 GCA_902783655.1 uncultured Bacteroidales bacterium
ATCTTCTTTTGTAGTCCCTAGGAGAGTCGAACTCCTCTTTAGAGAATGAAAATCTCTCGTCCTAACCGATAGACGAAGGGACCAGCCCTTGCGGCCATTCCGCCGCTCTGTCATGACTTGCTTGTCACGATTGCGGGTGCAAAGTTACTACTTTTCCGCGAACTGACCAAAAGTTTTTTTGGAAAAATTTAGTTTACAGGCTAAAATGGATGTTCGTAGCGCCCATTTTGCTTCTTTTTCCGCGTTTTTCACCCCTTTGACGTGGTTTCGTTCCAAACTGTCCCGACATTTAGTGACATATAATTTAAGGTACGTGTGTACGCACGCATGTGCGCACACGTTGGGAGGATGGGCTTCAATCGACGTGTCGTTGGACCTTGATCGACGTGTCGTCTGAACGCAATCGACGCGTCGTTGGAGCTCCAACGACGCGTCGATTGAATGTGGATGATTTGTGTATGGTCAATCTTAGAATGACTCGCGGGCTGCGGGGTCGAGTGAGCCGTTTTCGTCAACGCCACCGTACTCGATGCCCATTTCACTATCTACACTGCTGATGGCCAGCATTTCCAGTGGTTCCTCTACCAAAATCTCAATGTTTGGCTGTATATATGTCTTCTTCATAATCGTATTCTTATGGATGAAAATATGTTCTGGTTCTCCGTTTTTGGTTTACTTTACCACTTTCTTGCCATTCTGGATGAATACACCCTTGGTCTGAGGTCTGCGACTTACGCGACGGCCGTCGAGCGTATAGACAGCGCTATCGTCCTTGCTGGTGCTGAGGCCGTTGATGCGAGTGGTCGTGCCGTCGATGTTGAAGTCAACCTTCACGTTTGCAGCATCCTCTACACTGGTCAGAACATCTACGAAGTCGAAGTAGCCGCGGAAGGCCTTGATGGCCGTGTTGCCCGTGGAGTAGTAGAACTTGTTGCCGTTCAGGAAGAGATTGTTCTGGGGAACCATGTCGCCAGCCTTCAGTGTGCCGTAGAAGGTTCCATACACTTGTCGGCGAGAGCCCGTCTTGCCGTTGTCGTATTCCACGATGGCTTCTTCCTCGTTGGGTTCAAGGATGGTCTCGAGGGTGAAGTCTGTGACGTTGACAGTGGTGCGGATGAGGCAGGGATAGTTAGCTTCAAGACCTTTGGCTAAATCCATGGTCTCGAAGTTGACATGAATGCCGACAATGTTGTCATCGTTATCGAGATCGCAATTGTAATCTACGAAATCAGCCAGTTTCACGTCGTCGCCAAAGGCAGCCTTGAGCTGTTCGGTGTTCATGGCGAAGGGCAAGCAGAGGGTGCTCCACTCGTTGGCATTGATGGTGCGGTTCACCTTCACTTCGTAAGCCTTGTCAGTGGCCTCGGGCAGCACGGTGGATGTCTCGTCCAGAACCTTCACGGGGCTCTCGATGGTGGCCTTGAAGGTCACGTCAGCGGGATTGATTTTGGCACTCTCCGTAGTGATTTCGATGGCTGTGAGCTTAACGGAAAGTTCGGTGCCTACAGCCAGGTTGGCATCGGCCTGGAGCGTGAGGAGCACGAAGGGAACATCTTTGCCAGAGAAAACGTCGCCGTCATTGGAATTGCAGACAAAGCGTACGGTGTTTTTGTCGACGGCGTTGGTGCCAATGCCATGATTTTCAGCGAGGGCCGGTCCCTTGTTGACCTTGACGAAGGTCAGTCCTTCGGGAAGAACCAGGTCGAACTGGAAGTCGCGATACTGGGTGGTGGCGTTGGTCAGATACACCTCAGCCACAGCCGTCTTGCCCTGCGGGATGGTGATGTCGCTAACTGCCCATGCGTCGTCTGCCATAGCATAGGTGCTGATGCCAAGCAGTGCGATAAGAGAGAATAGAATCTTTTTCATGTTTTTGATATTTTAAGTTTTATTTTCGTTTAATATAGAATGTAACACACATATTTCGGGACAAAGATAGTGAAAAAAGTGGATAAGTGGAAATTTTTAGAGATATTATTGCTCTTTATCCTCGTTTTTCTATTTCTTGCCCAGTATCAGGTTGACTGTGGCAGTGACATCGGCTATCGTGATTTTCCCGTCGCCATTGGTATCGGCCATGACCTCGTTGAAGTTGCTCGACTGAGGCTTGCCCAGGATGTGGTTGACGATGGCTGTGACGTCGGCAATGGTGACAACGCCGTCGCCGTTGGCGTCACCGTTGGGTGGCAGGTTGGCCAGGTCGAAGCGTGTCTCGTCGAGATACTGCATGCGACGGGTAAACCAGTCGGCGATGTAGTCGTATTCGTCATCGAAGTTGAGGATGTGGCCGGCAATGTCGCTATTGTAGTTCCACTTGTCGTACTCGCGTTGGTCGGCACCTGCCGTGCGGAAGTGTGTGAAGTAGTTCTGGAAGCGGCGCAGCAGGCTGTCGGTGGCCAGATTGTTCTGGCGCAGTTCGCGGTAGCGCTTGGCCACGCGCAGGTTGAACTGGTCGGCATCGGTGTTGCGCAGCCGGCGGAAGAGGTTGTAGTCGCCGTGCTCGTAGTTAGTGATGAACTGGGCATAGTCCTGTTCGGGGCCAAGGAAACTCTGATGGAAGTAATCGTCGCTCCAGCGCTGTCCGCTGGTGGCATCCATGTCCCATACGCCCAGGGTTATCTTCTTGTCCGTCTGCTGATCATAGACAGCGAAGAACATGTTCTTGCCGTGGTTGTCGGTGGAGAGGATGGTCTCCATGAGGATGTAGTAGTCGATGACGACGGGCATGTCGAAGAATTCGCCGACGTGGGCACGGAAATCGTCGTCGCTGGCTGTGCAGACAAAATCAACGGCATTGTAGAGCGGCGACCAGTCGGTGGGGAAAACTTCGTCGATTTCGGGATACTTCAGATTGTAAAAGTCCCACGACTCGCTACCGTTGTCGTAGCCATAGGGCGATGTGCCAGGGTAATAATTACTGTCCTTGTTGTGCCCCATGAAGACGGCGTAGCTCCAGTCCTTCGACTTCCACAGTTGACCGTGTATGTCGAGCGTCTCTTCGTCGTACTTTTTCAGTTTCATCTGCTTACGGTCCATGTTCTCGGTCATGCAGTATATGCCGCGGTAGTCATCGTTAAGGATTAGCTCTACGAACTCGCCACGCGTGCCGGTCAGGGCCTCGGGCTCTTGGTCGATGTAATAGGGGTCGCGGCGGTAGTCGTTCCACAGGTCGGTGAGCACGCGGTTGCGTATGCGGCCCATGTCCACCTGACACGACTCCAGAATCCACGAGTTGTCCTTGCGCAGGTCGAAGTAGCGTTTCTCCAGTTTGTTGCCCACTTCGTCCAGCAGTTTCACGTGGTAGTTGCGCTTGTTCTTGCCATTGCCGTTGGTGATGCCTCCGCGCCACTTAGCTTTCATGTTCAGCAGTTCAGCTTTCTGTTTGTTGGGCTGGCAAACCTGGATGTAACCTTCGCTGTAGGTGTTGCTGAACGAGCCGTTGATGTGTACAATGGGCAGGCTGGTGAAGATGAGCGGGTAAGATACGTAGTCGTATCCGTTGGAGAAGCTGATTTCGTACCTCTTCCCGGCCTCTACGTTCTGGAAAGTGTAGGTGGCGCCGTTTTCCACGGGAGTGCCGTCGATCATCATGGTGCCGTAGTCGTCCTTCGGGGTGTAGGCGACGATGTCGGTGAAGTCTGTGCCAAAGTGCTTCTCGGAGATGGAGCACATATAGAGGCCCAGCGACTGGACGTAGATGGGCGTGCGGCCCTTGATGGTGATGTCGGATGCACAATAGGAGAGCGGGTCGGGGCCGGGCATGTTCATGGTGGTTTTACGCATGTGCTCCAGTTGGTCGAACGAACCGTCGGTGGCGGCTATCTTAGCCTCGATTTCCTCGTCGGTCAGCCTGGCAGACAGGTCGGCTTTCAGCTTGGACAACTCGCCTGCGATGAGCTCTTCTTCCGTGCTGTGGTAGTAGAGGGCCAGGTTGTCCAAGGCTATCCAGTTGGCGTTGGTGCCTTCTGACCGTGCACCAATGGTGACGCTACCAGAAGCGCCGACTGTGAAATCGATGGTGTATCGCTGTGGCGTTTCGTCATAGGTGCTGACGGGGACGGCCTGGTCATCGACAAACAGATACACCCCGTAACCCTTTTGCTGTGCGTTGCCGTAATATGACTGACGTACGGCAATCATGTCGGCCTGCAGGGTGTAGTTGCCTGCGGGAAGATTGTACAGGGTCTGGGAGAGAGAACAGTCGGAGAGTGGGCCCCAGGAACTGCTGTGCCAGTTTTCGAAGAAGGGTGAAACGATGCTGGCATCGTTGTTGTAGTAGTTTCCACCATCGTGCCACAACCATCCGTTGTTATCCCATCGGGGGGAGTCCTCATCGGTCGTGGCTATAAACCATGAACTGACGTTGTAGCCCGAAATGGTCTCCTCCACGTTGCTCACCAGGTTCCCGCCTTCGTCGTAGAAGGCAAAGCGCTGGTTGTTGGTGACATTCGTGCTCTCGTAGGTGCCTACGACATAACTGCTGGTGCGCACGTCCCAGATGTGACTGGTGGCGGAAGCATTGCGTATGATGAAATAGTTGTCGGAGAAAACAGATATACTCCAAAGTGAACGATAGGCGTCGTCCTCATCGAGCCACGTGGTCATCCGCACGTAGCGGATGTCGTCGCCACTGCGTTCGCCAGTGTAGGTGACGTATTCACCCGTCTCGGCATTTTGTATGGAGTAATATCCTGGTTCTTCTTCGGTGATGTACCAGTAGCAGTCGTTCCCGGATTCGGCTGTAGTCAGGTAATAGACAGGAGTGGTCTGTCCGTGGGAATTACCTACTGTGACACAGCCTGCGGGGAAGACTTCACTCATAATTTGGTATTTCTGTCCCTGCTGGAACTGTGGTCTGGCCAGCAGGCTCATTGTATGCACAACGAGAAATAAAAAGGGGAGTATTTTTTTCATCCTAATATGGTTTTTTATGTTAGGGCCTGCAAAATTACAATTTATTTATGGATAAATTCCAAATGGGGTGGGATTATTTATAAAAAAGATGTAATTTTGCATTGTTATGATAGAGAAAACGCGTGCAATTGTCCTGCATACGCTTCGATATACGGACTCGAAAGTCATTGTTACGATGTTTACTCAATTGCATGGTGCAGTTGGGTTCATGGTACGTATGCCACATTCGAGGCGGTCGGTGATGCAGAACGTGTTGCTGACACCTTTGAGCCTGCTGGAGGTGGATTTGGATTATCAGGATTCGGCACGACTGCAACGTTTGGTTGATGTCAGGGTGGACGAGCCGTACCAGTCGCTGCCTTATCACCCGATGAAGCAGACGATAGCGCTCTTCCTGTCGGAATTCCTTTATTATAGTCTCCGTGAGGAGCAGACCAATCCCGAACTTTACGACTATCTGGAGAGTTCGCTCCTTTGGCTTGACAATCGAAGTGAGCGTTTTGCCAACTTCCCCCTGACGTTCCTCATCCGTCTGTCGCGCTTCCTGGGTTTCTGGCCGGATACGGAAGAGGCACAAAAGGTGCTTCGACAGGGCGAAGACACTCTTGTGCCTCTCATGCTGCGCATGGACTTTCCGACCATGCATTTATTTACCTTTACCCGTGAGCAGCGCCAGCGTCTCATGCAGGTGCTGAACGACTACTATCGCTTGCACGTTCCTCACTTTCCCGAACTAAAGTCGATGGCCATCCTGCGTGAGGTGCTCAGCTGAGTGTGCCACTGCGTTTATCCCAATTCGAATCCCTGGAACGTCGCTTGAGATTCCTCGGGTGCCGCACTTGGTGTGGGTTGGCTGGGCGTCTCGGGAGTTTCGACAGGTTCTGTGGTATCGGGCTGAGCTACGGGTACGGGCTCTTCTGCGGCAGGCTCGTTGGTATTCCGGATTTGTGCCAATTCATCCTTGGTGCGACGGAAGGTCGGTGTCTCCTCCACGCGTGCGATGATATCCTCGTTGTCGAGGTCGGACGGAGAGAAGATGAATATATGGCGACGACGGCGCGTTGTGGACTTTCCGGCCTCGTGATAGTAGAGGCCAGCCAGTGTATCGAGTCGCTCTTGGCGTTCGCGGTCTTCCTCCGACATCTTCTTCTCGCGAGTCTCTATGATGTCTGGCATGCCGGGCACATTTTGCAGTCCGAATCCCGTTGCCAGCAGCGTGATCTTGATTTTGCTGCCCAGGGCTGGATCGGTGGCCATACCCCACTTGACCTCGACATCCTTGGAGAACTTGCTCATGAAGTTGTGCACCTCGTTCATTTCCTCCATGGTGAACTGCTGACTTTCCTCGGCATCGCTGAAGTTGATGTTCAGCAGTACTTTCTTGGAGTTGAAGATGTCATTATTGTTGAGCAGGGGTGACTTGATGGCTTCTTCGATGGCCTTGCTGACGCGTCCCTCGCCTTCGCCATATCCCGTTGACATCAAGGCAACACCACCATTCTCGAGGACGGTCTTCACATCCTGGAAGTCGAGGTTGATGCGACCGCGCATGGTAATGATTTCGGCAATGGAGCGTGCGGCTACGGTCAGGGTGTCGTCGGCACGGGCGAATGCATTGATGACGGTGAGTTCGGGATAAATCTCACGCAGGCGTTCGTTGTTGATAACCAGCAGGGCATCGACATGCTTCTTTATCTCCTCGACACCGGCCAGTGCCTGGTCTATTTTCATGCGTCCTTCGAAGCGGAAGGGGATGGTTACGATGCCCACGGTCAGTATGCCGCGCTCCTTGGCACACTGCGCAATGATGGGAGCAGCACCGGTACCCGTTCCGCCACCCATGCCGGCGGTGATGAACACCATCTTGGTGCCGTCGTTGAGCATGTTGTTGATTTCCTCGATGCTCTCCATGGCAGCTGCTTTGGCGCGTTCGGGCCTGTTGCCGGCTCCCAGACCCTCGGTGCCTAATTGCAGGATGGTGGGCACAGGACTGTCCTCCAGAGCCTTTCGGTCGGTGTTGCAAAGCACGTAGGTGACATCGTGGATGCCCTCATTAAACATGTGATTGACAGCGTTGCCGCCGCCACCTCCCACGCCAATCACCTTGATGATGCTGGGATTGTTCACTTGCTTCATGTTTGTGAACTCGATTCCTCCGTCGAATCCGAACATATCGTTTTTTTCGTTCATAGCTGTATCGTGATTTACGTGGTTTGTATTCATTCGTCTTCTTTCTCGGTGAACAGGTCGTTCAGAGCTTGCTTCAGACGTGTCCAGCGTGATGGTCCCTTTGGCTTTTCTTCTTCCTCCACGACGGGTTGTGTGGGTTGCTCAACCACGGGATCGACGGGTTGCGCGGGTTGCTCAACCACGGGCTCTTCGACTTCCTCTTTGGGTTCGGGCTCGCTGATGCAATTGCTGTCGCCGTGCATGAGCAGCGCAATCAGGGTGTCGATGCTGCTGCCCTGGGGAGTGGTTACGCCGTTATCCACGTCGACGGTGGTGATGAGCGACTTGGCCACCTTCACCTTCTGGAACTGGGTGTAGTGCTTGATGGCTTCGGGCATATCCTTGAGCTGTGCTGCCCCACCTGTGATGATGATACCTGAGAGCAATTTGTCGCTGACGTTTTCGATTTGGTGCCAAACGTTCTGGATGATTTCTTCCTCACGGGCACCAATAATGTTCTGCAGTTCGTTTTCGGAAATCGAGCGGTCGTTGCTGATGGGCAGAAGTTGGGGAGTGTCGCTTTCGGCGGCCACATAGGCCACGCCCGACTTACGCTTCAGGCTTTCTGCTTCCTCAAACTCCATCTGATGGGCTATGATAAGGTCGTTGGTGATGTTGTTGCCTCCCAGTGGAATGACTACCAGATGGCGCAACAGATTGCCATTAAATACGGCTACGGTGGTGGTGCCGGCACCGAAGTCCACCATGGCACAGCCCGAGCGCTTCTCGTTGTCGCTGAGCAGGGCGTCGGCCAGTGCCAAGGGAGAAATGAAAAGGTCGGCAATTTCGATTTCGGCCATGCGCATACATTTGTTGATGTTTTCCAACAATGTGTTTCTGGCCACAACGTTCATGAACCGAGCTTCGATCTGTTCGCTCTGGATGCCTACGGGGTCGGCCACGGAACGGTTGCCCACCACATACTCCTGTGGTACCACTTCCAGTATCTGCGAGTCGGTGTACTGTGTGGCGCGGTTGTTGTCCATGAGGTTGTCCACCAGTTCGGGTGTAATCTTCACCTTTGTCTCCAATCCGCGCGAAACGATGTTGCCGGCTGTGTGTAGCGATTGTCCGCCTATGCCCACGTAGGCACGCTGGACGTTTATGCCCAGGCTGTCGTTCAGGCGACCGATGACATTGGTGATGGCCTGTGTCGTCTTGTCGATGTTGTAAATGACGCCTCGCTGGATGACGTCGTTGACTTTCTCTTGCTCGATGCCGAGAATCTGTATGTTTCCGTCTCCCTTCTTCTTGCCGGCGATGGCACGGATGGCGGAAGTTCCAAATTCAAGAGCTACAATGATTTCTTTCTCTGCTCCCATAACTGTATTGTTTTATTATTTTATTTCGTGCAAATGATTTGGTCTTTATAGATGGCGTTGATGATGCTGTACTTGTTCCACCCCACCTTGGGCATGGACTTCTCGTAGAACAGACGTACACGGGCCAGTTTCTCCTCCAAGTCTTTCGGTTCGCCCAACAGGATGCGTTGTCCGCTATAGCGTGGTATGATTTCCACCCATCCCTTTTCGTCGATGACTATCTGCTGAGCCTGACCGTGCCAGTATTCGTCGTTTTGCAGCAGGTTGCCCAAGGACATCAGCCGGGTGCTGGCCATCTTGCGTGTAACTTGGCCGGTAACGACGGGCAAGTCGGCTGCGATGCCTCCGGCGGGCATGATGCATCCTTCCTCGTCAACGTAGAATTCATCGCCATCCTGTGCATAGACATGCAGCAGGGGATGGCGTGGCGTTATGCGAATACATAGTTTACCAGATGCGGTGTGGTAGCATGTCACGGTATCGATGTATGGGTTGGCCGACAGGCGTTCTATGATGTCGGTCATGTCGATGTCGGCCAGTATCTTGCCTTTAGGCGCAAAGTCGTTCTTTGCCAGCAGGCTTTCCACCATGGGCTGGTCGATGAGTCGAATCTGGTCCGAGTCGGTAAACATGTACTCGACCCCCGTGCACACCATTTCCTGTGTGGGGCGGCTCACCTTAATCAGGGCGAATACGAGATAGCCCAACGTGGCCAATAGAAGGAGGGATTTCAGTAGGGTCTTTATCATTTACAATCTGACAATTTACACATTATCATTTAATCTTGGCCATTAGGCTTTAATATCTGGGTGATTTGGTCGGCATAGTCCTCTATGTCGCCGGCTCCCATGGTGATGAGGACGTCAAATCCCCCCCTTCGTACAACGTCGGGAATCTGCTGCTTGCTGATGACTTCCTTCTTGATGCCTGGGCGGAGATAGTCGCAGATGAGTTGGCTGGTAACCCCTGGTATAGGCAGTTCGCGGGCTGGATAGATGTCGACCAAGGTGACATCGTCGAGCACCGAAAGTGCATCTGCAAATTCGCGGTAGAAGTCGCGGGTGCGACTGTAAAGGTGGGGCTGGAAGATGACCTTCACGCGGCGGCCTTCGTAGAGCTGGCGTATGCTGAGCAGGCTCTGGCGTATCTCCTCGGGGTGATGGGCATAGTCGCTGATGTATGCCATGTGCGGAGTGCGGATGTGGAAGTCGAATCGGCGGTCGACGCCCTTGAACGAGGCCATGCCCTGACGGATTTCTTCTTCCGAGACTCCGGCCAGCTGGGCCAATGCCATAGCTGCGATGCCGTTCTCGATGTTGATGGTTACGGGCACTCCAAGGTGGATGTCCTTGATGTTGCCCAGGGGAGAGATGAGGTCGAAACTGATTTCTCCGTTGCCTATCTGAATGTTCCCGGCATGGAAGTCGCCCTCCAACTGACTATAGGTATATGTGGTGACACCATTCTGTGTCCTGGGCTTCATCTTCAGCCCAGTGTGCTGTATCAGATAACCGCCTTCTTGTATAAGAGAGGTGTAGTGACTGAAACTTTCGAGGTAAGCCTCCTCGGTGCCGTAGATGTCGAGGTGGTCGGCATCGGTGGAAGTGATGACCGTGGCCCATGGGGTGAGCCAATGGAACGAGCGGTCGAACTCGTCAGCTTCAATAACCACGTAGTCGCTCTTCTCATTCAGCAGATAGTTGGTGCCGTAGTTCTTCGTGATGCCGCCCAGGAAGGCATTGCAACCTACGTGACTCTGGTGGAGCAAATGGGCAGCCATCGAACTGGTGGTTGTCTTGCCATGTGTGCCGGCAACGCACAGACCTCGCAGGGCGCGTGTCAACGTGCCAAGCACCTGTGCACGCTTCTGCAATTCGAATCCGTTGCGCTGGAAGTATTGCAGTTCGCTGTGGTCGGCAGGAATGGCCGGAGTGTAAATGACGAGGCACGAATCGGGGTTGAGGCACTCGGTGGGTATGAGCCCGATGTTCTCTTCGTAGTGGATGTGTGCGCCCTCCTTGACCAGTTGACGGGTCAGGTCGCTGGGAGTGCGGTCGTATCCGCCCACGGTGAGACCGCAGTTGAGAAAGTAACGGGCGATGGCGCTCATGCCTATGCCACCTATGCCCACGAAATATACGGCTTTTATCTGTGATGCATCCATAATTGATTTGACGATTTAGTGACTATATGGTTTAATGATGGGGCTGTGCCCCCGAATCTATCAGTTTTTAACTTTCATTTATCAATTTTCAACTCTCCCGGCCAGTTTCAGCACCTCTTGGGCAATGACCTTTGCCGAGTCTTTGTAGGCCATCTGGTAGGCGTTGTTGCCCAATGTCTTCAGGCGTTCGGTTTGCTTGACGGTTTCCAACGCCAGCGGGACGAGTTTCTCGCGGGCTTCGGCATCGCGTACCATGATGGCAGCATCCTTCTTGACGAGGGCCATGGCGTTGCAGGTCTGATGGTCTTCGGCCACGTTGGGCGATGGCACCAGTATGGAGGCTTTGCCCAGCAGGCAGAGTTCGCTGATGCTGCTGGCTCCGGCACGTGAGATGACCAGGTCGGCGGCCTTGTAGGCTTGGTCCATGCGGGCAATGAAATCGGTGACATACAGATTGTCGGGTTTTCCCGCCTTGGCCAGCCGTTCCTGAATCTCCTTGTGGTAGTATCCGCCAGTCTGCCAGATGAACTGTGTACGCGACTGCCGTATCTGTTCGAGATTCTGCAATACGCTTTCGTTCATGGTGCGTGCGCCCAGGCTTCCACCGATGATGAGCACTGTGGGCAGGTCGGGTTCCAGCCCGAAGATGGCCGTCGATTCGGTTTTCGTCAGGTTGGGGTCGAGCAGTCCCTGCCGTACGGGGTTGCCGGTCAGCAGGATGCGGTCCTTGGGGAAGAACCGTTCCATGCCTTCGTAGGCTACGCATATCTTTTGAGCCTTGCCGGCCAGTGTCTTGTTGGTGAGCCCGGCGTATGAGTTCTGTTCCTGGATGAGGCAGGGGATGCCCAGTTCGTGTGCCGCGTTCAGCGTGGCGCTGCTGGCATATCCGCCTACGCCCACAGCCACCTGGGGACGGAACTTGCGCAACGTCTGCTTGGCCAGCCGCTTGCTGCGCAGGAAGTCGACCAGAACGCCGATGTTGGCAGGTTTCCACAGGGGACGGATAAGTCCGCGTATGGGCAGTCCCACTATCTGATAGCCTGCGGCAGGTACGCGCTGCATCTCCATGCGTCCCTCTGCCCCTACGAACAATATCTCCGCCTTCGGTTCGATGGCACGTATGGCGTTGGCAATGCTGATAGCCGGGAAGATGTGTCCTCCCGTTCCGCCGCCGCTGATGACAATTCTCAGTTCACTCATTATCGTTGTTTTTTTCTAATTTCTTTTGTCCTTGTTTTATGCCCCTCGGCAGGGGGTGGTCTTATCGACGTGTCGTTGGGCCTTGATCGACGTGTCGTTGGAGCTTCATCGACGCGTCGTTAGAGCTCCATCGACGTGTCGTTGGAATCGGGCTCATCCGAAGCCTCAATTTCAGCCTCCATAGGTTCGTTTTTTTGAGGTGCCACGGTGGCGTATTGTTCCAGTTGCTTGGCCGTGTGGCTAACGCTCAGAATCATGCCTATGTAGGCACAGGTGATGAACGTGGAAGTTCCTCCCTTCGACACCAGTGGCAGCGGCTGTCCCGTTACGGGCATGGCTCCAACAGAGACCGCCATGTTGACCATGGCCTGCACCACGAGCATCAGCGACAGTCCCATCACAAGATAGGCTGGGAACCGATTCTTGCAGCGCTCGGCAATTTTCATGGCACGGTAGAGCAGCAGCAGGTACATGAACATAACCAGCACGCCGCCTTCGATGCCACCTTCCTCGATGATGATGGCATAGATGAAGTCGCTGACGGCATGTGGCAGGAAGTCGCGCTGTACGCTCTGTCCCGGTCCCTTGCCCACGATGTTGCATGTGCCCACGGCGATGCGGGCGTGGGTGACTTGTACGTTGTCGTGGATGTTGTAGTCCTTGGGGTCGGCAGGCAGTTCACTGCCTTTCTTGATGCGCTTCGACCATGTGCTGAAGCGGTGCAGGCCAGGATATTGGCTGATTTGTTCGGCTGTTTCCTGCGGCACGAACTTCATGGTGCAGAAGCCGGTGGTGCCCACCAACGTGATACCGGCAACGATAATCCATAGCCACTTCTTGGGGCTCTGTGCAATCCAGGTCATCATGAGCATGACGATGAAGATGATGCCAGCCGTAGAAAAGTTTTCACCGACGATGAGCAGACAGATGACTGCCGTCAGGCCGGCCACCCATTTGAATGCCAGCATCGAGGCTCCGCCCGTCTTCTTGTCGCGGAACGTGGCCAGAAGCATGGCAACTGTGCCCACTAACGTGATTTTGGCAAACTCGGAGGGCTGTATGGTAATGCCGGCTATGTGAAGCCAGCGGGCGGCACCGTTGACACGGCCCATGAAAAGGACAACTATTAATAGGATAATTGACAACATGAGACCCAGCACGCTCAGGAACTTGAACGACGTACAGGGCATCTTGTGCACCACCCAGGTGATGAACAGACCGATGATGATGAACGAGGTGTGTTCCACCACGGGGCGCCAGAAGTGGACCGATGTGCCGTAGGTCATTCGGCTGGATGCGCTATACACCTCCACGATTGATATCATGCACAGCGCCAGGAGTATCATCCACACTACGGTGTCGCCCTGCAGGAAACTTTCCTTGTTCAGTTTAATATTGGGCAGTGTCATCTCTTATTATTTTATAGGGTTGTGACTGCGTACGAGCGTCTTGAACTGCTCACCGCGGTCTTCCATGTTCTTGAAAAGGTCGAAACTGGCGCAGCAGGGACTCAGCAGCACACAGTCGCCCGGACGTGCCATGCTGATGCAGGCATCTACGCAGTCCTTCATAGAGTGGGTGTCGCTGACGGGTAGCCCCAGCGCGTCGAACGAGTCGTGAAGCTTTTGGTTGTCGGCACCCAGATATACCAGTCCGGCACACTTCTCGCGAATGATGTCGAAGAGTGTGGAGTAGTCGTTGCCTTTGTCCTTGCCACCTACGATGAGTATGGTGGGGCGGTCCATAGCCTGAAGGGCTACATAGCAGGCATCGACGTTGGTAGCCTTGGAGTCGTTGATGTAAAGCACACCATTACACTCCTCTACACGCTCCAGACGATGCTCTACACCTGGGAATTCCACAAGGCACTGGCGTATGAGTTGCTCATCGGCTCCCACGGCTCGTGTGGCCAGATAGGCGGCCAGGGCATTGCGCTTGTTGTGCTGTCCCATCTGCGAGAACGATAGCCCCAGACGTTCGAAGTCGGCGTCCACGAAAGGCAACAGGGTGGGGTTGCCGGCACGAGCCGGGCGGGACGACGGGGTGGGCTTCGGAGCATATCCCATGTGGCGCTTCTGCAATTCCTCTTCGATGTGCTCGTCCTGTCGCCAGTAAACGAAACTGTCGTCGGAGGTTTGGTTCTGTATGATGCGCATCTTCGAGTCCGTGTAGTTCTGCATCTGGAACTCATACCGGTCCAGGTGGTCGGGAGTGATGTTCATCAGCACGGCTATGTCGGCGCGGAAGTCGAACATGTTGTCCAACTGGAACGAACTTATCTCCAGCACATACCAGTCGTGGTCGCCTTCGGCCACTTGCAGGGCATACGAACGCCCGATGTTGCCTGCCAGACCGACATCGACGCCCCACCGTTGCATGATGTAGTAGATGAGGCTCGTCGTGGTGGTCTTGCCGTTGGAACCTGTGATGCAGATGGTCTTGCCGCGGCTGTAGGGACGGGCAAATTCCAGTTCGGCCAGGATGGGTGTCCCCTGTGCTATCAGTTTTTGCACCAATGGTGCAGTGTCGGGTATGCCAGGACTCTTCACCACTTGGTCGGCATCCAGTATGCGTGCTTCGGTGTGACCGCCCTCTTCGTATGCGATGTCGTGGTCGATGAGCATCTGCTTGTATTTGTCCTTGATGGAGCCCATGTCGCTCACAAAGACATCCCACCCCTGCTTTTGTGCAAGGATGGCAGTCCCTATTCCGCTCTCTGCGGCTCCTAATATGGCTATCTTCTTTTTCATTTTCTTATTTTCTCATTATCGAATCTTCAGCGTAATGATGGCCAACGCTGATGTGATGATGGTCACAATCCAGAAACGGGTGGTAATCTTCGACTCCAGCCAGCAACCCTTGGGCCAGTTCCACAGAATCTTGAAGTCGGCAGGCAACTGGCCGGGCTTGATGCGGAATGCGTCGTGGATTGGGGCACGCTTGAAGACACGCCACTTCTGGTTCCGGCGATTCCCCATTTTGGCATAGTTGGTCTGCAGCAATACACTCACACTCTCGCAAAGGAAGACGAAACAGAGCAGGGGAAGGAGCAATTCCTTGTGGATGATGACAGAGACGACAGCAATGATGCCGCCGATGGCCAGACTGCCCGTGTCGCCCATGAACACCTGGGCCGGATAGGCGTTGTACCAAAGGAAACCTATCAGCCCGCCCATAAAGGCCATCAGGAAGATGACCAACTCCTCACTGCCTGGTACGAACATGATGTTCAGGTATGAGGCCATGCCAATGTGGCTGCTCGTATATGTCAGAATGACCAAGGCGAAGACCATGATGGCAGAGTTGCCCGCACACATGCCGTCCATGCCGTCGTTCAGGTTTGACCCGTTGCTCACGGCCATTACCGCAAAGGTGGTGATGAATACGAAGAATATCCATCCGGCAGCCGTACGCTTGCTGCCCAGCCAACGGAACATCTCACTATAACTGAGGTTGTTGTTCTTGACAAAGGGGATGGTGGTGATGGTGCTCTTCACAGGCTCGCTCTTATACACCACCTCGGTGCCGTTCTTGTTAGTTAACTGTACGTTTTCGCGTATCACGGCATCAGGACTAAGCCACAGCGTCAAACCGATGAACAGTCCCAGCAGGGCTTGTCCGGCCAGTTTCATGATGGGGCGCAGTCCGTCTTTGTTGCCTTTGTACTTGATGTAATCATCGATGAAACCAATGGCTCCCAACCACAGCGTGGTTACAATCATCAGCAGCATGTATATGTTGCGCAGTCGGCCCAGTAACAGGCTGGGGATGATGGTGGCCACGATAATGATTAGCCCGCCCATTGAGGGCACGCCTTTCTTTTCAACGCCAAAGGGGTCGATGCTGGGATCGCGCGCTTCTTCGCTGACGTTATGGCGTTTCATCCATTTGATGAAATATTCGCCAAACCAGATGCTGATGACAAGCGAGAGCACCAGCGTCAGTATGGCACGGAAAGAGATGTACGACCACAGATGGGCACCAGGGATGCCGAATTCGCCGAGATATCTGAACAGGTAGTATAGCATTTTGAGTTACGAGTTACGAATTATGAGTTACGAATTACAAATTGCGAGTTGCGAGTTGCGAGTTAACCTTCGCCTTTTCAACTTATACCGAAGCATTCACGAATGACTTCGTGGTCGTCGAAATGGTATTTCACACCTTGTATGATTTGGTAGTCCTCATGTCCTTTGCCAGCAACCAGAATGACATCGCCTGGCTGAGCCAGAGTGCATGCCGTGCGGATGGCCTCGCGCCGATCTACGATACTGAGCACCGTGCGCCGCTCTTCGTCTGTGAGGCCGGCCAGCATATCGTTGATGATGGCTTGTGGCTCTTCGTTGCGTGGATTGTCGCTTGTAATGATGACACGGTCGCTATGTCTCACGGCCTCCTGAGCCATCAGGGGGCGTTTCCCTTTGTCGCGGTTGCCTCCGGCGCCGCATACCGTCCAGCACTGGTGGGGCTTGCGCAGAATCTCGTTGATGGTAGTGAGCACATTGACCAGGGCATCGGGCGTATGGGCATAATCTACGATGGCCGTTACGCCTTGAGGGCTGCGAATGGCTTCGAACCTGCCGTTTACGGGCTTCATGGCGCTCAGCGCAATCAGGACTTCTTCGGGTTGTTGTCCCAGCATGATGGCGGCTCCATAGACGGCCAACAAGTTGCTGACATTGAAGCGCCCTACAAACTGGACGAACACTTCACGGCCATCTACCGACAGGTTCATGCCCTCGAAGCTTTCTTCCAGGATGCGGGCCTTGAAGTCGGCATCTGTACGTTGGCCGTATGTCTTCACCTCTGCCTTGGTGTTCTGCACCATGAACATGCCGTTCTTGTCATCGGCATTGGTGATGGCAAAGGCATCCCTGGGTAACATGTCGAAGAATCCCTTCTTCGCATCGCGATAGGCCTCGAAGGTCTTGTGGTAGTCGAGATGGTCGCGTGTCAGGTTGGTGAACAGCCCGCCGGCAAACGTCAGTCCGCCTATGCGTTGCTGGGCCACAGAGTGACTGCTAACCTCCATGAAGGCATATTCGCATCCCTCGTCGGCCATCTGTCCGAGCAGACGGTTCAGGGTGATGGGGTCGGGGGTGGTGCATTCTGTCGGGATGGGTTTCCCGTCGATGTAGTTGCACACAGTACTGCACAGCCCCACCTTGTAACCGAAACGGCGGAACATCTCATAGAGCAGGGTGGCGATGGTGGTCTTTCCGTTGGTTCCTGTCACGCCGATGAGCTTCATGCGCAGGGTGGGGTCGCCGAAGAAGTGGGTGGCCAGGGGACCCACCACAGATTCGGTATTTGGATACTGTACGTAGGTCACTCCGTCCTGCAGCGTCTCGGGCATCGTCTCACAGATGATGCAAGTGGCGCCCAGTTCCAGAGCCTTGCCGATGAACTGATGCCCGTCGGTCTGTGTGCCGCGCATGGCGATGAAAGAACCGCCGGGTAGCACTTTGCGCGAATCTATTTCCAGTCCGCTGACCATCATCTGGTCGTTGCCAACGACGGCCAGGGGTGTGGTCTTTTCGATGAGTTGCTTTATTGTCATAGTCTATTTCAGGTTTAGCGTAATGGTTTTTCCTTTAGGTTCTTTGGCTCCGGCGGGAATGCTCTGGCTCTGTACCAGTCCGGTGCCGTGCAGTTTCACTTTCAGTCCGCATCTTTGCAGACAGTAGATGGCGTCGCGTGCCCCCATTCCCACGACATCGGGCACGGTGTCGGTGCCGGTCGTAGCGCATTCTTTCGACAGGGTGGGGGTGAAGATGCTGGTCGAATCGGCTGCCTCACGTGGGTCGCGGTAAACGCCTTGGTTCATCACCATCTGACTGATTTCGCTGAACACGGGACCACACTGCCCTCCGCCCGAGGCTGGCAGACCATCCTTGCGGATGCAGACGATGCACGAATAGCGGGGTGCGTCGCTGGGGAAGTAGCCGCAGAAGCTGACCATGTAGCTGTGGCTGGCATAGCTGCCGTTTTTGGCCACCTGTGCCGTACCCGTCTTGCCGCTCACCTTGAATCGTTTGTTGCCGGCCTTCTTGCCCAAACCCTCGCTGACCACCTTTTCAAGAATGGTCTGAATCTGGTGCAGGGTACGTGTGGAGCATATCTTCTCCTTAATCACTTCCACGGGGAACTCGCGAACCACCTGCCCGTTCTCCATCTCTGCCTTCACGAAGCGGGGACGGACGAAGCGCCCATTATTGGCGATGGCGTTGTAGAAAGCGACGGTGCTGATGGGCGGAATCATGGTTTCGTAGCCGATGCTCATCCAGGCCAGGGCTGTCTTGGACCAGTTGCCTTTCGTCTTGTCGGTATCCGGCATGCGCACGATAGGTTTGGCTCCCATGGGCAGGCCAAGGTCGATGCCCACGCCCATGTTCTTCAGTCCTTGGACATATTTCTCGGGATGGTCGTGATAAGCATCGTCGATGAGGCGGCTGACACCAATGTTCGAACTGTATTCAAGCACCTGTGTGACGTTGAGTGTGCCGTAGCCGCCACGGTGCCAGTTATGGTCCTTCATGGGACGGCCGTGCATCATGTATATGCCGCTTCCGGTATCGACTGTTGTTTCGGGCGTAATCTTTCCGTCCTCCAGTGCCACCATGATGCTGCCCGTCTTGAACGTGGAACCAGGTTCCCACAGGGCGTTGATGGCATCGTTCTGCGCCTCGTAGAATTCGTAGTTGCCGGTCTGTTCGTTGCGATAGCGGGTCATGCTCACCAAGGCCTTGATGTCGCCTGTGGGCACTTCCATCAGGATGACTACACCCTTCTCGCCTCCGATTTCGCGCAGTTTGTTCACGATGGCTTTCTCTGCGATGTCCTGCATGGTGGCATCGATGGTGGTCACGAGGTCGTGGCCAGGTACGGGCTCGCGGTCGTAGAAGTTGACCATACGGTCGCGTACCTTCATGCGGTGCTTAATGCCGTTCTTGCCTCGCATGATGCTGTCGAAGCAGTATTCTAGTCCGCTGGTGCCGCGGATGGTGTCGCCAAGGCTGTCCTTCTTCACGTTGCCCAATGTACGGCTGGCCAGCGAACCGTAGGGCTTGATGCGCAGCATGACCTCCTCAGGGTTGAATCCGCCCTTCAGTGGCGTTTCGCACAACAATGGCAGTTCCTTGCATTGCTTGTACTGGATGTATGTGGCCAGTCTTGGGTAGAGGTTCCAGGCATGCGAATGTCGTTTGCGCCCTTCGAGCAGGCGGTTGTGGAAATATTGTACGGAGTAGTCGGGGAATATCTGATGCAATCCCATGGCAATGCTGTCGGCCTGTTCGTAGAGCACCGAGTCGCGCCAGCGCTGAGCCTTCTCTCGTGCCACGCTGTCTTTGTCGATGACGATATAGTCCATGAACAGTCGGTACTGTGGCAGTGAGGCCACCATCACCTTTCCGTCGGCCGAAATGATGTTGCCACGCATGGCCTGCACCTCGATGCTGTCGCTGACAAACCGCTGGCCCACCTGGTACCAGTAGTCGGCCTGGAATAGCATGGTGTTGAGTGCCGTCCCCAGGATGTACGCCCCAATCAGACTGATACCGATGAGTATCATTCTGAAACGTTTGATGGATTTCTTGTTATTGTTTGCTGCCATGGGGTGTTATTCGTTGGGGTTTATGGTGAAAGGAGGTTCCTGTGGGGCGGTGAGGGCACTGTCGCCGTATGCTTTCAGCCGTTCTTCGATTTGGCTTTGCCGGGTCAGCGTGGTCAGTTCGCTGGAGCGGGTCAGAGCCTTGTACCTCCATTCCTCGACATCGTGCTGCAGTTGCTCCTTCTCGATGATTTCCTGTTGGGCTTGATAGCGGTTGGTGACCATGAGCAGGATGCAGAAGAGGATGAAGAGCAGGAAGGGAATCTGCCGGAAGAACCATCGTCCGTCGATCTGCATGGCGCGGACAACGTCTTTCATGCTCTTGCCCTCGCCCGCGTCCGTTTCCCCCTCGGTGAACAGCGAGCCCCACCAGCGTCGCCGGTGCGTACCTTTCAGTCGTTCGTCGTTCTTACCTTCCACGGTGTTCTTTGTGTTTATGTTTTCTTTCTCGATAGCCATTTCGTTAAATCTTTTCTGCAATTCTCAACTTTGCGCTTCTGCTTCTCGGGTTGCCCTCTTGTTCCTCGGGACTGGGCACCTGCATCTTCCCTACGCTGCGCAATGGCGACAGGGAACGTCCATAGATGTCCTGACTCATGTTCCCTTCGGGATTCCCGCTTTTGACGATATTCTTCACCATACGGTCCTCCAGCGAGTGGTAGGTCAGCACCACCAACCGTCCACCCGGAGCTAACAGTTGCGTGGCGCTGTGCAACATCTGTCGCAGGGCTTTCATCTCGCCGTTCACCTCGATGCGTAGGGCCTGGAATACGCGTGCCAAGTCTTTCTTTTCGCGCCCGAAGCCCAGAATGGGGTTGGTCAGTTCGGCCAACTGGCCCGTGGTCTCGATGGGTGCTGCGTTGCGTGCCTTCGTGATGGCGGCTGCCACGCGTCGGCTTTGTTTCAGCTCGCCATACAGGAAGAAGATGTCGGCCAGTTGTTCTTCGGTGTATTCGTTCACCACCTTGCGTGCAGTCAGGCTCGCGCGCTGGTTCATACGCATGTCGAGGGGCGCATCGAATCGGAAACTGAATCCACGTTCTGCCTCGTCCAGGTGATGGCTGCTCACGCCCAGGTCGGCCAATATGCCGTCGATGGTTTCGTGCCCGTAGTACATCATCCAGTTGCGCAGGTATCGGAAGTTGCTCCGCACGAAGGTGAAACGTTCGTCCTGCGGTGCTCCGTTCATGGCATCCATGTCCTGGTCGAAGCCGTACAGGTGACCTTTTGGTCCCAGCAGGTCCAGTATTGCACGACTGTGTCCGCCGCCGCCAAACGTAAGGTCGGCATACACTCCGTCGGGCCTTATATTAAGGCCTGCAAGTGCTTCTTGGAGCATTACGGGAGTGTGATAGTTATAACTCATTTTGACACAATTAGACACGTCGTTCGCAATTTGGCTGTAAAGGTACAAAAAAGTTTTGATATTCGACTTAATAAATCCAAATTTATTTTTCAAAATCGTGCAATTTTTTTCGCCTTCTTACGGGGGCTGCGTCTAAGGAACTGAAAATCACTTCTATTTACGCGCGCGCGTGTTTCCTTATTATTATGTCACTCTGATGCGATGGCCGATTCTGCATTCCGAATTGCCCCTTTTCGAGGGCATAATTGGACTGGATTTCATCGACACGTCGTTTGACCTCCAACGACACGTCGATCGACCTCCAACGACACGTCGATTGAGCTCCAACGACGCGTCGATGAAAGCTGGTCGACGGGACTTCGTTTGACATTCGACGCGTAATCCCCTTTGCAGACGACAAAAAACCGCCATTTCATCGGCAAATGAGCCTGTTCCTGTCCCTCCGGCTCCTGTGTTCCCCTTCTTGCTCCATGATGATGAATGTTGGGTCAGAATTTGGGTAACTGAATTTTTTTGTGTACTTTTGTCACGGATTATTCAAAGATAGAGTGCTTATGAATGCTGAATTTGTTTATTTCAATATATTTCTTGCGTGTGGTGTGATGCACCTGGCGCTGACGGCCGTCATGGCCCTGTTTGCGCGTCATCAGATAAAGTTCCTCTCCCTGGCCTGGATTATGGGCATCTTCACCGTCTGTTTTGCTTTGGCTCTGCCCTATTATCCCCATGAAGAGGCCCATGCCGGCATCTTCCATCCTGCCATGCTCGCTGCGCTGATGGCCATCTCGTTTCTCCAGAGCATCTATCCTCTCAGCATCCCCCTGCCAGGCTATTTGCAGTGGGGGCGTATGTGGCGCTATGCGCTGCCGGCTCTCATTTTCCTCGGCTTCTATGCCGTGGGTTATGCGATGGGCAGTCGCGGGGCAATCATAGAGTCCTTCGACGACGTACGCCGCAACCTGCTCAGCAGCGACCTCCTGGTTCGCCTGGGTATGTTGCTCACCAGTTTCTACTACATTGCCAACATCTTCCTGCTGCCCCGTCGGCTTACGCATGTTCAGTATCCGCGCTACCTCATAGGCTATAGCATGGTGCTGGGTTTCAGTGCCTTGTTCTTCCTGATCATCGCCTTCAACTACAAGCCGTATCTGATAGCCGCCTATTCCATCATCTTTACCCTCCTCAATGCCTACCTGTGCCTGCGCTCGCTCGAGTCGCTGGCGAGGGAATTGCCGAAGCCTGTGGTCAAGGAGGTCGACGAGGCTCCTTCGGACGAGGAACTGAAGAAGTCGGAGTCGGACTTCAACGAGGCCAATCTGCAGCGCTTCCAGCGTGCCGAATATTGGATGCAGCACCATGTCGAGGCCTGGACCGATTACACGTTCAATCGCGATGTACTGTGTAGTGAGGTGGGCATCAACCGCCAGTTGCTGCTCCAGTGCCTGCGAAGTCAGGGCTATAACAATGTGCATGAGTACATCAATCGCTATCGCCTCGAGGAGTTGAAGCGACGCATCCGCCAGGGTAAGATTTCGGCTTTGGGCGACTGCCTCGATGCTGGTTTCGGTTCGCTCAAGACGGTTCGTTCCTGCTTCCTCAAGTTGGATGGAATTTCGCTTGACCAATATATGCAGGAACACGCTCCGAGGAAAGACTGATGAGGAAATATCGGGCATAATGATACTTTTTTCCCGACTTTATTTGTTTTTTTGCCTTTTTCGTGCTATTTTTGCGCTTTATTAGTAAAATGCCGTTAGTACGATGAAGAAATACCAATTGCCATTTCGTGCCTTGCTGCTTGTCTTGATGGTGCTGACAAGCACTTGGGCCATAGCCGACCGGCAGACCAACCGCCGTTTGGCAAAGGACTCCGTCACCGTGTCTGCGCTCCAATGGGGTGAGCTGCCTTCCGGCCGCATGGTGCAGAGTGCCTATCCCGTTCGGCTGGCCGTCAAAGGGCGCAGCCTGCGTGTCACCTCGAAATACGAACAGGTGCTGCCAATCTACACCTCTACGGGGACATTGTACGTAGCCATGCAGCTCAATCCGGGTGTCAACTGGCTCAATGGGCTCCCGCGTGGGCGTTATCGTATCAATAACCGTACCATCAGCATCAAGTAGCATGCGCTATGGAGAAGATAGTTGACATAGAGGCCATTATCCGCTCCCGATTAGGCAGTCGGGCGCGTTATGTTCCCAGATTCGTATATTCTTGGTTGCGAAATCTGGTTCACGAGGACTTCTGTAACATCTTCCTCCAGCACAACTATCAGGGCATAGAGTTTTGTGAGAAGACTATTGAATATTTGGGCGTTACGGTCGAGGTGGAAGGTCTTGAGAATCTCCCCCCCAAGGACTCCCCATACTGTACCTTTGTCAGCAACCATCCGTTGGGCGCCATCGATGGCGTCACCTTGGGTGCTGTCTTGGGCCGTCACTACGATGGGCAGATAAAATATCTGGTCAACGACTTCCTGATGAACCTTCCCGGGCTGGCTCCCCTGTGTGTGCCGGTCAACAAGGTCGGCCAGCAGGCCCGCAATCTGCCCGAGATGGTGGAGCAGATATTCACAGGCGACAATCATGTCATCATGTTCCCCGCCGGGCTATGCAGCCGTCGCATCGACGGTGTCGTGCAGGACCTGCCGTGGACCAAGAGTTTCATTGTCAAGAGTCGCAAACATCAGCACGATGTGGTGCCCATCCATTTCATCGGACACAACTCCAATCGTTTCTATCGCCTGGCCAACTTCTGTAAGTTCTTCCACCTTCCCAATTTGGCTATGGCGTTGCTGCCCGATGAGATGTATCGCAGTCGTGGCAATCACTATACCGTGCGCATCGGGCGCCCCATCCCCTGGCAGACGTTCGATAAGTCCAAATCCCCGGTGGAATGGGCCAATTTCGTTCGTCAGGAGGTTTATAAATTGTAAATGGCTAAATGGTAAATAGCTAAATGGTAAATGGTAAATAGTAAATGATATGGTGGAGCAGATAATCGATCGGATACCGCGAGATGTGTTGAAGGGCGAACTGACAGAGGACAAACGGCTGCGGTTCACCAATAAAAGCAACAACGAGGTCTACATCGTCACTTGGCAGGACTCGCCCAACGTCTTGCGCGAAATCGGACGCTTGCGCGAAATAGCCTTTCGCGATGCGGGCGGTGGAACGGGCAAGGCTTTCGACCTCGACGAATTCGATGTCTGTGATAATCCGTATAAACAGTTGATAGTGTGGGACCCGGAACACGAGGAGATTCTGGGTGGCTATCGCTACCTCCTGGGCAAGGACTGGACAATAGATTCCGATGGTCAGCCCCGTTTGGCCACCAGTCACATGTTCCGCTTCAGCGAGCGCTTCATGCACGACTACGCTCCCTACACCATCGAGTTGGGACGTTCCTTTGTCACCCTCGAATACCAAAGCACCCGTATGGGTACCAAGGGCCTTTATGCGCTCGACAACCTCTGGGACGGATTGGGCGCACTGGTTGTTATCGAACCGTCGGTGCGCTATCTGTTTGGCAAGTTCACGATGTATCCCAGCTACGACCGTTTGGCGCGAGATATGATACTCTATTTCCTACGTAAGCATTTCCCAGACCCCGACAACCTCATCACTCCGGTGAAACCGTTGGTTCTGGAACATGACCCGGCACAGTTCGAGAAACTTTTCGTCGAAGACGATTTCCGAAAGGACTATCGCATCCTGAACCGCGAGGTGCGCCAACTGGGCTACAATATTCCTCCTCTGGTCAATGCCTACATGGGGCTCAGTCCCACCATGCGACTCTTCGGTACGGCCATCAACGATGGTTTCGGCGATGTCGAGGAAACAGGCATCCTGATTGCTGTCGATGAAATCCTGCAGGAGAAGCGCATGCGGCACATCGATACCTTTGCCGCCGAGCATCCCGAATTGGTGAAAATCATCGATGGTGCGCACCGTATTTTCTACAAGGCCTAAAACAATAAAGAATAAGTAACAACACAATGGGCGGCTTCTTTGGAACTATTTCCACTCGGGATTGCGTAAACGACTTGTTTTACGGGACAGACTACAACTCACATCTTGGAACGCGTCGTGCCGGTTTGGTGACCTTCGACAAGAATCATGGCTTCAACCGAAGTATCCATTCGCTGGAGCGCGACTATTTCCGCTCGAAGTTCGAAGATGAGCTCGAACAGTTCGTAGGCTGCCAAGGTCTGGGTGTGATTAGCGACACCGACCCGCAGCCTATTATTATAAATTCCCATCTGGGACGCTATGCTGTGGTCACTGTGGCCAAGATCAACAACCTGCGTGAGATAGCCGATGAACTGCTTGCCCAGCGCATGCATCTGAGTGAACTGTCGGCCAACAACATCAATCAGACGGAACTCGTGGCCCTGCTCATCAACATGGGCACAACGTTCGTCGATGGCATCAACCGCGTCTATCAGAAAATCAAGGGCTCGTGTTCCATGCTTATCCTTACGGAAGACGGAATCATTGCCGCACGCGACTTCCTGGGGCGCACGCCGATTGTTATCGGTACGAAGGAAGAGCGCCATCAGGAACGACTGCAGAATGGCGAACTTGTGGAGTGGAGCATGTCGGCCTATGCCGCCTCCAGCGAATCCACCAGTTTTCCCAACCTCGGCTTCAAGGTGCTGCGCGATGTGGGACCTGGTGAGATTGTCCGGCTGCGGGCCGACGGTCTCGAAGTGATGCAGCCCGCCTTCAAGCGCTGCCAGATATGTTCGTTCCTATGGGTCTATTATGGTTTCCCGGCCTCGTGCTACGAAGGGGTCAACACCGAAGAAGTGCGCGAGCGCAACGGGCAGATGATGGGCGAGCAGGACGATGTGAAGGCCGATATGGTATGTGGCATCCCCGATTCGGGCGTTGGCATGGCTCTGGGCTATGCTGTGGGAGCAAAGATCCCTTACAAGCGTGCCGTGCTGAAGTACACCCCCACGTGGCCACGTTCGTTCACTCCCGGCAACCAAAGCCGTCGGAGCCTGGTGGCCAAGATGAAACTCATTCCCAACGAAGCCCTGCTGCGCGACCAGAGCGTTGTCTTCTGCGACGATTCCATCGTGCGGGGCACGCAGTTGCGCGACAATGTGAAGGAATTCTTCGAGAACGGCGCCCGTGAGGTGCACGTCCGCATCTCCTGTCCCCCGCTGGTCTATGGCTGTCCCTTCATCGGCTTCACCACGTCGAAGAGCGACATGGAACTCATCACTCGGCAGATTATTCGCGACTTCGAGGGCGACGACAAGGCCAACCTCGACAAATACGCCCAGACAGGTACGCCAGAGTATGAGCGCATGGTGAAGGAGATTGCCCGTCGCCTGGGCCTCTCGTCGCTGAAGTTTGCCAAGCTCGAAGACCTTGTGGCCTCCATCGGCATGCCTAAGGAGAGCATCTGCACCCACTGCTTTGACGGCAGCAGTTACGACCAGTCGCGCTTCGAAAGCGAGTTCTTCGGTTGATTCACTCCATATTATACAGGAATTCCCCTTCGCTGGTCATGCCGTTGGCCACGATTTGGATTTGAGTCTTCTGGCTGTTGTTGTAGAGCGTGACGTGGGCTTCGCCGTTCTCGTCGAGCCGCAGGTCTGGGTTCCAGTAGAGGGTGCGCCGGTAGTCCTTCTGTCCTTCCTTGGGCGGATTGCGCTTGTAGTCGGGGTGGTAGAAGTCCTCCTGATAGGCGAATCCCGGCAGGATGTAGCGGCGGTCGCGATAGGTGAGGCGGCGCTCCCAGTTGGGATAGTGCGTCAGCCGCACCTCCACGCTGGGCTGGTTTGCCTGCGTCAGCCGGTTGTTGAGTCCCCATCGCGGGGAAAAGTCGGAATAGATGTATATCTTGTCCAGATATTCCAGACGAAAGTATCGTGACAATTGCTCCCGCGAGCCGATAAAGTTGAGCGTGACGAAGTGATCTTCGAGCGGATCGTAGGCTCCGATGTCTATTTTATAAGTGAGATAGGGACGGACGTCTGCCAGTTTGATGGAGTCCAGGTAGACAGAGAAGTCGTAGTTGCGACCAGAGCAACCCATGTCACCCATGTAGTTGGCTGCGAAGGCGTGGGTCAGGTTGATGATGTTTTCCTTAAATCGTGTTTCGTTCTGCATGGCGGTGTCTCTAACCTGCATATTGTTCAGCAGCCCGGCATCCATCGTGGCATTCCATGCCTCGTAAGCATCAACGACGTAGGCGGGTTTCGAGAGGTCCATGCCAAGCCTGCCGTTCCGCTTGCTTCTTACGATTACTTCATTCATTACTTTTGAACTGTCGTTCCCTGTTATGCCAACGTGGGTTTTGTCTTCCAGTTCTGCCTGACGGGTCTGGTAGTAGCTGTATGGTTGTGCCCATCGGGGATAGGGCAGGCGGAGTCTGACATAGAACTCGGCCTCCTCGGGCAGGCGTGTGTACTCGTCGTCCTCCATCTGTATCCATGTGTGCCTGCGGTGTTTCTTCCATCGGGTGGTGTCGCTGGCCGCCAGGAAGAGGAGGCTGTTGCCGTAGAAACGCGGCGTCTCCTGACGGAACAGTCCTTTCCGAGTGTCTGTCTCTGAGACAAATGTACTGCTGTCCCCCGGTGCGTCGGGTTTCACAAATTCGGAGTGAACCCTCACATCCTTATTGGGCGGCCCCGGATTGGGGTATCTGTATCCAGGACGTTGCGACGAAGGGTCATGCTTCTGTGCTATTTCTATAGAATCAAGATCTGAAGCAGTGTAGATAAGGGGTAGTTTAGCCGTCCTGGGCCGTTGGTCGTAAGGGACGAAGCCCCTATGCATGGAACTGTATATGTCGTTCTTCGGCTTTCTTATTGTATCAACCAGATCATGCACAATTCGGAACATATTGTCACTATAGTAACGGTTCACGCTCCCCTCCAGCACCTGGCTCTGCTCGGCCGGATGCGTCATTTCCCACCGGCCTTCCACGGCCATGTCCTGCCATCGGAAGCGGCGCCAGCCCTGTGTCATCATCAGCAGGTCCAGGGCGCGGCGATGTTCTTCATCGTCCTTCCCGAAGAACCATTCGGGTTGCGGCACGAAACCCTTAATCTCGGAGGCCAGCAGCATCTCGGTCATGATGTTCCCCGTGTCGAAGGTGTTGTCCTGGTGTACGGCATCGCGGACGGAGAGACTCACCCCCGCCCCCTCCCTGTTAAGGAGGGGAGTAGTCACATTAGCCATTTTGACATCGAGCTTTATTTCCTCGAACGG
>CACZRZ010000187.1 GCA_902783655.1 uncultured Bacteroidales bacterium
CATGACTTTTGTCACGACTCGGCCAATCGAGCAAGCTCGTTGGCACTCGCTGCTCCAAAAGTTCAATCTTCAATCTTCAATCTTTAATCTTTAATCTTCAATCCCAGTGATACTACCTATTTACACATACGGCCAGCCCGTGCTTAGGCAAGTGGCCGAGGACATAGAACCAGATTATCCGCAGTTGTCCGAACTGATTCAGAACATGTGGGACACGTTGGCCAAGAGCGACGGCATAGGGCTGGCAGCTCCGCAGGTGGGGCTGAGCATACGCCTGATTATAATCGACCTGACCCCACTGGCAGAGGATATGCCACAGTATGCCGACTTCCGTCGCGTCTATATTAATCCTTATATAGAGGAGTACGACGAAACGGAGACTGACGTCTCGGAAGAGGGCTGCCTGTCGTTGCCTGGCATACACGAGAAGGTGCGCCGCCCGACCCGTGTGCGCCTGACTTGGCAGGACGAGCAGTTCGAGGAGCACGACGAGTGGATAGACGGATATCTGGCACGCGTCGTCCAGCACGAAGTGGACCACCTGGACGGAGAGGTCTTTACCGACCACCTGAAGGGCCTGCGACGCCAAATGATAAAGAGTCAGCTCAGCGACCTCCTGAAGGGACGATTCTCGTGCTCCTATAAGGTAAAATTAAGAAGATGAGAGGATGCTGTAGGCGACACACGGATGGAAGAATGTGGCACATGCTGCTTTCTTGCGTTGTCGTTATCCTTTTCTCCCATTCACTTTGTGCACAGATCAACACCGACCGGGTGATGCTGATGGGGCGCAATGCCCTCTATTATGAGGACTATGTGCTCTCCATCCAACGCTTCAACCAGGTCATCAATGCCAAGCCCTTTCTGGCCGAACCCTATTTCTATCGTGGCTTGGCAAAGTTCTATCTCGAAGACTATAAAGGTGCCGAACAGGATGTGACCAGCGCTATCGAACGCAACCCCTATACCGAAAACCACTACTCGCTGCGTGCCATCTGCCTGATAAACCAAAAGGCCTACGAACGTGCCGAACAGGATTACAAGCGCGCCGTGGCAATCAATCCCCTGAACCAAGGCTCGTGGCACAACATGGTGCTGTGCCAGATGGAGCAGAAGGCATACGAGAGGGCCGACTCGTCGCTCGACGTCATGTTGCGCCAGTGGCCCAAGGAAGCAGAGGGCTATACGATGAAGGCGCAGGTGCGCTTTGCCGTAGAAGACACTGCGAAGGCAGAGGAATGGCTCGACCGTGCCCTGGAGGTAAACCCACACGAAGGGTCGGCCTGGAGCATGAAGGCAATGGTGACACTGAACCGTGGAGACTATAAAGACGGGGAAGAGCAACTGGACAAGGCCATCCTGCAGATGCCGCGTAATGCAAGCCTCTTCGTGAACCGTGCCTTGGCACGCTATCATCAGCAGAATCTGCGTGGGGCCATGTCGGACTACGATGCGGCCTTGGAGTTGGAACCGGGTAACTATCTGGGACACTTCAACCGAGGACTGCTGCGTGCCCAGGTGGGCGATGACAACCGAGCCATCGAGGACTTCAACTTTGTGCTTGAGCAGGAGCCCGACAACATGATTGCCCTCTACAATCGCGCCTTGCTGCTCGACCAGACGGGCGACTACAAGGGGGCCATACGCGACATCTCGGCTGTTATTCAGGAATACCCCGAGTTCTGGACTGGATATCAGACTCGGGCTGCCATCCGCCGTAAGATAGGTGATGCGTATGGGGCAGAGCGCGACGAATTCAAGGTTCTGAAGGCTGAAATGGAGAAGCGTACGGGCACCTACAAGAGCACGGGCAAGACGCGTAAGAAAAGCGAACGTAACCCGGAGGACTATAATAAACTGGTGGAGGAAGACACGCACGAACTTGACAAGGAAGAGTACACGAGCGAATATCGCGGACGCGTTCAGAACAAGGAGACGGAGATTGCCTGTCTGGACTCATACGTCTTCACATACTATAAAAGCAACAGCCAGATGGCGCACTTCATACCCTTCCACAAGTCGGTCGATGATTTCAACAAGACGGGTCAGTTGCCGCTGCCCTTGTATATCTCCAATGTTGAAACAAATGCTTCCGAGGAACGCCTGAACCAGCACGTCGAGGACATTGCCGCAGTGACGGAGGTCCTTTCCGATTCACCCGAGACAACGGGCTTGTATCTGCGGCGAGCGATGGACTACTATCATACGCGAGATTTCGATGCATGCTTAGTGGACCTGGATCGGGCCGTTGTGCTACAGCCGATGGTTTCGCTTTCCTATTTCCTGCGTGCACAGGTCCGTTGTGCACAGCAGCAGGCTTCGTCGCTTACGCTTTCCGCACAGGCACAGACGCTGTCGGCCGACGAACGTATTGCCTATGGTAAGGCTCTTGACGACCTGGCTAAGGTGTTGGAACTGGAACCCGACATGGCTTTTGCACAGTACAATATGGGCAATATTTATGTTCGTCTGCACGAGTACGACAAAGCCATAGCGGCCTATACCCGTGTCTTGGAAATAGATTCTCGCTTCCCAGATGCATATTACAATCGAGGTGTGGTGCATTTGCTGGACGGACATCTCGAAAAGGGACTTGCCGACCTCAGTCAGGCGGGAGAATATGGACTCTATAGTGCCTACAACCTGATAAAACGCTTTTCGAAGGCTAAATAATTCATAATCCATAATTCATAATTCATAATATTTTTGTATCTTTGCACGCGAATTAAAAAAAACGTTAACGTAAATATGATAAACATTACATTTCCCGATGGTTCCGTGCGCCAGTACAACGAGGGCGTGACGGGCCTGCAAATTGCTGAAAGCATATCGCCGAGACTGGCTCAGGATGTCTTGGCATGTGGTGTTAACGGTGAGACCGTGGAACTGAATCGCCCGATTAACGGGGATGCACAGTTCGTCCTGTACAAGTGGGATGACAAGGAAGGTAAGCATGCCTTCTGGCACACTTCTGCCCACCTGATGGCCGAGGCCTTGCAGGAGCTCTATCCTGGCATCCAGTTCGGCATCGGTCCTGCCATTGAAAATGGTTTCTACTATGATGTCATGCCCGCCGAGGGCGTTTCCATCCGCGAGGCCGACTTTCCCAACATCGAAAAGAAGATGATGGAACTGGTGCAGCGCAAGGAGGAACTTGTCCGCAAGGACATCAGTAAGCAGGATGCCCTGAAGTTCTTCGGCGACCACGGACAGACCTATAAGAACGAACTCATTGCCGACCTCGAGGACGGACACATCACTACGTACACACAGGGCGCATTCACCGACCTCTGCCGTGGTCCTCACCTCACCTCTACGGCTCCCATCAAGGCTTGCAAGGTGCTTTCCGTCAGCGCTGCCTATTGGCGCGGCGACGAGAAACGTCCACAGATGACCCGTCTCTACGGCATCACCTTCCCCAAGAAGAAGATGCTCGACGAATATCTGGTATTGTTGGAGGAGGCTAAGAAACGCGACCACCGCAAGATTGGCAAGGAGATGGAGCTCTTCATGTTCTCTGAGCGTGTCGGCAAGGGATTGCCCATCTGGCTCCCGAAGGGAACGGCCTTGCGCCTGCGCCTCGAGGATTTCTTGAAGAAGATACAGAAGCGTTATGGATATCAGCAGGTTATCACTCCGCATATCGGTGGCAAAAACTTGTATGTCACCTCCGGTCACTACGCCCATTATGGCAAGGATTCGTTCCAGCCCATCCACACGCCGGAGGAAGGTGAGGAGTACATGCTGAAGCCCATGAACTGCCCCCACCACTGCGAGATTTATGCTTCGAAGCCCCGTTCGTACAAGGACCTGCCTCTGCGACTGGCGGAGTTCGGTACCGTCTATCGTTACGAACAGAGTGGTGAGCTGCACGGACTCACACGCGTGCGTTCCTTTACTCAAGACGATGCACACATCTTCTGCCGCCCCGATCAGGTGAAGGACGAGTTCATCCGCGTCATGGAGATTATCCAGATTATCTTCGGCGCACTCGATTTCGACAACTTCGAGGCACAAATTAGCCTGCGCGACCCTGACGACAAGGAGAAGTATATCGGTTCGGACGAAGTTTGGGAACAGGCTGAGCGAGCCATCATCGAGGCTTGCCAGGAAAAGGGTCTGAAAACTACCACGGAACTGGGCGAGGCTGCCTTCTATGGTCCCAAGCTCGACTTCATGGTGAAGGATGCCCTGGGCCGCCGTTGGCAGTTGGGTACCATTCAGGTTGACTACAACCTGCCCGAGCGCTTCCAACTGGAATACGTCGGCGAGGACAACCAAAAGCATCGTCCCGTCATGATTCACCGTGCTCCCTTCGGTTCTATGGAGCGCTTCACGGCTGTGCTCATCGAGCATACCGCTGGTCACTTCCCCATATGGCTGTCTCCCGACCAGGTTGCCGTGCTGCCCATTTCCGAGAAGTTCAACGAATATGCCCAGCAAGTATGTGACAGACTGGAAGCTCAGGACGTACGTACAGTGCTCGATGACCGCAACGAGAAGATTGGCCGCAAGATTCGTGACAACGAAATGAAGCGCATCCCTTACATGCTCGTCGTGGGTGAAAAAGAGCAGGCTGAAGGTACTGTAAGTGTCCGTAAACAGGGCGCCAGTGACCTCGGAAGCATGAAAGTTGACGAATTCGCGCAAAAAATTAACGAAGAAGTTCGTAGTTTGACGGAAAAGTATTAACTTTGCACGCAATTTGCTAAAAGTCATTCATGAAGAGAGACGAAAAGAAACAGCAGTATCGTATTAACGAACAAATCCGTGTTCGTGAAGTTCGTATCGTAGGTGACGATATCGAGTCTATGGTTGTATCCACACAACGTGCCTTGCAAATGGCAGAGCAGCGTGGAGTTGACCTGGTGGAGATATCGCCAAATGCCGAGCCACCAGTCTGCCGTTTGATAGACTACAGCAAGTTTGTCTATCAGCAAAAGAAGAAGCAAAAGGAGATGAAAGCCAAGCAGACTGTGGTGAACGTCAAGGAAATCCGATTCGGACCTCAGACCGATGACCACGACTACAACTTCAAGTTGAAGCATGCCATTGGTTTCCTTTCCGACGGCGACAAGGTGAAGGCCTACGTATTCTTTAAGGGACGCAGTATCTTGTTCAAGGAACAGGGTGAAGTCCTGCTGTTGCGTTTTGCCTCCGATCTGGAGGAATATGGTAAGGTTGAGTCGCTCCCCGTTCTCGAAGGAAAGCGTATGACAATGTTCATCGCCCCGAAGAAGACCAGTGGCCAGCAGGCCAAGAAGACGGTCGAGGCTAATGCCGATGCAGCAGAGGCCCCCGTAAAGAAGGCTCCACAGCAGAAGGCCCGCAAGGAATACACCGGACCGAAGGTGGAGGGTGAGGACTTCGACGACTAAAGAAGAAAGAGAAGTGCGTAACGCCCTGGTATATGCGTTGCCACCAGTATTAATAACAAATTAAACAAACAAAAAAATGCCAAAAGTAAAGACAAATTCCGGTGCCAAGAAGAGATTCGTACTCACCGGTTCTGGCAAGGTAAAGCGTCATCACGCTTACCACAGCCACATCCTGACGAAGAAAACCAAGAAGCAGAAGCGCAACTTGCAGCACGCTGACTTGGTAGTGACCGAGAACATGAAGCAGGTTCGTGACCTTCTCAACCTCCGTTAACAAGTTAGGAAAGATTCTTTTACTTAAGTTATTAACCGAATGCTCAGCCAGTAAAGAATAAGGATTAGAAGATTAAGGATAAGGGTCGAAAAACCATGAACCGTATATCGCAAGCTCCTTGTCGCTGACGTTCAAAAACAAACAAAACTATGCCAAGATCAGTAAATCACGTAGCTAGTAGAGCTAAGAGAAAGAGAATTCTGAAGTTGACCCGCGGTTACATCGGCGCTCGCAAGAACGTATGGACCGTTGCCAAGAACACTTGGGAGAAGGGTCTGACCTATGCCTTCCGCGATCGTCGCAACAAGAAGCGCACCTTCCGTGCCCTGTGGATTCAGCGTATCAATGCTGCCGCTCGCATCGAGGGTATCAGCTACAGCCAGTTGATGGGTGGCCTGCACAAGGCTGGTATCGAAATCAACCGCAAGATTCTTTCCGACCTTGCTGTTAACCATCCCGAGGCCTTCAAGGCTATCGTTGCAAAGGTGAAGTAAATACCTTGGTTTCAGACGAAGCAAATGTCAAGAGAAACCTCAAGGGCTAAGTAGCAAAGAGTTAATTCTCAACTGAACAAAAAGAAGCGAGCTCCACAATCGTGGGGCTCGCTTCACTTTTATTGACTTTCTGAGATTAATGATTCAGGGCGAGGTCAACGTTTACGGCACATGCTACAGAGCAACCTACCATGGGGTTGTTGCCGATGCCCAGGAAGCCCATCATCTCTACGTGGGCAGGCACTGAGCTGGAACCTGCGAACTGAGCGTCGCTGTGCATGCGGCCCAGGGTGTCGGTCATACCATAAGAGGCAGGACCTGCAGCCATGTTATCGGGATGTAGCGTGCGGCCCGTACCACCACCAGAGGCTACCGAGAAGTAGGGTTTTCCGGCACGGATGCGCTCCTTCTTATAAGTACCTGCAACGGGGTGCTGGAATCGAGTGGGGTTGGTAGAGTTACCAGTGATGCTGACATCAACGTCTTCCTTCCACAGGATGGCAACGCCCTCGCGGACATCGTCGGCACCATAGCAGTTAACGGCAGCACGTGGACCATTGCTGTAGGCGATGCGCTTC
>CACZRZ010000188.1 GCA_902783655.1 uncultured Bacteroidales bacterium
ATGCCACCCCTGTAACATTGAAAAACCTAAATGTCAAAAGTGAGTAAGTTGTAAGTGAGTAACCTCCCGAATAAAATGAAAAAATGTAGGGACGCGATGTGTCACGTCCCTACAGGCAGGTAGTTAACAGTCAAAGATGGGTGTATCAGAGCGGTTCACCCATTACCGAGGCTTCGGCATCCTTGTCGTCGAGTTTGAAGAGCATGAACTGCGGAGATTCGGCAGTGCAAGGCTCCCATCCCAGTCCTTCACCCTCACCATTAGGATCGCTGTACTTGGCAAAGTTCGTCCAGGCAGTGAGCATCTTCTCCGAGAGGTCCCAGTCGCCCTGTGTCCAGGGGCGCCAGCAGTGCTTCAGGCTCTTGAACACAAACCAAAGGTCGCTGGAGTGGAAGGCACCCTTCAGACGGTCGGTGACCTCCGGATGCTTGCCGTCGTCGGGAAGGGGACGGGCAAACTCGTACGCCCATGCCTTGCCGCCCTGTTCCTGACGAACACGGCAGAACTCGGCAATGCCAGGCCCCATGCTGCCCATGTCGTTCAGCGTGTAGCCAATCATATAAGGAATGTCGGCAATGGTGCCCTCGCGGGCAGCCTGGTCGAAGGACTTCGTGCAGACATAACCATCGACGATGGGGCGCTGCATCAGGAAGAGGTCGCTCTTGTTGACCATATTATAGAGCTGTCCCACGGTGTACATGATTTCCGTAGAGGCGTGGCGCAGCTTCTCCAGATCGGTCAGTCCGGCCCAGTCCATCACCTTCTTTGTCTCAGCCTCGCTTTCGGCCAGGGTAGGATTGTAGAAGAAGAATCTGTTCATGGGTGTGGCAGGCTTGGCCTCCTCGCCATCCTTGGGCGGGATGTTCAGTCCACCGCCGCTCATGATGACAGCCTTGTGGAACAGACCGCGAGCCAAGGGACTCTCGCAAAGGGTGCGCACACTGCCGGCACCGGCGCTCTGGCCGAAGATGGTGACGTTGTCGGGGTCGCCGCCAAACTGGGCGATATTCGCCTTGATCCATTTCAGTGACTGTATCTGGTCGAGGATGCCATAGTTGCCACTTACGTGGTTGGGACTTTCTGCAGACAGTTCGGGATAGGTCATGAAACCGAAGATGCCCAGACGATAGTTGACGGAGACGAGCACCACATCCTTGGCGGCCCACTCCTGACCGTCGAACTCAGGCTCCGAACCCCAACCCTCGCGGTAGCCGCCACCGTGAATCCACAGGGCCACGGGCAGTTTCTTGTCCACCTGGCCGGGAGCCTTCGTCCAGACATTCAGATAGAGGCAGTCCTCGCTGTAGGGAGCCTCGTCGCCATAGCCCCATTCCGAGGCGTAGAAACCAGGATAGTGTACGGCCTGATAGCCGGGGTGACCGAACTTGTCGCAGCAGCGTATGCCCTCCCATGCCACCACGGGCTGAGGCTCACGCCAGCGCAGGTCGCCAATGGGAGCGGCAGCGTATGGGATGCCTCGATAGACGAGGACATCGGGATGGTCGTCGGCCACCACACCTTGAATCTGACCACCTTCGATGGTCAACACGGGATTGTCTGCCTTCTTCTCATTGGAAGCGCAGCTCAGCATCAATGCCAGTAACGGCAGGAGCAAAAGATTTTTTTTCATGTTATTAGAAGTTAGAAAACGTTATCTGGGAGCAAAATTACGAAAAAAGCTACACGACATCTTTATCTGTTGTCTCTTTTTTTAATATATATGTAACATCTTACCCTTTGGGTAATTATTTGTTGCGTATCTGCCTGTCGGACAATGAATATTTTTGTACCTTTGTCGCCGATAATCGAAAAATGGATATGATTGCAACGACAATAGCGACAGCAGTATTGGTCATCAACGAGCTGATGGCCTCCAACATAGGAATAGCCTATAGCCCTGCCACGAATTTCGACAGTTGGATAGAACTTTATAACCCTGGCGACGAGGCCGTCAGCCTGAAAGGGATGACGCTGACCGACCACCATGGAAACGGTTGGCAGTTGCCTGCATCATTAGGTAGCGTGGAGCCGGGTGGCTTCAAGGTGCTGTGGATGGGCAGCAACGATATCCGCAGCGACCAGGCCCCTTTCAAACTCGACTGCGACGGCGGTAGCATTACGCTCAGCGATGCGAATGGCAATGTGGTGACTGCGCAGGACTATCCGGAGGCCATGAGCCGCACGGCCTGGGCACGTACGACCGACGGGGGTGAAGAATGGGGGTGGACCGCCACCGTCACACCCGGCAGTTCGAATGCCACAGCCACCTTTGCCTCGCAGCGCCTGGCGGCTCCAGTGGTCAACATGGACAGCAAGCTTTTCCGCACTACGCTCGACGTGAAGGTTGAGATTCCCGAGGGTGCCCGGCTCATGTACACCACCGACGGAAGCCTGCCCACCGGACCTGTCGAAGTGGTGGAACTGCCCTGGGTGGAACAGGTGAAGAACGGAGACTGTGAAGGCACGGCCACCACCAACATCCTCTACAAAAACGGGGAGAGCAGCAACTATGTGAGGAAACTCACGGACGGCATCGGCTACAACGATTCCCGTGGCATCAAGGTACACGCCGTAGGCAATGCCACCAAAGCGTCGCAAACGCAGTTCTACGTCAATACTCCCAACTACACATGGAAGACAAACGACCGCTTCCGTTTCCGCATGAAGGTGCGTGCCGACAAGGCTGCCCGCATCACAGCCATTGCCCAGAAGAAATACGGCGAGAACATCGGCAACGGCGTCAGTATGCTGGCAGGTTCCTATGAGGTGACTACCGAGTGGACGGAAATCTGCTTCGAGGGTACACTCACCGCGGAACAGGCTGGCGAAGAGCAGGCCTGGGGAGGCTGGTGGGGCTGGAACGAGACCACCTATTCGCTGAAGACCATCGCCTTCAACCTGAACATGGACCTGAAGTTGGAGAACAACTACTACTTCGACGACATCTCATGGGAGTCGCTGCCAGACGGATATGTAGAGGAAAGCAGCAAGGAGAGCACGGACGGGGTGTTCACCATAGCATCGACAACTGTCCTTACCCTCCGTCTGTTCAGGGACGGCTACCTGCCCAGCGTGCCTGTCACCCGTTCGTTCATCAAGACCAGTAACAAATACACCCTGCCTGTTATTTCCATCGTGGGCAATAAGAGTTTCTTCACCGACCCCGTGACGGGGTTTGACTGCGATGGCGACGGCACGAACGGTAAGACGGGAAACGGACAGAACTCGCCCCGCAACTACAATCAGCCTTGGGACCGTCCTGTCACCTTCACCTATATGACACCTGAAGGCGAAAGTCTCTGCCAGCAGGACGTGAACATCAAGGTCTCGGGCGGATGGACGCGCTCACAGCGCTTCCGCTCGTTCAAGCTCAAGGCAAGCAAGGCATTCGAAGGACAGAACCACTATGACTATTCCTTCTTCCCTCAGAAGCCCTATATCCGAAGCAAAACATTGCTTGTGCGCAATGGCGGCAACGACGTGTGGGTCCATAATGCCCGTTTCATGGATCCGGCCCTTGAGACCATTATCCAACGCTCTGGCATCGACCTCGACGTACAGTCATACGTACCTGTCATAGAATATGTGAACGGCGAGCTGCGTGGGGTGCTGAACCTGCGTGAGCCAAACAACGATGACTTTGCCTATGCCAACTTCGGTTATGACGATGACGAACTCGATGCTTTCGAGAACATGGTGATGAAGAACGGCAACGACAGTGTCCTCAACCGCATCTTTGAACTGAGTCGCCACATCAACGATGAAGGGGCCTACGACGAGTTGGTCACTCTGCTCGACATCGACGAGTTCACCAACTACATGGCCGTAACCATGTTCCTCGACAACGACGATTGGCCCAACAATAACATGAAGGCATACCGAAGCAGACACGACGGTCGCTACCGGTTTGTCAGCTTCGACCTCGACTACGCCTTTACCCTGCGTAACTTCAACAAGGACAATGACGACCCGTTCAAATATTTCGTCCGATTCAAAGACGCAGCAACCGTTTATGACGAAGAAAACCGTAATCGTGAGATTGTCCGTCTCTTCCTGAACTTGATGGCGCACGACGGATATCGCCGCAAGTTCATCGATACCTTCTGCATTGTAGGCGGCAGTGTCTTTGAACCCACCTGTGCCGGCAGGATTGTCGATGAGTTGCTGAGTGACATCAAGCCTATGTGCCAGATGATGAAGCAACAGGGAATCACCGACGGTCACGACCCCGACCGTGCCGCCAGTACCATCAAGACGAAACTGAACGGACGTTCGAAGAAGATGGCCGGGCATCTGAAGACCTTCTCCTATGCAAAACTGGATAAGGCGGCCCAGAGTGTCAGGTTGACCGCCGACGTTGAAGGGGCTCATCTCTATGTCAATGGTATCGATGTACCATACGCCGCCTTCAATGGACATCTCTTCGCTCCCGTGGAGTTGACAGCCAAGGCACCTGCCGGTTACTACTTCGTCGGCTGGGAGAATGGAAGTGAACTCTATCCGGAAGAAACCATTTCGCTGCCGGAGGGCTCCACGGTCAAACTGAATGCCCGATTTGCTCCGCTCAGCGAAGATGCTGCCAAGGAGCAGGGCATCACACCTGTACGTGTCAACGAGGTGAGTGCAGCCAATGCAATTTATGTCAATGACCAATGGAAACGCAATGACTGGGTGGAACTCTATAACACCACCGATGAGGACATCGATGTGGCAGGCATGTATCTGAGCGATAATCCCGACAAGCCCAGGAAATGGCAGATTACCAATGACGGTTCGTCGGCTTCGACCATCGTTCCTGCTCGTGGCTACCTCATTGTATGGTGCGACAAGCTGACCGCTGTCTCACAGTTGCATGCGACGTTCAAACTGGCTGCTGAGGGCGGCGATGTGTTGCTTACAGCCGAGGACGAGAGTTGGACCGACCATTTGACCTATGCACAAATGAAGGAGGACGAGACCGTAGGCCGCTATCCCGACGGTGCTGCGCAGGTTTATAGGATGAACGTGCCCAGTATTGCCAAGACAAACGTCAGGTCGAGCTATGCCGAATCTCTGGAACAGCCTGTGCTCTCAGGCATTCGCGATATGGCGCAGCGGCAGGGGCTCTCCGCCCGCTACACTGTGGGCCATCTGGTCGTAACGGGTCAGGCAGACAGCCAATTTGATGTTGTCGTCAGCAACACGGTAGGCCAACTCATCCGTCGTGTCAGCATCACCACAGATGGCTATGGACGTGCTGACCTCCCGCTCACCCAACTGCCGAAGGGTATCTACGTGGCACACGTATCTTCTAAAGAAAATGCTGCGGCCGTTTCCTGCAAGTTCGTCAAGAAGTAGCTCACCCTGGATAGGGAAGAGAAGATAAAGTAGAATCCTTAAAGAAGCGACATTTCAAGGTTTCCCTTCCAAAAGGAAGCGATTAATAAAGGATTGCACGATGGGATATTGTCCAGCTGGTAGTTGGCAGTGTCCGTGACCGCCAACGATGTCCCAGCTCATGCGGTCGCCGATACCGAAGCGTTCCCATACCTTGTGGGCAGCTTGTGCCGAGACGTTCATCGACGAATCTGCCAGCCATACGTAGTCGGGATTGCCCAACAGCAGAAGTGCCCGTGGACACACCATGGCGCAAAGTTCGTGCTGGTCGTAGGGCAGGCGATAGACACTGTCGCCGTGGAAATTTTCTTTTTGGCTTTCCAGGAACCAGTGGTAGTCGGTCTTGTCCAGATTCTCCACGTTCTGTTTCGACTCGTAACTTGTGCGCCAGGCGGCAGCACCTCCGCCACCAGGCTCCTGGGCAATGGTCAGGGCAATGCGTTCGTCGAAGGCACCGCAGTAGAGCGCCATCTTACCCGCATAGGAGCAACCCGTGACACCGATGCGGTGTGTGTCAATCTTTGTCGCTTCGGGACCTAACTGTTGCAGTCCATCGATGAGTCGGCTCATGCCCCATGCCCATTCGCTGTAGGCACCGTTGTCTTTCAGTTTGGGATAGAGCCGGTCGAAGGCGTGTTCGCCGCGGTCGTGGTGCTTGCCGAACTGTTTGTAATCGTTCACCTGTGCCGAATGGAAGGTCATCGTGGCGATGGGCCGGTTGTCAAACAACTGGCGGGGTAGGGCTATCATGTCGGTGCCAATCATCAGTGCGTATGGCGGTTGTCCTGTTTCGGGATAGCGGATGTGCGAACGCAGGGTCAGCGTTTTCTTGCCGACCTTGACATCGACCACCAGCATGCTGTCGCCCTCCATGCGGGCTTTCACCTGTGAGGACTTGACGGTGGGTTTTGTGCCGATGCCGTAGTGCTGGATGAGCGACCCAATCTCGTTGCGTCGCCGTTTCCAGCCGCGGAAGCTGCTGACACCCTCCAAGGCATCGGGAAGTTCATGCACAACGGGCAACTTTTCAGGTGCCGTGAAGCGTTTCAGCGCATAGCGGCTGCCAGTGTTTTCCTGTTCATAGACAAGCGGTTGGCTCTGTGCCGTTGTAGCGAACAACAACATCATGAGCGAGCCAGTGAGGAATGATTCTAATCGGTGTCTCATGCTGCAAATTTACATAAAAAACCTGATTTACAATCCTGTTGAATAAAGAAAATGCATTCTTTTAGCATAAAGATACGTTAAAAGGAAGAAAACATCGATGCATGTTCACATTTATTTGCATATAAGCCTTTCCAATCCCCATTAGGTTTAATAAATGCTAAAACATTAGGTTATGTGAAACGGAATAACTAAATTTGTAGGGCGAAACATGAATAAAATTGAATAATCGACGACTGATAATTTGAAGGACATAGCTCAATCCATAAATCGTCAAATCTTTAAATCTTAAAATAGAACAATGACTATCAGAGAACTAAACCCGAAGGCAGTGTGGGAGAACTTCTATCTGCTGACACAGGTGCCCCGTCCGAGCGGACACCTCGAGAAAGTACAAGAGTTTTTGCTCCAGTGGGCAAAGGAACGTGGCATTGAGGCCTTTAAGGACGGAGCTGAGAACATCGTCATGCACAAGCCTGCCACGCCAGGCATGGAAGGCCGTCCGATGGCCACTCTGCAGGCCCACATGGATATGGTGCCGCAGAAGGTGGACGAGAGTGAGCACAACTTCGAGACCGACCCCATAGAGACGTACATTGACGGCGAATGGGTACGAGCCAAAGGTACCACACTGGGCAGCGACGACGGCATGGGTGTGGCTGCCATCATGGGCATCTTCGAGAGCAAAGACCTGAAGCACGGTCCGCTGGAGGCCCTGATAACGGCAGACGAAGAGACCTGCATGTACGGCGTGAACCATTTGGCGGCGGATACATTGAAAGGCGACATCCTGCTGAACATTGATAACGAGACACTGGGTGAGTTTGTCATCGGCAGTGCCGGCGGCGTCAACATCAGCGCATCGCTGGGTTACAAGGAAGTTACTCCGGAAGAGGGCGACATTGCCGTGAAGATAACGCTGAAGAACCTGCGCGGCGGACACTCAGGATTGGAGATTAATGAAGGCCGTGCCAATGCGAATAAGTTGATGGCCCGTCTGGTGCGTCAAGCTATTATTGATGACGATGCCCGACTCGGTTCGTGGAAGGGTGGCAACATGCGCAACGCCATTCCGCGTACAGCAGAAGTGGTGCTGACCATACCCCAGGAAAACCTGGACGACTTGAAGGAACTGGTGGACTACTGTCTCGAAGTCTTCACTAACGAATATCGTGGGGTGGAGGAGAACATTTCCCTGACCCTTGAGGAAACAGAACTGCCTGCAGGCCTCGTGCCCGAGGAGATTCAGGACAATGTGGTGAACGCCCTTGTGGCCTGTCACGACGGTGTGCTGAGGAACATCCCTTCGATTCCCTCTGTGGTAGAGACCAGTTCTAACCTGGGCATTGTGACCATTGGCAGCGGCAAGGTGGATGTTCTCATCCTGGCTCGTAGTTCGAACGAAACCATGATGGAATACATCCAGGAGATGCAGGAGGCCTGTTTCTCGATGGCTGGCATGAAGGTCGAGTACGGCGGGCAGTATGGAGCATGGCAGCCCAACTTTGACAGCCCCATTACGGCCAAGATGGTGGAAGTGTACAACCGCTTGTATCCCGATGCCCCTGCCCGTGTGGAGGTTTGTCACGCAGGTCTGGAGTGTAGCATCATTGGCGGCGTTTATCCCAACATGGACCTCGTCAGCTTTGGTCCCACCCTGCGTTCGCCCCATACACCCGATGAACGTTGTCTGATACCCAGCGTAGAGAAGTTCTGGGTGTTCCTGACCAAGCTGTTGGAAGAGATTTAAGACCTCCCCCTAACCCCCTCCCAAGGAGGGGGAAAGACCCTCCAAGATTCTTGGAGGATGGGAAGGACCCCACACCCAAGACTCCTGGAGGATGGGAAAGGACCCACCCCCGACCCCTCCCGAGGGAGGGGGGTATATAGATACAAGATTTATAATAAAACTGGCAATATGAATAGGAATAAAGATATGAATCAGTCAAAAACATTATACTCCCTCCCCTCGGGGAGGGTTTGGGGTAGGGGTCGTTGGCTTTTGTTTTTATTGCTGTTTACTCTCCCGTCCTTGGCAAAAAATCAAGGTGCGGAACTCAGCGACCTGCTATTGTCCTACATGAAAGTGGAGGACGTGCATCCCGACAGTCTGGAGCGGAACATCGACAAACTGAAACAGCGGAGGATGGAATCGGCTGATGCGGCTGAACGGGCCGTATATGCTGCCGCCATAGCCCGGCTCTATGCCGAACGTGTAAGTTGGCGTAGCGTGGGCACCGACCTACGCGACTCCATGATTACGTGGTACGGGCTCGCCCTTGCCGACAAGCAAGTGCTGGCACAGACCAAGGCCAAGCGCTGGAAACCGTTTGTCGTGGTGGGTAAGGACGAGGGCTACTTCCGTGGCGACATGCTGAACGTGGTCTGGCGAAGTATGGTGGAGCGGATCTATAAGCATGTTCGCGATACCTCGCAGGTGTTGCCGAAGTATGGCGAGATGATTGC
>CACZRZ010000189.1 GCA_902783655.1 uncultured Bacteroidales bacterium
CCGTCGAGGGTGATCCATTGTGTTTTGTAGTGCTGATGAGCGGTAGCACTGTTCAGGTAGAACTTGGCTGGCTTCGAGGCATTCTTCGAACGGAACAAGACTTCCTTGTTCACATCCTTGTCCTTACCGATGTGGCCACGACCGATGTACAGAGCCTCTTTGGGTGAGAGGGCATACTCCTTGCCATCGACAATGACCACGCCATCGCCTTCACCACAGTTCACTACACCCAGCTCGCGGTTGTAAAGGAAATACTTCTCCTTGATGCCTGGGTCAACATCGAGTCCCAGTTCCAAGAAATTCTCTAACTTCAGGGTCTTAGTCACAGGCATTGCACCACCGAAGATGAAGCGATCATAGTGGGAGTAAGTGAGGTGAATCTTATCGGCTTCCATCACTTTTTCCATCACGAAGCGTTCGCGAAGGGTCTTTGTATCGTAGTGTTTCACGTCTTCAGGATGGCATGCTGTCTGGAAATTCACACTCTGATCGCCTACTTGTCTTGGGCTTTCAATACGTCCGTCACCAATGCGTCCATCACCGAGACGCTGAGCATTTGCCATAGAGGCAACAGCCAGTGCTGCTAAAAGAAATAACTTTTTCATATTTGTGCTTGTTTAGTTGTTTGCAGTTTCAGTGTTCTTCTCGTCACGGACGATGCGCATGCGGTTCCACAGGAGCATGGCCAAGGTTATGAGCGAAAGAACGCCCATGCCTATCCAACGCAGATACTTCACGCAGGCATAGATGACATAGCCGAAGAATGAAGAGGCGAAGTCGAGGGCACCGGCCTCGAATCCGTCGGGAATCTTGGCAGCGGAAGCCGTTGGGTCGGTCTTATACACCTCGTTGGCAGCCAGCGTGAAGGCCGAAGCCATGTCGGTCACGAAATAGAGACCAATGAAGAGAGCTACCAAGCCGATGATGAGGCTCTTCACCACGTTGCCCTTCGTGTAAGGGAGAATGAGGGGGAAGAGGTAGAACATGCCGGCCAAGGATGCCAAAGGCAAGAACTGATTGCCCGGCAGGAATACGGCTATGGCCAGTATGACGGGAATGAGGATGACGGAGCATACGAGAGTGGTGGGATGGCCGATGACCAGGGCGGGCGACATGCCGATGTACACCTTCTTGCCACTGAACCTACGTTTGGCCACTTCCTGCGTTTTCTCGGCAATGGGCTTCAGACCATCGATGAAGAGGCTGGTGATGCGAGGGATGAGTTCCATGACGGCACCCATCGTCACACCCAGGAACAAAATCTTCTTAATATCGAGTTGGGCAGCCCAACCAATAAGAGCGCCTACGATGACACCCAGTACGAGGGGCTCGCCCAGCACACCGAATTTCTTCTTCAGTCCCTCGGCATCGATGTCGAGACGCGAGAAACCAGGAATCTTGTCGAGCAACCAGTTGATGACAACGGCAAACACCGTGAAGCTTTGGCAAAAAGGCTGGGGAATGGAGATGCCCTCCAGGTCGTAGTGCTTCTGGAAACGCTCAGCGGTGAGGTCGGCCATAACCAGTGTGATAATGTAGCAGACGATGGCGGCAAAGTAGCCCCACAACAGACTCTGGTCCATAACGAAGTAGGCGACGGCCCCAATGAAGGCGAAGTGCCAGTAGTTCCAGAGGTCTATATTGACCGTGCGTGTGCAGCCCAACAAAAGAAGGAGAAGGTTGACACCCAGGCAGATGGGAATGATGAGTGCACCGACGGCAGTTCCGTATGCTACGGCTGCGGCGGCAGGCCAGCCCATGTCGAAGACCTTCAACTGAAGATCGTAGATTTCAGAGATGGTTTTCAGGGGACTGTCGAAGTTGGTGGTGAGTAGGGCCGTTACGATACCCAAACCTACGAAGCCGACACCCACATAGAGACCAGACCTCAGCGATTTACCGAACTTCATACCGATGCAAAGACCGATGATGGTGAACAGGATAGGCATCATGACTGATGCGCCCAAACTGATGATGTAAGCAAATACTTGTTCCATAGTGTTAATTTCCGACCCCGTCCCCGTTCCCCTCCCGAGTGAGGGGGCTTATATACTGCAAGGAATTTGGGGTCTTTTTAATAAGGTTAGTTTATGATTAATAATTTTCTTTCGTAATCACTCCCTCCCCTCGGGGAGGGCTGGGGTAGGGACCGTTTACTCCAGTGCGAAGGTCGTTCCGCCGATGCGGTGGCCGTCGGCAAAGATGTCGGCGCGATACTGGCCAGCCATGAGAGTCTGTGCTACGTCCCAATAGACGGTAACTTGCTGTTCCTCACCTGTGTATTCGATGTCCTTGCGGATGCTGTATTCCAAGGTGCGGTTCTCGAAGGGGAATGTTCCGCCCTGTGTCAGTGTTTCGTTCGTAGGTGTCATGATGCGCACATAGATGCTCTTCATGCCTGTCTTGGCCGTAACGTTTCGGCTGATGGTGAACGAAATCTGGAACTTCTTCACGTCCTTCACCTTTGTGGTAGCCTTTCCTTTCTTGTTCTTACCAAATGCCGAAACTCCTGTTGCATCGAGCTGTGAGGCAATAGCAACCTTGTCGGTCAATGTCTCCTTCTCTGTCGTCAGGTTCGTGATATGTTGTTGTGCCTGCTGGTTCTCGGTGCGCAGGTTCTGGTTCTCCATGTTCAGTTGCTGGTTCAGGCGGTTCAGCGAATCTATCTGCATGACATAATTACGCAAGATTTCGCGCAGCGTGGCCAGTTCCTTCTTCAGTCGCATGATTTCGGCAGCATCGTTGCTCTTCGTGCGTTTCAGTTCCTCTTGCAGTTCCTCTACGCGCTGTTGCTCTTTCTCCAGTTGTGCAATCAGCGAATCGTTATTAATCTGTGTCTGGAGTTCCTGATACTGGCGGGCAAACTCCTCATATTCGTTCTGCATCTCCAGTTTGTCCATCTCGGCCAGGGCCTGATACTCTTTCATTTGTTCGTTGTCCTCCTCGGCGCGGCTGGTGCGGTAGGCCAGATAGGCAACGATGGCACATAGTATAGGAACTAATACTATGGCCAATGTCGTAAGTATATTCTTCTGTTTCATCGTTTTTTTGAATTACCCCGCGAAGTTACAAATAAATTTGCACATGACAAAGTATAGGCTCGCATTTCTTGCCGTTGCCTCGTCAATTACCTGGTTGTGGTAGTGCTTGGTAATTCTGCTTAGTGAGTTGTAACACTTGCGTACAGTGTTCGACGACGGCCAGTCGGTGGGTGACGAAGAGCAAGGTTTGGTTTGCATGTTTCCATTGGGAAAGGTTTTCCAGCAGTCGGGTCTCGGTGGCCGTGTCGAGGGCCGATGTGGCTTCGTCGAGTAACAGAATGTTGCCTTTACGGAGCAGGGCACGGGCGATGCAGATGCGTTGGGCTTGTCCCTGACTGAGGCCCGTACTGTTTTCGCCGACACTGCTGTCGATGCCGTCGGGCAACGAGTGTACAAAGTCGGCACAGGCCGTTTCCAGCGCCTTGTGCATGTCTTCGTCTGTGGCATCGGGGTTGCCCAGGAGTAGGTTGTCGCGTATGCTGCCAGAGAAGAGTGTGTTGTCCTGAGGCACGTAAACCAGGTTGCAACGTGTGAGAGGAGAGACAGGGTGAGAAGAGTCGGATTGATACATTTCCACTTGTCCTTCCGTAGGTTTCAACAGGGCCAGGATGAGACGGATGAGGGTGGTCTTGCCGGCTCCCGTCTCGCCCAGTATGGCCGTACTGCTGCCTGGTGGAAAGTCGAAGGAGAAGTTGCGCAGGATGTAGCGTTCGTGTTCGTCGTAACGGAACGAGACGTTGGTCAGACGCAGGCCAGCCCCGTCTGCGAACTTCACAGGCTCGCCCTGTTGTTCGACGGGTGCTTCCTCCAATTCCATCAGTCGTTCACCGGCCGTGAAGGCACTGATGATGATGGGGATGAACTTTGTCATGTCGCGGAATGGACCTTGTATCTGGCCCACCAACTGGATGAAGGCCAGCATCATGCCGTAGGTGATGGTGCCCTCGTGAAGGCGTGTGACGCCCCAGATGAACGTAATTAGGTAGCCTGTGGCAAAGCCTGTACTGACGAGCATGCCGGAGAGCGAAGAGAACAGTGTGCGGTGACGTACTTGCTGGCGCAGGTGCTGTTGTGTCTGGTCCAGGCGGTCGGTCATGGTGTCGGTGCGCTCCAGGGTCTTCAGTATGATGCGGTGCTGTATGCTCTCCTGCAGTATGCTCTGTATGTTGCTCTCCGTGTCGCGCACATTGCGAGTGATGGCACGCATCTTGCGTACGTAGAACTTACTGATGAAGACGAATACGGGTACGATGCAGATGATGAGTGTGGCCAGTTGCGAATCCATCGAATAGAGAAAGAAGAAGGCTCCGACGAAACGTGTCGTAACACTCAGGGCCGATGGCAGCGTTTCGGTGATGACGTCGGTGACGTCTTTCACGTCACGAATCAGGCGGTTCAGTACGTCGCCGCTGTGTCGCGACTTGCGTCCGTTCCATTCGTTGGCAAGCAACCGGCGGAAGAGGCGCAGTTGCATGAGGTTCTGCGAACGCACTCCCAACAGAGCACTTATCCATCGACGGGCAAATCCAATGCAGATGTTACCAACCATGATGGCTATGAGTACCAGTGAGGCCGTATGCAATGGAACGTCGGTGACGCGTCCCGTTGCGATGTCGATGCATAGTTTCGTGGTCCAGATGAACGCGAAGTCCAGACCCACGCTGATGATTCCAATGATGGCATTCAGCATGGTCTGCAGACGCAGGTTCTTCGATATCTGCCAGAACCAACGTAATATACTGTTTGTTGACTTCAGTCGTTGTGCTGTCTTACGATGCATATATTCTTCACTTTTCCCTCTTCACTCTCAATTCCTAATATCCGTCCCCCATGCCAGTTTCTCGCGTAGTGTGCGAAAGAAGCTGCTGTCCTTTCGTTTCATCACTTGTATGGTGTAGGGGGCCTTGCGTATTTTCAGCCGTATGTCTTCGGAGCAAGTCTCGCTGCGTCCGTCAACAGCCACCAGGAAGTTGTGGCTTCGGCTGCTTATCTTCAACGTTATCTCGGCGTTGTCGCAGATGGTGATGGGGCGCACGTTCAGGCTGTGTGCGGCCACAGGTGTGATGCCCAGCACGGCGGCATTGGGCGATACGATGCTTCCGCCCACACTCAGTGCATAGCC
>CACZRZ010000190.1 GCA_902783655.1 uncultured Bacteroidales bacterium
ACCCTTTCTCTGCCAGATCCCGAAAGTGCCTTGGCAGTGGATATCAGTAAGGTGGAGGTGGAGACTGTCACGCTCGACGAAACCATTCCTCTTTCGTGGTTGCCCGTGCCTACGGTGGTTCCGACGCATAAATTCGACCGCCAAGGTAATCTTGTCGGAACAAATCTCGACTTCTCCAATGGCTATCCTGGAATGAATTGGAAACTGGAAGTGACAAAGAAGGGTGAGACCGAAGTCCTCCGTGCAGAAGAAGGAACTGGGGCTCTTTCCTCTTCATATACGTCGTATGCCGAATGGCCGTACCTGCCTCAGGGAACCTATATGGCTGTTTACTACATCGTTTATGGCGATGGTTCTTCCAAAAAGGCCAGCAGCCGTGAATTCGTGATACCTGCTCCTACGGGATTAAAAGTAACTGTCGATGGTTTTTCCTCTTATACCAAATATTTGGAAGGTGACATCGAGGGGGCGAACGCCTGTGAGCGGTTGACAATTTATGAGCCTTCTGTATCGGTGAATGTGGCTACCTCTTTGCTTAAGAATAGCAAATATAGTTATTCCTTTACTTACTCTTATGATGGCGCAACAGCCAGTGTTGCTGTCGGAAATAATAGGTATGCTTTGGACAAGCTGGAGAACCAACCTGTTCGTTCCACTCCCTATATACTTCGTGGTAATCTTACTTTCGATGGTGTTTCTGTTGTGGCGCAAAAAGAGTTCCGCATCACTGGACTTCCAGTAGAATTTGCACCTCCCTCGGAGTCCAATGGTTGGTCGGCTGAGACGGATTGTGTGACTTTTAATACTGGAGATGTGAAGTTGGGTAACCGAGGAACTATTTTGACCGATTACAACGAGTATATTATTAACAGAGACTTCTATATCCCTTATGGTACAAAGATAGAACTTGACTACGATACCATGATTCATCCGGCCACTCAGGGTACAAATCTATCGTTCCTGGCTGGTGATGATGCTATAACTGTTGTGTCGGAAAGAGGTGGTGTGGGAAATACTACAGACTACCCCCGTAGGGGAACGGCTGCGATTACACTTACAATGCCTGTTACCGAGATGATATGTAAGAATAGTTATGGTGGCGGTCAAACATGTAGTTATATCTATTCTCTCCATTACAAATACGCTCAGTAGCCATGAAACGTCTGTTATACATATTTATGAGTCTGATTCTGCTGGCCGCTTGCCAACAGGATGAACTGCCGACGGGGCAGGGCGATGCCGTGCTTATGCTCGACCTCCAGCGCATGGGGCGTCCCACGATGGAGGTTACCCGCGCCTGCGACGAGGACTTGGTGGTTGACATACTCGATGCAGACAGAACACTTTATCGACACTACGCTGCCGGCTCCGTTCCCCGAAAGATAGTACTCCAGCCTGGAACTTTCATCGTACAGGCATATACCGACAACCAAACCACTTGGGCCGCTGGCAATGATGGCAAAGGCGAACCGTGCTATTTCCAGGAAACGACGGTGGAGATGGAGTATGATATGGTGAAGCGCTTGCAGATGCGTGTGCCCCTGACCAACTATGCCGTGGGGCTTCAGCTTCCAGACTTATGGGACAATCTGTTCCGTTCCTACACCTTCCGCCTCAAGAGCGGTAGTCGTACGGTGGTCATCCGCCAGGGCGAACGTGCCTATTTCGATATCGCGGACAGCGGTTTCTCGTATGCTCTCAGTGCCACCAACACCGACGGGCGCACCAGCAGCCACTCGGCCATTAACTATACTGATATTGAGGTAGGCAAATGCTATACCATCCGCTATAGCTACGACTCAGACGCTACCACGGGTGGAGTTGACATTGTGATAACTGATGATATGGGAACCACCGATAGCAACGTGAACTTGTAAACGGTGAAAAAATAAAAAAGTTAAGATGACTCGATTGCTTTATATATTGACCCTCTTGCTGCTTCTTTCCTCCTGTGCCATATCGGAGGTGGAGATGCCTCGGCCCTCGGAACCCGACACTTACGTTGCCGATTCCATGGGCACCTTTGAGCTTACTCTTTCGGGTAAGCGTCAGACACGTGCCACGACCACGACTATTTCGCAGGAACAGGCCAATAATTTTCTGATTACTATATACAAGGGCTCTGACGTGTATCGTGAGACAGACCTTCTGAAGAACGTCAACACCCGTCTTGCTGCTGGTTATGGTTATACGATTAAGGCCGAAAGCTGCAGCGAACAAACGGCAGAGTCCAGCAACGACGGTTGGGGCGAGCGTCGCTATTTGGGTATATCCGAACCCTTTGCCATCAAGGCTGGTCAGACCACCAAGGTGGGTGTTACCTGCTCCGTGGCCAATGCCGGCATAGAGGTGTTCTTTGACAACACCGTGCAGAATTACTTCACCGGCGGTTTCCAGGTAACAATCACCGAAGGCAACCGTACGGTGACGTTTGACAAGTACACAGGAGGTCTGTCGGCCAATGGTGCTGTTAGTCAGGAAAGCGATGTGGCCTATTTCAATGTGGGCGACGACGGCACCCGACAGATAACCTACCACATCCATGCCGTAAGCCCGCGCAAAACGCTCGACCGTGATATAGAAATCACTCTTAAGAAGGCCGATTTAAGCCGTGTGACTATCAATTATGAAATGTCAACTATGAGCCTCAATATTACTGTCGACGAAGAAGAACTCTTTGCCGATGAGACTCTCTACATCACCGACGATGACATAAAAGCCGATGAAGGCGACACCGACATGGGCAGCACCCACGAGGGATATACAGAGGATAATACTGACGTAGATATTGACAACTATGACTAAGAAGATATATTACATATTGCCCCTGCTCGTAACCCTGTTGCTGGGAGCCTGCACAGACACGGCCTTCGACGACGACAGCCAGCAACTGGTTCCGTTGACCATTGACGCACAGGCTGGGGAAACGCGCACCTCCTTGTCAGAAGGTGCTGTCCAGTGGACCGAAGGCGATGAGATTGCAGTTTACGACTTCAAGGCCTCGAAACACCAGTTCGCAGGTAATATCACCGATGACGCCACTCGCTTTGTGGGACAAATTACGGCTAAGACAGAATCCTTTGCCGCTATCTATCCCTACGACCTGGGCAGCGAAACGGCAGCTTCCTATTCAACTTTGTCAGCCACGCTGCCCACTGAGCAGTATATGCTGGCCGATGGCTTCCCTGCAGGGCAGAACATCTCTGTTGCCAAAGGTAAGCGCAATATCGACGGCAGTCCCTCCAGTGTCATGTTCTACAACGTCTGTCAGTTGCTCCGTTTTACGGTACCTGCATACGCAGCCAACAAGGTCAAGAGCATTACCTTCACCGCTCCTACGGCAGTGGCTGGTAAACTTAACATTGATTACGCAGGCGATCTTCCCATTGTCAGCATTGCTTCGTCGGAGAGCAAGACCATCACCATGTTGCCTCCCCGTGGCGCTACAACCTTTGCAGCAGGTACGTATTACCTGCTTACGGCTCCTGTCCAGTTGGAAGGCTTCTCCATGACCATGAGGACCTCCGATGAAAAGACCTATCGTTTGGCTTCGTCCACCACGTTTGGCGGTCAGGCCGGACGCATCTACTCGCTGGGTAACATCGACCTTGTCAACACGCCTGCCATTTCTGTCGCTCACGTTTATGACAATGGCGTACTTCAGGGTACACGTGTCATTTTGACAGGTGCTCCCATCGAAGGCCAGGCGTGGACTGCTACTATCAAGAATAGCAGTGGCACTACGGTGCGTACCCTTTCTGGCATAGGCGACCTCACCTCTAATGAAAGTGATGCTTCGTGGCCTTATCTTCCTACGGGAAACTACACGGTTGCCTATTCATATACAACCTCCAACGAAAAGACAATAACAAAGACCGTGCCAAATTTCAACTTCACAGAGAAGCCAAGGTTCGGACTCACGTTGACAGCTTACACCTCATTCTCTTATTATAAGGGCGATGGTGTAGATAAGAACATTGTTACTGCCAATGGACTCGACCCTATGACCATCTATGAACCGAAAGCTACGATAACAGGTGTGGCGGAGCGTATTCTTACCAATAGCAAGTACACGTTCAACGCAACCAACACATTCAATGGCTCACTTAACAGTTCGTCAAAAGGAGTTTATACCTATAAGAACTATACAGTCAGCAAGTATCAGGCCTACACCCTTTCTGCCACAGTAGCTTTTGACGGGACGAATTCGTCTGCAAGCAAGACTCTCCACATCACGGGCTTGCCATACAAGGCCGCACCACCTACAAGCTCTGACTGGTCGGGAAGCCCTAATAAATGGAACAGCGACTATGTACGAATGCACAATAACACCATATCCAAGTCGTTTTATGCCCCAGAAGACATGAGTGTGACGGTAAGGCAGAATGTGGCAGTGCGCCGAGCAACGGTAGGCACAACCTATACACTTACTTGCAGCGGTACGGAGTTGAGTAAAATTGAGCCTGGATATATGACGACACAGGAAGATGGAAGTAGTTTCCCCACAACCTTGACGGCAGCCAATCCTACCATATCTTGTGATAACTCTTATGGCAATCCGGCCACCCTTTTTGACGAGGGCACTCATGCAAAAATATATAGTATCATTGTGCAGTACAGATGAATAAACTGATGAAACAATATATCAAACATATAATCCCCTTGTTCCTCGGACTGTTCTTCGCAGGCTGTGTTTCCGAGTTGGACGGTCCGCAGGGTAACCTGAGCGGTACGTTCTCGCTGGGACTTGTGGCTGACAGCATGATAGTCGAAGTGGAGACACGTGCCGGTCGGGAACTGACCGATGACGAGAAATCATCCTTCACCGTCAGCCTCTTGCAGGACGGCGAAGCCATTTGGACCAATACCCCCTATGCAAATGTCACCCTGGCCGACCGCACCCAGCCTGTGGGCGCAGGCTATGTGGTCACGGCGCAAAGTTGCACTGCCGATGAGGCCGAAAGCGTAAATGACGGTTGGGGACAGCGCCGTTTCTATGGTCAGTCCACGACCTTCTCCATCGCGAAAAATGCGGATACTCCGGTCTCTGTGGAGTGCAGTATGGCTAATGCTGGTCTGACGGTGGACTTCGACGAATCGTTCACCTCGTTCTTCACCGTGGGCTACTCCGTCACCGTTGTCGATGAACGTAACCTGAAGTTCGATGCTGCCACCACCAACCGTGTAGCCTATTACAATGTCGAAGCCGACGGCACTCGCGATGTGCGTCTGCTCATCAATGCCTCTGCCGGTTGGGACGGTATGCTGAAGACTATCGACCGCACCCTTACCATGCAACAGGGGCGCGTCTATCGCCTCCACATCCGCAAGGGTGAACATGTAATAGAGACAGGCACGTTGGGCGTGAGCATCACCTACGACGAGACGTTCGACGATGGAACCACCGAGGAAGTCCTATTAAATTGAAAATTGAAAAGATAAAAATAAAGTAATTAATAACCAATTAAAGTAAAAAGATTATGAAAAAGTTTTTCATGTGTGCAGTGGCCGTAGCCGCCACTATGAGTCTTACCTCTTGCCTCAGCGAGGATGAAGTGAATCTGAAGAATGGGGAGAAGGGTACTATCAATGTTAGTATCGAAGCCGATAACTCCCTCGCAACACGTGCCTCTGTGGCTACGGTTACAGATTGGTATGCTTTCGTTGACGGAGAGGGCACTGACAATGATTTTGGTACAGGTGAAACTCACCTCCAAATGACTACTTTGGCCAGCACCAAGTTCCTTTATGGTACTTATAGCGTGACAGTTTCTAACTATGCTAATATGGATGCAGCACATGAAGATAATAGTGGTCTTGGTGCTGCTTACTATGAGGGAACTCAAACGGGGGTTACTGTAAATGCTAATGCTGCCACGAATGTTACAATTAATTGCGGAAAGGCAAAGAATGTAAAGTTTGATGTAACTCAGACGGGTTTCAACGGCAATGAAACAACAGGCCTTTACTTTACCAATGTTGAGATTACGAGCAACTCTACTGAAGCCAGTCGTACCCCGACTCTTACTACTGCTACAAGTGCTTTCTTCCAGGCATCAACAAGCCTTGAATATACAATTAATTGGAAAAAGGATGGCACGGACAAGCACTTTGATGGTAGCATTACGTTGGCAGGAGCTGGTACTCAGAACTATCTGAGTCTTGCCATCAATGCGGACGGTACAATTACTATCGCCAACACCACAGGTATTACCTATGATGAGACTTGGACCGACGGTACTACCCAGACTATCACCGTTAATGCTGAAACTGGTGAAAAGATATAATTAATTTGTAAATAATCACATGCAGCACAATAGTTCTAAGATACTGACTTTCGCGCTCCTGCTACTGCTTCCGCTGTTGACGGGATGCTTGAACGAGGACACTCAGCCCCAACCGGAGCAGGGTGTGAAGGGACGCATTGTGCTATCTCTCGTAGGAATGGAGGGCTACGTGGATGCGCAAACGCGCGCCACGCAGACCCTCACCAACTACGATGGGTATACATATACCCTGACAGGAACATCGCTTATCGATGCTCATTCGATAAGTGAGTCTGGCACACTCGCCTCATTGATGAACGCTAGTTCCTTGGAAATTGAGGCAGGCAACTATCGACTGACAGTCTCCAACGAGTCGGGTACCCAGTCGGGTATCGGATTCCCCACTTACAGTGGCTATCAGGATTTTACCCTGCATGTGGATGACGTTGTGAACGTCTCCATCAATATGGGTAAGCCCTCGAACGCCAAACTGACCATCGTAGAGGATGGCACATTCTCGTCGAAGTATGGGAATGCCACGTTCACTGTTGGCACGCGAGAGATAAACCTCTCATCAACCCCCACCGTAGCCTACTTCCCCGTGGGTGCGGTTAGCTACACCATTACAGCTCCGGCCCTGTCCGGTAGCCACGTCACAGACATCAGCGGAGCCACTGGCTCCATCACCGTCGAGGCCGGCAAGGCCTATACGCTCACACTCAAGGCTGACCCTGTCACGGGCATTCTCATCCCTGTGGTCAGTGGCGAGCACACAGGGCAGTTCGACTAAAAAGAATTAGACACTCTAGATAATCTAGCCACTCTAGTCAGTCTAGCCCATCTAGGAACCAAAAAACTTAAGCACTATGCCAGACTCTGAGCACCACTTCTTGCGTAAACCCACCAACTGGAAGGCACTCTATTTTTATCAGAAAGCAGAGGCACTCTACCAGTTGACCTACGCCTTCAAGGAGCGCTTCCTGAAGAAGAACGACCGCACCATCGACCAAATGGTGCAGGCTGCGCGCTCTATCACGCAGAACATCATCGAGGGCAGCGAAGATGGGATAACCTCTACAGAGATCGAGGTGAAGCTCAATGGGGTGTCGAAGGGCAGTCTGCAAGAACTGCTGCACGACTACGAGCAGTATCTGGAGACTCGCGGACTCGTTCAGTGGGAGGCAGGGCATCCGCGATATGATGGCATGATGGAATACTGTCGCAGACACAATGGCGTGGAGGACTACAAACCCTTCTTCGCGGTTGCTACTGACGAGGAATTGGCAAATATTGCCATCAGCCTTTGCCATTTCATCGATAAGATGATAGCCAAACACCTGGCCAACCTCGAACAGGACTTCGTGGAAAACGGAGGCATCAAGGAACGCATGACCGCTGCCCGACTGGGACGCCGTCAGACACAGAACCAAGAAATCTCGGCCCTGAAAGCCCGCGTGGCGGAGCTGGAGGCCGAAGTCACAAAGTGGCGCACCTGGTACGCCGAACAGCAACAGGCTGGGAAACCATAGAGACAATAGCCCTCTAGATGCTCTATATTCTCTAGATATTC
>CACZRZ010000191.1 GCA_902783655.1 uncultured Bacteroidales bacterium
AATGATGAGTCGGGCCGAACGGAAAGCCGTATCGCCCGATGTAATGGGCGCAGCCACCACACCCAGCACAGCCAGTATGGCACCCACTCGGCCAAACCAAGTGTTGCAGACCATGTGAACGACAACGGCAGGCGACCCCATCTCTGCCAGATGTTCATACGAACCGGCAAACTTGATGGCAGCAGCAGCCCAGATGAGGGCTACGACGCCCTCCGTTATCATGGCACCATAGAAAACGATGCGCCCGTCGCGTTCGTTCTGCAGGCAACGCGACATGATGGGACTCTGCGTACCATGAAAGCCACTGACCGCCCCACAGGCAATGGTGATACACAGCAGGGGGAATACGGGCAAGCCCTGGGGATGATGGCTGGCCAGGCCGTCGGTGAGCTCGGGTACCGAACCGTCCAGCGCATAGATGCCATAGCAGGCCAACAGGGCCATCACCAACAGCGACACTCCGAACACAGGATAGATGCGACCGATGAGCGTAGAGATGGGTAACATCGTGGCCAGGGCATAATAAAACAATATGATAAAGAACCAAACCAACGGCGTCAGGGCAAGCTGGAGATTGAAGACTGAAAAATGGAAACCGTCTGTCATTTGCGCCAGCAGGTCGGCAGGAGTCACCACAAAGACCGTGCCCACCAGCACCAGCAGGAGGATGGAGAGCAGGCGCATCACGTAGCGCACACCCGTTCCCAGTTCGTCGCCCAGCACTTCGGGCAGCGACAGGCCATCCTTGCGCAGGCTGATCATGCCGGACATATAGTCGTGGAATGCACCGATGAAGATGCAGCCCAGCACTATCCACAGATAGGCTGCCGGACCGAACTTAATGCCCATGATGGCACCGAAGATGGGGCCCGTGCCCGCAATGTTCAGGAATTGGATGAGGAACACACGCCAGCGGGACATGGGCGTATAGTCCACTCCGTCGGCCTTCACGTATGCCGGTGTCCTGCGTTCCGGCTCTATGCCGAACACACGTTCCACCAGCTTTCCATAAACAAGATAGCCCACCAACAGAGCCACCAAAGCCAGAGAAAATGATATCATATCTATGCCTATTACGATTTTCTTACCGCAAAGATACAAAATAATTGTGAATTGTGAATTGTGAATTGTGAATTAATTCGTAACTTTGGACATGAAATACTTAAAAACATGAGACGAATTACATTTCTTTACTTCTTGCCTTTCATCTTTCACTTCGCTGCGCAGGCCCAGAACATGGCTTCGCCCGACCGGCGCCTCCTTGTCATCCTTGACGACAAAGAACGGGTCAGCCTGGGCATCGTCTCCGACAACAAATGGCTGATGGGGGCGGAACTGGGCATCGAAGCCGAGGTGGACGGCAAGGAGGTCTGTGGAACAGACATAAAGGGAAAGCCAACCACGAAGTACCAAAAGGAGGACATCGTGGCTCCCAACTACCGTCAGGCAAGTTTCCAGACAGAGTACAACCAAATGAACGTCCCCCTCAACGACGGCCTCTCCGTCGAGGTGCGCATCTACAACGAAGGGGTGGCCTTCCGCTACGTTCTGCCCAAGGCCAAACGCCCCGAGCAGAACCGCATCATAGAAGAATGTACCGACTACAGTTTCCCAGAGGACTACATGGCCTACGTCCCACACTCCACCAACACCCGAAAGCCCGACGCAATGGCCTTTCAGGCTACATACCAGGTGGAACGGCTCTCGAAACAGAGCCCCACGCTGGCCTTCCTGCCACTGACCGTAGATTGCGGAGCGGCCAAGCTTACCATCATGGAGAGCGACGTCAGGAACTATCCGGGCATGTTCGTCGAAGTGCTGGACAAGTGGATGGCAGGCAAGTTCTCGTGCTTTCCCAAGGCGTTCGACCAGTCCCCACGGCGGCAGCAACGGTTCGTGACCGCCCGCGAGGACTACATCGCACAGGGTGTGGAGCATACCCCCTGGCGCATCATCGCCGTTGCCCGCAACGACTGCGACATGCTCGCCAACAACATGGTCTATGCCCTGGCTTCCCCTTCGCGCATCGAGGACACGTCGTGGATAAAGCCCGGCCACGTGGCCTGGGACTGGTGGAACGACTGGGGACTGTCGGGCATCAAGTTCAAGGCCGGAATCAACAACGACACCTATAAACACTACATCGACTTTGCCGCACGCAACGGTCTGGAATACGTCATCCTCGACGAAGGCTGGTACGACCCGAAGAGTGGGAACATGCTGCAGACCATCCCCGAAATCGATCTGCCCATGCTCGTCCAGTATGCCCGCGAACGCAACGTCCGCATCATCTTGTGGACAGTCTTCAACGTGCTCAACGACCAGTTGGAACAGGCCTGCCTCAAGTACGCTCAGATGGGCATCGCCGGCTTCAAGGTCGATTTCCTCGACCGCAACGACCAGGAGGCCGTGGAGATGACCTACCGCATAGCAGAGGCCTGTGCCAACCACCATCTCGTGCTCGACTATCACGGCATCTACGCCCCACAGGGCATACAGCGCACATGGCCCAACGTCATCAACTTCGAGGCCGTATTCGGCATGGAGGAGGTGAAGTGGACCAAGCACGACGAACAGGACATGCCTCGATACGATGTCACGTTCCCCTTCATCCGAGGTCAGGCTGGCTACGTCGACTTCACACCAGGCGGCATGCGCAACGCCACCCGTGCCGACTATCAGCCCATCTATGCCAACCCCATCACGATGGGCACCCGATGCCACCAACTGGCCCATTACATCGTACACGAGTCGCCCCTAACGATGCTCGCCGACAGCCCCACGGCCTACGAACGGGAGCCCGAGTGCACCCGTTTCATCGCTTCGCTGCCTGCCATGTACCAGTCGCTGAAGGTCATCGACGGCCGCCTGGGCGAGTACATCGTGGTCCTGCGCACCGACGACAAGGGCAACTACTACATTGCCGGCGAAACCAACTGGGACGAGCGCGACCTGGAGATACGCCTCTCCAGCATCCTGCCCGCAAAGGCCAAGTTCGATGCCGAGATCTTCTGCGACGGCATCAATGCCAGCCACGTAGCCACCGACTACGATGTCCGACACTTCCAACTGTCCAGCTCCGACATCCTGTCCCTGCATCTGGTCCAAGGTGGTGGCTTTGCCGCGAAGTTGATACGGAAGTAAACAAGCATCGTCACGAGGCTCCGCTTGACGCACAGCTGTCCGTCAAGCGCAACCATAGTATCGTCTGAGCCCCAACGACGCGTCGTTTCGCTTGACGGACAGCTGTGCGTCAAGCAAAGCCATATAGGGACTGATTGACATCCCATCGAGAGCCCCCGCCTTGTCGCAGTATCAATAAATCATAGCAAAGTAAGGATGTGAAGGGAGGAAGGAGAGAGATGTGTGTAGCTGGCCAGCACATTCTTGTAGCGGAATACGGGCGTCGGGACAGGTTCGCCCTTGGCATTGTACACCTGCACAATGGAAGGGGGGACATCGCCTAAGAACTGCGTATAGTGAAACTCGTGACCACGATACTCCCTACCGTCCAATGTGAATTGGCGATAACCCAACGAAAGCTTACGGTCGGCCTTGCGTGCCGATATCTTGTACGGCAGCACGCCGCACATGGGATACTCGCCGTCGTCCGTAACGATGCTCTCGCACAGATACATCATGCCTCCACATTCGGCAATGATAGCCCCACCCTGTTCGGCAAAGTCGCGAATGGCCTTGCGGCAAGCCTCGTTCCCCGCCAATGCCTCCAAGTGCTTCTCGGGATAGCCGCCAGGGAGATAAATTAATTGAAAATTGAAGATTGAAGATTGAAAATTATCTTTTTCCGGATCGAAGAACTCGACGGGACCCATGGTGGCCAGGCAGTCGAGGCTTTCCTGATAGAGGAAGGAGAAGGCTTCGGCATTGCGGGCGACGAGGGACCTCCCCCTACCCCCTCCCAAGGAGGGGGCGTGAGCCACATTGAGATTATTCTCTACATTATAACAAGTACTTCTAACTATCAGTTCCCAATTAATATTTTCCTCAAATATCTTTTCAGGGGATGATGCCCCCTCCTTGGGAGGGGGAAGGGGGAGGTTGAAGTCCAATCCCAGGTATCGGCTGCCCGTTTCCAGTTCCGTCTGCTTTGGCAGATACCCCAGACAGGGAACATGCAGGTCGTCGCACACCTGGCGAAGCATCTGAAAGTGCCGTTCCGACCCTACCTTATTATATATAACGCCCGCGAGGCGGATGCCCCTCCGGAAGTTGATGAAGCCCGTGAGCAGAGCCGCCATCGAATAGGCAGCCGAACGGGCATCAACGACAAGGATGACGGGCAGGCCGAGGATGCGTGCTATCTCGTACGACGAACCACTGTCGCGGTCGTAACCGTCGAACAGGCCCATCATACCCTCCACGATGGCAATGTCGGCCCCCTCGGCATAATGGGCAAAGAGACTACGCAAGTGATCCTCCGAAGCAAAGAAGGAGTCGAGGTTCACGCTGGGTCGTCCGCATACGCGTTCGTGGAATTTCGTGTCGATGTAGTCGGGCCCGCACTTGAAGGGCTGTACCGTATAGCCCTGCTTCCGATACAGGGCCATCAGGCCACGGGCAACGGTGGTTTTTCCCGACCCGCTATGGGGGGCTGCTATCAAGAATCCAGATTTCATAGTGCAAAAATAGAAAATAATTGCCAATTATCAATTGTCATTTGTCAATTTTTTATTACCTTTGCAGTCGAAACCTGGCAACTGGGTGCCTTTAGGGGTGCTTCGGTGCAAGGGAATCCGGTGAGAATCCGGGGCTGTACCTGCAGCTGTAATCCCCATTATTGGGTCTGCTCGACACAAGCCACTGGCAAGCACAATTGGCAACGGACAATTGACAATGGAATTGCTGGGAAGGTGAGCAGATTGGGGAAAGCCAGAAGACCTACCAGGAGTGAGGGCAGAGCGAAGCTTGCTTCAGCTATGCCAAGCAATGGGAGGGCTCGACCAAAAGTCAAGCCTACCAGAAATAAAAACAGTACGCACGCTCAGGAACAAGCGAGGGCGGAAATAATGAAAGGAAGACTACGTCTTTGGGTCGGGACGGCACTCATGTGCCTGTCACCGTCGTTATTGGCACAGACAATCCTCCGCACGGACACCATCCAGGAGATTGTGATTACAGGTACTGGCACCCAGCACCTGCTGAAGAATGCGCCCGTACAGACGGAGGTCATCTCCCACAAGATGCTTGCCCAGTATGGTGGCCGAAGTTTAGAGGACATCCTCGCAGGACTGACTGCCTCGTTTGCCTTCAACGAGGACGACATGGGCAGCCAGATGCAACTGAACGGACTGGGCAACAACTATATCCTCATCCTCATCGATGGCAAGCGCATCCACGGCGACAACGGCGGGCAGAACGACTTAGGGCTGATAGACCCGTCGCGCATTGAGCGCATAGAGATTGTGAAAGGGGCAGCCTCGGCCCTGTACGGGAGCGATGCCATTGCCGGCGTGATAAACATCATCACACGCAAGTACCCCAAAGGTTGGGTCGTGGAGAACGAGTCGCGCGGCGGCAGCTATGCCGACCTGCGCCAGCACAATACCGTGGGGCTGACCTTGGGCAAGGTGCAGAGCCTGACAAACTTCCACTATCGACATACCAACGGTTGGCAGAACACGGGCGAGGAAGACCCGACGCAGATAGGCGGACGGGTGATAACCGACTCGCAGAACAAGACGGTGAACAAGAATAGTCTGTACCAACTGAGCGAACGACTGGCATGGCAACCCATGAAGGGCATGGATGTCTATGCCGACGGCATGTGGTACCACAAGCGCATCTACCGTCCGAATGGGAAATATGCCGTGGCCGACGTGCACGGCTACGACCTGAGTTACGACGATGCGGCGGCCTCAGCGGGATGGTCGTGGCTGACAAAGAAAGACTACCGACTGACGGCCGACCTTATGTGGAACCGTCATGGCTACTACTACGACTATACATCAGAGAAGGGATGGCTCGTGGAGAGCGACGACCCGGCCTTACCTTATATATATTATAATGGGGACCGTGCGCTCCAGGCCGACCAACGTCGGACGATGCTGCAACTGAAGGGTGTTTTCCCATTGGCGGCACAGCACCGTCTGAGCGTAGGCTACGACTTCCGCCACGATTGGTTGCGTGCGCCCCTGCGCATCGACAGCGACAGAGCGAGGGATTGGACACAAGCCATCTACGCCCAAGAGGAATGGAACCCCTTGAAAATGCTGAACGTGACTGCCGGCTTGCGGCTCGACCATAACGGACAATTCGGATTGCATCTGACCCCAAAGCTTTCGGCCATGCTGAGTTTGGGTGACTTCCGCATACGAGCCTCATGGGCACAAGGATTCAAGTCGCCCACGCCCAAGGAGCAGCACTACCGCTATGTGCGCGACATGGGTGGCGTGCGTCTCTTCCTGGGCAATAGCGACCTGAAACCGCAGACGAGCAACTACCTATCGCTGAACGCCGAATACCGCATAGCCAAGGTGAACATCAGTGCAACGGGTTACTACAATAAGGTGGACAATATGATAAACCTCGTGACCATCCCCACCAATGAGGCTCCAGGCGACCTCATCCTGCGATACGACCCAGCCTTCGTGCGGCAGTACAAGAATCTGGAGGATGCCTACACGACGGGGGTGGATGTCAATGTACGCTGGAATGCCGGCAAGGGCGTGACCGTGGGCGGAGGCTACAGTTACCTGAAGGCCCGTGGCAGCGTGTATGACGAGAAGACCGAGCAACTGCACCGACTGACTATCGACGGCACGGCGCACCACAAGGGCAACCTGTTTGCAACGTGGAGCTACCTGCTGAAAGGCGAGAAGAGAGAGGAGAGAGGAAACAGAATAGGTCTGGGACTCTACGGACGTGCATCTTCTACGCGCTATTACGAGAACTACGGCAACGGCAAGGCATACCACCTGTGGCGCATGACGGGGAGCTATGACTTCAGCAGACAAAAGGGGAAAAGCACCACGTCCTTCCGCGTAGAGGCTGGCATCGACAACATCTTCAACTACGTTGACCGCACGCCACACGGTCGGCACCTTGGCACCACCACGCCAGGGACTACCGTGTATGCAGCATTGACAATCCGATTCCACCAAGGAACAAAAGTTAAACAACAATCTAATTATTCAACCCTAAAACAAAGTAAAGATGAAACAGATTAAGTTTCTTTTCGTGGCTTTCGCAGCCATGATGATGTCGGCAGGCTTCACGGCTTGCTCCGACGATGACGAGGTACAGCAAGGCAACTTCGAGAAGTACCTGTCAAGTGTAGAATCTCAGGTGAAGGCCAAGAAGGCCAAGAGCGGTAACAAGAAGGCCCTCCTGCTGGTGGCCTTCGGCTCAACGTGGGAGAATGCCCACCAGACCTTCAAGGGCATCGTGGCCGACTACGAGGGCGACCAGGCCTTCAAGGACTACGACGTCTACTTCTCTTTCACCTCCGCCATCTGCATCAACAAGAGCCGCGAGGGCGAGCACTACGAGAGGCAGGACTTCTATGCCCCCAACTTCTGGCTCGAGGCCATCGGCCGCCAGAAGTACGAGGAGGTGCGCGTGCAGTCGCTCCACATCATCCCCGGTGAGGAATACCTGCGCCTGCGCGACACCTACATCAAGGACTTCAAGAACAACGTCTATGGCGACCTCGACCCCGACTATCTGGAAGAGGGCGTGAAGGTGTTCATCGGCGGCCCGCTGATGGCCGAAGAGGAGGACGTAGAGGCTACAGCCAAGGCGCTCGATGGCTACTTCAGCAAGTACGTGGAGAACGACAACGTGATGGTATTCCTTGGCCACGGTAACCCCGAAGGCTACAACTACGGCAACGGCAACGTGCGCTATACTCAACTTGAGAAGCAGTTACAGCTGATTAACAAGAACTACTTCGTGGCTACCGTCGATATGGAGGACAATCTCATCGACAACCTGTGGGACGACCGCATGGAGGGTAATGTGAAGGAAGGTGCCGTCGTAACGCTCCACGCCCTGATGTGCATCGCCGGTGACCATGCCCACAACGACATGTCGGGTATCGAGAACGAAGGTGACAGCTGGCGCGAGTTCTTCCAGGAGAAGGGTTTCACCTGCAACTACGACGGCAACGATGCCAACACAGCCAACAACTGCATCCTCAAGGGACTGGGTGACTATCCCAACATCCGCACCATCTGGAAGAAGCATACCAAGAACGCTATCGAGATGTTCGCCGAAGAAGAAGAATAACTCGTAACTATTCCTATCTATATGTGTAAAGCGGGAACCCTGTATGTTTGCCTGGCATCATACAGGGTTCTTTTCCTAACACCATATTGATAGTCATTATGCAACTATCATAACAACAATAATGCACTGATAGTAAACGCCATAAGAACATGAAGCTTCGTAAAATCTCCCTTTTCGCCCTTTTTACTCTATCCAGCGGGATACTATGGGCACAAAACGACAAAACTAAGGGCGACTCTCTGCGCTCACAAAACCTGAACCCCGTAGTCATCACGGGCACAGGAACCTATCATCGTGCCGACGACTCGCCAGTGACAGTCAAGGTTATCACTGCCAAGGAACTACAGAACGCCCAAGTAACAAGTCTGCAAGATGCACTGACCAAACTGACCTCCAGCGTGACCACCCACACCAATGGAATGGGCACCTTTGTCAACTTTGGCGGCGTGAGCGACGACTACATCGTCATCATGGAGAACGGCAGACGAATGACGGGCGACGACCGGTGGAACCGCATCAGCATGAACAATGTGAAGCGTATCGAGATTTACAACGGAGCGGCTTCCTCACTATACGGCAGCGATGCAATTGCCGGTGTCATCAATGTCATCACCGAAGATGGCAAAGAACCTGTATCCGCATCGTCCGAAACACACATCATGAACCACGGGCGCCTCGACCAGAATATCGACGTAGACGTCTGTGCCGGGCACTTTAGTGCTCAGACATCATACGCCCATCACCAGGCCGACAATTGGCAAGTGAATCACTATCAAGCCTTTGAAGAGGACGCCACAGAGGTACTGAAGCTCACAGGGCGCCCCATGTCGGTGGGATACAAGAGCGACAACCTAAGCGAACGACTCGAATGGCGATTCGACGACAAATGGTCTGTCTATCTTCGGGGCTCCTACTACGATTATCTTACCCATCGTCCGTCTGACGCCACATACTATACCCAAAAGAAGAAGGCTGACGGCACATACGACTATACCAGCAAGAAAGCCTACACCTACGACCTGCACCACCAGACCTATGCCTACGGCGGCGGAGCACGATGGTCGCCCAACAAGAAAATCCACGTCTATCTGGACGTTTATAGCGATAACTTCACATCCGACTACGACTACTGGCAGACAGCCGACAAGGAGGCGTACGACGAGACACGCAAACGCACACACTACATCAACGAAAACCTGCGTGGCATCTTCCGCCTGGCCAAATGGAATAAACTGACGGCTGGTGCCGAGATGGTGCAGGAGAGCCTGACCAGTCAGAGCGACAACATCGACTCAGAACGGACAAACACCTACAACTTTTATGCACAGGACGAGGTTAATATCGTAAAAGGGCTGGAGGCCATTGCAGGCATCCGTTACACCCAGAACGACAACTTCGGGGCAGCCTTTACACCCAATGTAGGTTTGTTCTACCACATCAAAGGGTTCCGCGCCCGTTTCAATTATGCAGGGGGCTATCGAACCCCAACCTTGTCGCAACTCTATGCCACCGACCAAGCCAAGACCACATCGCGATACACCCTCAGCAACCCTGGGCTCCAGGCCGAGAAGAATCACTTTCTGAACCTCAACCTCGAATATAGCAACCATTGGATGCGTCTGTCCGTCAGCGGATTCATGAACAAGATTCGCGACATGATAAACTATCGCACCATGACCGATGCTGAGATTGCCGCCGACCCATCCCTCACGGCTCTGCAAACCGAAGGGTGGACAACCATCCGCCAACGCGACAATATCGACCGTGCCACAATTCAGGGAATAAGTGCCTCTGTGAAGCTTCTCCTGCCCTATGGACTCACCCTGGGCGGAGGCTATACCTTTACGGACAGCGAGGCAGAGACCCAGACATTGGACAAAACTACACAGCAATACATCGTCACCAAGACACCCGTTGACAAGAGCATCCGTCACGTGGGAAACGTGAATGCCTCGTGGGACAGGGTCTGGAGCAAGGCATGGGGAACCTATCATTTCAACATCAGCCTCAACGCCCATATTCAGAGCCGACGCTATAGTTCGACATACGGCTATGCCGATGGCATCGGCCAATGGGACTTGACTACACGCCACATTTTCGCACTGAAACACTGCACCCTCGAACCAGGTTTTGGCATCGAAAACCTGTTCAACCAGCGCGACACATCGCCCTGGAACTCCAATTTCTCGACGGTCAATCCTGGACGTTCCTTCATCGCAAGCCTAAGAATGACGTACTGAAACAATGCATAATTCATAATTTATTTGTACATTTGCCATCGTAAATGGTAAATGGTAAATGAAGAAATGGCAAAAGGAAAGATAACCATCGCCGGCATAGGGCCGGGCAGCAAGGAGGACATCACGCCGGCAGTCGTCGAGGCTGTCAGCAAGGCCGATGTCGTGGTGGGCTATAAGTATTACTTCCAGTTCATTGAACCGTTCCTGAAGCCTGGATGCCTGTGCATCGACACCGGCATGAAGCGCGAACGCGAACGTGCCGAACAGGCCTTTGCCTTGGCCCAAGAGGGAAAGGACGTAGTAGTCATCTCCTCCGGCGACGCCGGCATCTACGGCATGGCTCCGCTCATCTATGAGATGGCCCACCCCCAGCCCCTCCCCAAGGGTGGGGGGCCTGAGATTGTCATCCTCCCAGGCATCTCTGCCTTCCAGAAGGCGGCATCGCTATTGGGTGCACCTATCGGACATGACATGTGCATCATTTCGCTGAGCGACCTCATGACCCCTTGGACTGTCATTGAAAAGCGCATACGTGCAGCTGCTACAGGCGACTTCGTGACAGCCATCTATAATCCCAAGTCGCATGAAAGGTATTGGCAGTTGTACCGTCTCGTGGAAATCTTCCTCCAGGAAGGACGGAGCAAGGAGACACCCGTGGGCTATGTTCGTCAGGCTGGACGCGAGGGACAGGAAATCAAACTCACCACGCTGGGACAGCTCGACCCTGAAGACGTGGACATGTTCACCATTGTCATCATCGGAAACTCGCAGTCGTACATCACCGACGGCAAGTTCATCACCCCCCGTGGATACAACCTCACCCCAACCCTCTCCCAAGGAGAGGGAGTTATAGTACAGGGGAACCACCCCTCCTTGGGAGGAGAAGGGGGAGGTGTTGGTCAGCAAATCATGATGCAGTCGTTCCGCACCATCCTCTCTGAGATGCAGCACCCCGATGTGCCTGCCTGGCGACTGTGGCCTTTGCTGCATGCCATCCACACCACGGTGGACTTCGGCATGGAACAATGTCTGTGGATGGACGAACGGGCCACAGAGATTCTATATAATAAGGTAAAGGATGGTACGCTGCGGCACATCGTCACCGATGTCACCATGGCAGCCAGCGGCATCCGCAAGGGCGCTTTGGAGCGGCTGGGCATCGAAGTACACTGCTACATCAACGACCCACGCTCTAAGCAGATGGCAGAAGAAAAAGGCATCACCCGCAGTCAGGCCTGTATGCAATTGGCTGCCGAGGAATATTCTGAGGCATTGTATGTCGTAGGCAATGCTCCGACGGCGCTCTTCGAGATTTGCGACCTGGTGCGCAAGGACAAACTGCATCCCGCCGGCATCATCGCGGCGCCCGTGGGTTTCGTGCATGTCTGCGAAAGCAAGCATGCCGTCAAGACATTGAAACAGATTCCAAAGCTCATCGTCGAGGGGCGCAAAGGCGGAAGCAACCTTGCCGCCACACTCTGCAATGCCATCCTGACCTTCGACGATGCCGAACAACTCAAACCAGGTCGCGACCTGTAGATTTAAGATTGAAAGTTCATCATGCGATTTATCGTAATAGGTATCACTGACAATCCACACCCTTGGTTTTCTCCCGAAGCGATGGAGATAATCGGGCAAGGGAAGGTGTTTTCGGGTGGACGGCGGCATCATGAAATAGTGATGCCACTGCTGCCCCTTGATGCTCAATGGATAGACATCACCGTACCGCTCAGCAAGGTGTTTGATGAGTATAGGAGGCTCTCCCCCTCGTGGGAGCGGGGAGAGGGGGCGTTCATCGTCTTTGCTTCCGGCGACCCTCTGTTCTTTGGTTTTGCCAATACACTTCGGCGCGAGTTTCCCGATGCCGACATCAAGGTTTACCCAACCTTCAATTCCCTGCAAATGCTGGCCCACCGTCTGGTGATGCCTTACCACGATATGCACATCGTTTCGCTCACGGGCCGTCCCTGGCCAGAGTTCGACCGCGCCCTCATTGAACGAAGTCCCAAGATAGGTTTACTGACAGACCGGGACCACACGCCCTCAGCCGTTGCCAAACGGATGTTGACGTATGGTTATACCTATTATAATATGTATGTAGGCGAGCACTTGGGGAATCCCGAACTCGAAAGGATTACTACCCTTTCCTTGGAGGAGGCTGCCCAACTGGATTTCGCCATGCCAAACTGCGTCATTCTTCAGGCTTCACGTTCCATTCCTCACCCTCTCTTTGGTCTCCCCGACTCCTCTTTTGCCCTCCTCGACGGTCGCGAAAAGATGATTACGAAGATGCCCATACGCCTCCTGACACTGCAGGCTCTGGACTTGCCCAAAAGGCATGTGCTGTGGGACATCGGTTTCTGTACGGGCAGTGTCAGCATCGAAGCCCGTCTGCTCTTCCCTCATCTGCACATCGAAGCCTTCGAGATTCGTCCTGAATGCGAGGCCATCATACAAGAGAACATGCGCCGTCATGGTGCGCCAGGCATCAACATCCACATCGGTGACTTCCTGCAAACCGAAGTGTCTGTCGGTTCTCCGACAGAGTCCCCCGATGCCGTCTTCATCGGTGGCCACGGCGGTCAACTCAAAGAAATCATGAAGAAGGTGCTTACCGTCCTTGCTCCCGACGGTGTCATCGTCATGAACAGTGTCGTAGCTCCCAAGGTCCTCACAGACAGTCATAAGCTTTGGGACGAGGCATGTGCAGAATTAGGACTCAGGCAAGAACCGCCAATAAGAATACAACTCAACGACAATCATCCCATTACGATATTACGATGCAAAAGATAGCGATTAAGCAAGAGCAGAGCCAAATAGACTTGAGCCCTGCCGAGCATGAGCCATCTCGGCCAATGGCCAAGATAGCCATCATCCCCATTGGCGAAGCTGGGAAAAGCATCGCCGCCCGTCTGGAAGATCCTCTTTCGGCACGGTCTTATAGTCGCGATGCCATCGCTACCCTCTGGCACGACCACGATGCCTTCGTCTTCATCGGAGCCATGGGAATCTGCGTCCGTACCATCGCTCCCTACATCAAGGACAAACACGAAGATCCGGCTGTTGTATGCATCGACTCGCTGGGTCAAAACGTCATCTCCGTTCTCTCAGGGCATATTGGCGGCGCCAATGAACTGACACGAACTCTCAGTGGCATTTTGGGGGCTCACGAAGTGATAACAACACAGAGCGACATCAGCGGACTATGGGCACTTGACTGTCTGGAACAGCGTTTCCCATCTTGGGAGAACCTCGATGTCGAAGAAAGCCAACAAGTTGTTCAGGCCTATGTCAATCGCAAACCGATTGCCGTAATATTGGGCATTCGCGATGAGGGTACAGAATGGTTAGAGTCAACGGCCGCTCCTCATGTCACATTCTACGATGAGGAGGAATGGAAGGAAGAGAACGAGAAAAACTATGCAGGTCTGGTCATCATATCTCCTTTCCGCAAGGCATGGAGGTCGTGCAACATTCCTGCCATCGTATATACTCCAAGAGTGTTAACCCTCGGATTGGGACTTGCCCATCAGGCCCCAACGTCAACCTGGAAGGAGATAGAAGACTGTTTAGACGAAAATGATGTTTGGACATTTGCCATTGGCACCGTTGCTACTATCAATGTGAAGGCCGACGAGCCTGTAATCAAAGAATTGCAGAATTGCATCCCGTACAAAGATATATACAACATTGTCTTCTACACCGCCGAGGAATTAGCCAAGGTTGACGTCCCCAATCCCAGCGACACGGTCGCCCGGCATGTCGGCACACCGAGCGTATGCGAGGCTGCTGCCATTCTGGGGGCCAATCACGGCAGACTCATTATCCCCAAGGTGAAAGGCAAGAACTGGACGGCAGCATTGGCAATGGGCCTACCCCCAGCCCCTCCCCAAGGGAGGGGAGTTTTGAAAGATACAGTTCTCCCCTCCCTTGGGGAGGGGTTGGGGGTAGGCTTTATCGAGATTGTCGGTGCCGGCCCAGGCGACCCGGACTTGATTAGTGTCCGAGGTCGCAGGATGCTGGAACAGGCCGACCTCATCCTCTATGCCGGCTCGTTGGTACCCAAGGCGCTCACGGAATGTCATAAGCCTGGGGCCGTGGTACGCAGTTCTGCCGACATGAACCTCGAGGAACAATGCCAGTTGATGAAGGAGCACTACGACCGTGGGCATTTCATCGTGCGTCTGCACACCGGCGACCCCTGCATTTTCGGAGCCATACAGGAACAGATGGCCTTCTTCGACCGCGAAGGAATGGCGTATCACATCACCCCCGGCATCTCCAGTTTCCTTGCTGCCGCCGCTGAGTTGAGAAGTCAGTTCACCATTCCCGAACGCACCCAGACCATCATCCTCACTCGCGGTGAAGGCCGCACACCCATGCCCGAGCGCGAGCAGCTCCACCTGCTGGCACGCTCACAATCAACCATGTGCATCTTCCTCTCCGCCTCTATCGTCGATGACGTGCAAAGGGAGCTTCTGATGGAATACCCCGAGGACACCCCGGTAGCCGCCTGCTACCACCTCACCTGGCCCGACCAGAAAATATATCGCGGCCAGTTGAAGGACCTTGCCCACATTGTCCACGACAACCACCTCACCCTCACTACCATGCTCGTTGTCGGTGAAGCCATCGACAATCGCCAAGGTCTTTCTGAGCTCTATTCCAAGCACTTCACCCACCTCTTCCGTCAGGGCGACGACGCATCATGATACTGGTATTCGGAGGAACAACGGAAGGGCGCAGGGCTGCCGAGGTGTTGGAAGAGGCGGGTTCGCCTTATTACTACAGCACGAAGACGGGCGAGCAAGACGTTGCCATGCACAATGGTCAGCGCATTGATGGGGCTATGAACGGCCAGGCGATGGAACAGTTTTGCCAAACGCATGACATACGCCTCATCGTGGATGCAGCTCACCCGTTTGCCAAGGTCTTGCACCAGACGATTGCGGAGGTTTCCGAAGCCCTGCATTTGCCCGTCGTCCGTTTCGAGCGCATCTATCCGCCTCGCGACCCCGAAATCACATGGATTGACGACTATTCGGAAGTGCCCACTGACATCCAATCACTTTTGGCCACCACCGGCGTACAGAGCATCAAGAGGCTCAGGCGCTTAGAAGAACTGGGCGTCACAGTATCCTATCGCATTCTTGACCGTGAGTCGTCCGTCAGGCTGGCGCTCATGCAGGGTGCAAGGCTGGAACAACTATGCTACTACGACGAGACTGGGGAAATACCCGTTGAGGCCGATGCCATTCTGCTGAAGGAGAGCGGCGAGAGCGGCGGTTTCGTAGAGAAAGTTGCAGCGGCCAAGGCCAAGGGAATGCGCGTCATCGCCCTGCGGCGGCCAGAGATGCCGAAGGGGTTCCACACCGTCGATGGCGAGCATGGTCTGCGCCGCATGGTGGAGCATCTGCTTCCCGAGTTCTACCCCCTCCACAGCGGACTCACCACAGGAACATGTGCCACCGCTGCTGCCGTTGCTGCCACCATCCGTCTCACGAAAGGGGAAATGCCGGAGGAGGTGGCGGTGCGACTGCCCAACGGCGAGACCATCATGGTGCCCGTCGGCTACGGCGAGGACTACGCCTACTGCATCAAGGAGGCTGGCGACGACCCCGACGTGACGGACGGAATCGAGATTCGCGCCACCTGTTCTATATGCCGCGATTCTATCGCAGCCTCTCCCATCATCCTTGGCGGAGAAGGCATAGGCCGCTTCACGCTCCCGGGTTTCGACTTCCCTCCAGGCGAACCAGCTATCAACCGCGTGCCACGCGAGATGATACGCCAGAACCTTGAACAATTCACAATTCACAATTCACAATTCACAATTGTTCTTTCCGTCCCCAACGGAAAGGACATCGCCCGTCGCACCTTCAACCCGCGCCTGGGCATCGAGGGCGGCATCTCGATAATCGGCGTCTCGGGCATCGTGAAACCCTACAGCGAGGAGGCCTTCGTACAGAGCATCCGCAAGTGCATGGAAGTGGCCCGTGCCGCCTTCCCATCCAACCAAATGGTAAATGGTAAATCTGTAAATGGTAAATGTCATGTGGTCATCGGCAGCGGCATGAAGAGCGAACAACAACTACGCCGCCTCTATCCCGACCTGCCCCCGCAGGCCTTCGTGGAATACGGCAACTACATCGGCGAGACGCTCCGCATGGCCAATGAACTGGGCTTTTCCCACGTCACCCTCGGCATCATGATAGGCAAGGCCGTGAAACTTGCACAGGGCCACCTCGACACCCACAGCCGGCGGGTCACGATGGACAAGGACTTCATTGCCCAACTCCTCCTCGAAGCCCATTGTCCATTGTCCATTGTCCATTCGCAATTGCCCCATATCACCGTCGCCCGCGAGCTCTGGGATATCCTTTCGCCGGAAGAAACCAATCGCTTCAGCGAGGTCGTTGTCCGCCACTGCTACGAGCATTGCAAGCCCCTGCTCCCCCAAGGCGAACTCACCATTCTGCTGTTGAGAAAAAGTCAGTAAATCTAAGCCTTCTCTTCCACCCACACCTTGCTGGGACCACGGCCCTGGGAGCGGATGGGCACGGAGCGATCGGTGGTGAAGTCGCGGAGCTGCTGGCTGGCCACGGTGCGCGAGACGTTGACGAGTTGGGCATACTCGGCCAGGCGCAGGAAGCCATGCTCACGGATGTGCTGCAGGGCCAGGCGCAGGCGTTCGTCACGGTGGAGCGAGGACTGGCGGAGGGTGACGGGGCCGCCCTCCTCGCGGTGCAGGTGTCCTTGGCAGAGGTCGTCCACACGCATTACGATGTCGCTCGAAGCACGAAAGTTCACGCCGCGCACACAGACACTGCGTGCATTCGACTCATGCCCGGCGGCATCCTCCACGTCGTAGTGACGGCGACGATGCTCCACGCCAAGGCTCGGGGCAAAGGAGCCAAGTCCGTCGATGGTGACCGAACGACCGTCGGCCATCTCATGGGCCATCTCTTCCACCACACGGGCGACGATGCCCATGACCTCGCCCACCGTCAGCGACCGATAATAGCGAACCACGCGCTCGGCCAACTGGCGCAGGTCGCTCACCCCCTCTGAGCGCAGTTCGTATCTGTACTGACGCTCGCCCGTACCGTTCAGGTCGGGAATCTCTCGTTTGTAGTAGTATGGCATCTTCTTTCTTGTCTTTATCGTTAAACATTGCCGTGGAGGAAAGTCCGTTTCTCCCCGAAGCATACCCTTTGGCTCCACGGAGCAAAGGTACGAACTTCGTGGAATATATCCAAATCCTTGACGGGGAATCTTCGTTCGCCGTCGGGGAACAATGATTCGCCGCCTGCGAACGATGGTTCACAGACGGCGAACATTCTTTACTCACCCTACCAGGGTCTCTTACTTTATTCTATAGAATAAAGGTATCAGTACTGCCCCTTGCGGTGGAAGAGTACATAGGCTATGACGGGTGCTCCGACAAGGGCCGTGACACTGTTGACGGGCAGGGCTCCCTCGAAGCCTGGCATGCGGGCGATGAGGTTGCAGACGAGTGCCAGCGAGGCACCCACGAGGGCGGTAGCGGGCATCAGGAGACGATGGTCGCTGGTGCGCAGAAGGGCACGGCACAGATGAGGAACAGCAAGGCCGATGAACATGATGGGACCGCAGTAGGCGGTGACGATGGCCACAAGGATGCCCGACGAGGCAATGACGAGCATGCGCTGGCGCTGGACGTCGAGCCCAAGGTTGCGGGCGTAGTCGTCGCCCAGAAGCAGCAGGTTCATGGGCTTGACGAGCAACATGGAAAGAGGCAGCAGGATGAGCATCAGCACGACGAAGAGCAACATCTGGTCGCCCGAAACACGGGCAAAGGAACCAAGGCCCCAGACGACGTAGGCCTTGATGTCCTCCTCGTTGGAAAAGAACTTCAGCACACCGATGACGGCATTGGCCAGATAGCCAATCATGACACCGATGATGAGCAGCGTGACGTCGCCCTTCACCTTCTGTGCCACATACAGGATGAGGAGCATGATGGCCAGTGCACCCACGATGGCTCCGACGGACATGGCCACGTCGCCCAGATAGCCGAGACGGCTCAGGGCCACGCCACCCAGCGAACCCGACAGCAGCACCACGAAGGCCACACCCAGCGAGGCACCATTGGAGATGCCGAGTACCGAGGGTCCTGCCAGGGGGTTGCGGAAGACGGTTTGCATCTGCAGGCCACTGACGGCCAGACCTGCCCCGGCCATCGTGGCTGTGAGGGCTTGTGGCACACGACTGCTCCACACGATGTTGTACCAGATTTCCGACACCTCGCGGTTGCCCGAGAGGATGCGCAGGATGTCGGGCATGGGAATGTGCACTGTGCCCAACAGCAGGTTGAGGACGAAGAATACTGCAATTGCAACTGACAGGGCTATGAATAAGAACAGATTACGGTGCATATCTTGCTTTTTTCTTAACCACATGATTATCTTAAATCATGGTTATTTCAGTAGTCGATAGTACTTGCCCACATGGTCGGGGAGCAGTTCGGGATGGAAGATGGCGACAAGGTCGGCCAGGACCTGGTCGGGCTCCACGGGCGCTGACTCGTAGAAGGGCGTCTGCCGCATGTTGCAGTAGATGACGTGCCGCTCGCGAAACGCCTTGAAATGGACGTTGCGAGGCTCGCTGGCCAAAAGAGCTTCGTAGGAGAAGTCGCCCGGATAGCTGTTCAGGATGCGCCAGTAGTCGGCATCGGCCGCCGTGGCATAGAGCTGTTCGTATTCCAAGTTCACGCCGCCCGTGTTCTCGTCATGGATGATGTAGTCGGCACCTGCATCGCGGAACATCTGTGCCAGGTGGTTGCGTCCGCCCACGGCATACCAGTTGCCGCCGTGCATTTCACCACTGAAGACGGTTGGCATCTCGCCCACCATACAAGTGTAGGAAGAAAACAGGGAATCTACGCGCTGTTTCAACCCGTTGTAGCGTCCTGCAATGCCGTCGAACACGGCGTTGGCCTCCGCCTCACGTCCGATGAACATCGCAATGAACTTTATCCACTCGGCCTGAGCCAGAGGTGTTGCCTCCTTATAGCCAAGGTGGGGGATGAGAGTGATGCCCGTTTCCTTGATGGTGTCGTAGCCGCCACGCTTGAAGGGTGAGATGAAGATGACATCGGGATTGGCCGCCAGAATCAACTCTGTATCGAAGTCGCCCTCCATGCCTATCTTCTGTATGCGTCCGTCCTTGACTCGCTGGAGGATATCCTTGTTGTAGAGGTTCTTCGTGCCCGTGACACCCTTGATGAAGTCATGGGCATCGAGTGCCGTGAAGTTCGACAACTGCAGCGAGGTCATGACGATGGTACTGCGGATAGGCACCTCCACACGTTCGTAACCCTCCGGAGCCTCGGCCTTGCTGCCCCTCGGCACCAGGGCGAAGGCATAGCCTATGGGCATGCGCTCGTCCTCGTCGGTTTGAGGATCGCAGACCTCCACCAACCGAACGCCGTCCTCCAGATACTTGACAGTAAAACCCTTGGCATACCGGGTACGAATCATGAGCATCGTATCCTCCGGTTCGGATTCCTCACCCAAGTATTGGCTTCGGTTTCCTTGTTTACACCCCACAAGGCAGATTGCCAGCAGACAAACAAACAGGTTTCTCATCATATTACAATATTTTTATGCAAAGGTAACAATTTTTTTTAATTTATTCGTATCTTTGCCCCATGAAACGACTGACAACACTCATATATTTATTATATGTATGCGTTTCTGCCCTCCAGGCACAGTTGCCGTGGCAGGCGGAAACACCGAAGCATGAACTCAGGGCCGTGTGGGTGACCACACTGAGCGGACTGGACTGGCCACGGACGAAGGCTACATCGAAAACGTCCATCGAGAAACAGAAACAGGAACTGTGCCTGCTGCTCGACCAACTGCAGGCTTGCCACATCAACACCGTGCTGCTGCAGACACGAATACGTGGCAGCGTGATATATCCCTCGTCGATGGAGCCTTGGGACCAGTGTCTCACAGGCACCTACGATAAGTCGCCAGGCTACGACCCTCTGCAGTTTGCCATCGAGGAAACACACCGTAGGGGCATGGAACTGCACGCCTGGGTAGTGACCATACCGGCCTTCAAGGTGGAAGTGGCACGGCGCATGGGCAAACGCTCGCTGCTGTACACGCATCCGGAACTCCTGAAAAAGCACGAGGGACAGTATTATCTCGACCCAGGGCTGCCCGGCACTGCCGACTACCTGAGTGCGATTCTTGCCGATTTCATCGGGAAGTACGACATCGACGGCATCCATTTCGACTATATCCGCTATCCTGAGAATGCCGCATCGTTCCCCGATGCCGCCACTTACAAGAAATATGGTAAGGGCAAGCCCAAGGGAGAATGGCGCAGGGAGAACATCACCTCCATCGTCCGTCGCCTGTACAAAGAGGTGAAACTGCGTAAGCCGTGGGTGGTGATGTCGTCGAGTCCAGTGGGCAAATATCGCGACACACGGCGCTACTCCAGTCGTGGCTGGAACTGCTACGACGCTGTCTATCAAGATGCACAGGGATGGCTGCGCGAGGGTATTCAGGACGCGTTGTTCCCCATGATGTATTTCACGGGCGACCACTTCTATCCTTTTGCCCAGGACTGGCGCGAAGGTTCCTACGGACGCTATGTGTCTCCGGGCTTGGGCATCTACTTTCTGCACCCGCAGGAGAAGAATTGGGACCTGAGTGTCATCACCCGCGAGCTTTGCTTCCTTCGCGAGATGCGACTGGGCGGTCAGGCTTTCTTCCGCAGCAAATTCCTGACCGATAACACCAAAGGCCTGTACGACTACCTGCAAAACCACTTCTACCCCTACCCTGCCCTGCCTCCGCGATATGCGTGGAAGGACGATGTTGCACCGCAACAGCCGCGCGACTTTTCGTACACGATACAGAACGACCAGATGCTGAAACTGACATGGAAATCGAAGGACCAAGAAGAAGAAACCGCCCGCGGCGGACTGAGGTACAACGTCTATGCATCGGACAAATCGCCCGTTGACGTGACACGAGCCGAGAACCTCGTTGCCAGTCTGTTACAAAAGCCCGAATACGAAGTCAACCGCCTTACCATCCTGCTCTATGGACTGCACTTGGCCGTGACTGCCGTCGACCGTTCCGGCAACGAGAGCACAGCGGCACAACTGGATATGAATATGGGCATTAGCCCCAAACCACAGCCCAAGCGCATCCCCCTCACTCCACGAGGGACAAAAGTTCTCCCCTAAATTTTGTCACTTCCAGTTTGCAATTTCAACTTTTTTCATTATCTTTGCAGCGTTATTCTAGAAAACGCTTTCTTATGGAATCTTTTTTTCGCACACATGCCTATCTGGTCGAACACGTTAATGCCCCCGTACGCAGGGCTTTGATGGACGAAATCAACTGGCACGACCGTCTGATTGGCATAAAGGGCAGCCGGGGTGTGGGAAAAACGTCCTTCTTGCTGACATACGCCCGAGACAACTTCAAGGTAGAAGACCGCAAATGTCTGTACATCAACATGAACAACTTCTACTTTCAGGGAAAAAGCATCTCAGAGTTTGCCCGCGACTTTTACGAATGCGGCGGACGGGTGCTGCTCATCGACCAGATATTCAAAGAACCCAACTGGAGCCAGGAACTACGGAAGTGTTACGACGAACTTCCCGGCCTGCGCATCGTGTTCACAGGTTCGAGCGTCATGCGGCTGAAGGAGGAGAACCCGGAACTGAACGGCATCGTGAAGTCGTACAACCTGCGCGGATTCTCGTTCCGCGAGTACCTGAACATGAAGACGGGCCTCTCGCTGAAGGCACATCCCCTGGAGGAAATCATGACACGACACGGACAGATTGCCGCCGAGATTTGCCGACAGGTGAATCCGCTCGACCACTTCCAGGCCTACATCCACCACGGCTACTATCCCTTCTTCTTGGAGCACCGCAACTTCTCGGAGAACCTGGTGAAGACGATGAACATGATGATAGAGGTGGACATCCTGCTCATCAAACAGATAGAACTGAAGTATCTGTCGAAGATAAAAAAACTGCTCTACCTGCTGGCCGTCGACCGCTCGCAGGTACCCAACGTGAGCCAACTGGCAACCGACATACAAACCAGTCGTGCCACGGTGACCAACTACATCAAGTATCTGGCCGACGCCCGACTGGTGAACGTGCTGTACCGCCTGGGTGAGAGTTCGCCCAAGAAACCTGCCCGCGTGATGATGCACAACCCCAACCTCATGCACGCCATCCTGCCCCATCAGGTGGAGCGCCAGGAGGAACTGGAAACCTTCTTCCAGAACGCGCTCTGGGGCCGTCACGTCGTGAACGTCGGCGACCGCACCTGCAACTTTGTTGTCGACGGCAAACTCCGTTTCCGCATCATGACCGAACCTCCCAAGCGCCAGCTTTCGGGCATCTACTACGCGATGGACAACATCCGCCGCGGCGACGAACGCCAGATTCCCCTGTGGCTCTTCGGATTCCTTTACTGATTTTAATTAACCAAAACAAAAAAACAAATGAAACAGAAAAGGCTATTAAATATAGTGTTGTTTACCGCACTCTTTTGTACGATGTGTACGAATGGCTGGGCACGCCTTCGTGCTGGTGGGATGACGTTTACGTTCAACGGAATAACGTATAGCGATGTAGCCGAAACGGACAGCAAGGGTTTCACTACAATTACCCTACCGGCTGGTACGGACCTCAGCGG
>CACZRZ010000192.1 GCA_902783655.1 uncultured Bacteroidales bacterium
TCATCAGTTTATCGGCTGCCAGGACACTCATCACACCCTTTCCGTTCTCAGTCTGTATCAGATCATAGATGTCGAACGACGGTTCGCCAAAGAACTTGTCGGCACCTTGGTTCTCCAGTTGCAACAGTGCGCGCTGAATGGCACCGACCGAGGCCGAAGAGATGTTGCCATACTTCGTGGTGTACTCCTTGGCATGCTTCGAAACGAAGTCGAGCATCGAACGCAGGTCCTTCATATCCGTCAGGAGCAGTCCGTTCTCATCGGCAATGCGGAAGGTGATGTTCAGCACACCATCCTGTGTGTCGTTCAGGCCCAGCAGTCGGCTCAGCAGCTGCGGTCCCATCTGTGAAATGGTGGCACGCATGGGATGCCCCTGCTCGCCATAGACATCATAGAAACGTACGGGACAGGGTTGGAACTCGGGATTCTCAATACCAAATTCGGGCATACGCTTCTCGATGAAACCGGATATTTTGCCCGCCTGACTGATACCAGAGAGGTCACCCTTCATGTCAGCCATGAAGCAGGGAACACCTGCCTGACAGAAACTTTCGGCAATCACCTGCAGGGTGACTGTTTTACCTGTACCTGTGGCACCAGCCACCAATCCGTGGCGGTTGGCCATCTTGCCCACGATGCTCAATGGGCCGTTCTCGCAATGGGCTACGTACAGCCCGCGTTCTTTGTCAAACATAACTCAATTTACGATTTAACGATTACTATTTACCATTTACTTACGAATTCATTCACGAAGGAATTCCGACCCAGTCCAGCGATAGCGAAGGGGGCGGACATACCTGCGGGCAACCTTCTTTTCCTCCTCTGCCAGTTCGTCAACGGCAACATTCAGTGTAAGCAGGGGTTCCGAAGGACTGGCAGTGACCTCGACCAGTCGCATATCATCGACCGACCGTTGGGCAAAGTCCATCTCACGTGCCACGCTGTCGGGCGAAGCAGAGAAGAAATCGGGTGTCTGCGGCGCAGGAAGTTCCAGCCAGTAAAGGCGTTGCCATTGGGCATTGAAGAAGCGGACACGGCTGTCGCGGGCCGGTCCCAAAGCCGTCTGTATGAGGACGATAACCTGCATACTGTCGTCGGTCTCGAGAAGTTTCATTTCTGCCGTACTCGACTTCGTCAGGGTCAGTCGCAGATAGGAATCGGTCAGTGTGTCGAGCCGCGCATAATCGTCCAATATGTTACGCACCTTGGCCTCCATGTGATTGTTGTAGAAGTCCACCATATCGTTCCGGTTCTTCTCCGTCAACAGGGGGAACAGGCTGTCGGGCATGGACACGAAGAGTTCCGAGGCACTTTGAGAATGAAGGGCCATGAATGAAGAATGGAGAATGATGAAGACGGCTATTATTCGACGCATATTTTACATTTTATTTTTCTTTTCACTTTAACTACCTTGTGCCCAGATAAAGGAACAACATACCTATGAGCACGAGCAACAAGTCGACGGCCTTGGAGCGCAGGTTCTTTTCCTTGAACACAAGAGCGCCCATGCTGAAGCTGACCAATACCGATCCGCGCCGCACCATGCTGACTACACTGATGAGCGCACCTGGCAGGCTGAGGGCATAGAAATAGGCATAGTCTGCCATACTGAGAAAGATACTAATAAGCGGTATACACCAATGCCAATGGAAAGCGGTCTTGCTCTTTCGGGGTTTCCACAACAGAAGGAGCATCAGTCCCATTATCACACACTGATAGAAGTTGAAGTAACTCTGAACGGTCATCCGGTTCAGTCCCACCCCGCCGGCTTCGGGAGCCGCCATCAGATATTTGTCGTAAAGCCCGCTGATTGCCCCGAGCACGGCTGCCATCACGGTGAGCAGTATCCAGCGGTTGTGGCGGAAGTCGATGCCTTCCTTTTTGCCACTGCGGCTCAGCATATAGAAACTGATGACAGCAAACAAGACACCCACCCACTGATAGAGGTTGAGCCGTTCGCCAAAGAACAACAGGGCCCCGACAAGCACCATGACAGGACGTGTGGCATTGATGGGACCAACCAAGGTCAGAGGCAGATACTTCATGCCGAAATAGCCACATATCCACGACGAAAGCACTATCAGGCTCTTCA
>CACZRZ010000193.1 GCA_902783655.1 uncultured Bacteroidales bacterium
CAGATGGCATTATCGTCCTCGTGACCGTTATAGTAATCTCCGTAGCCCATGAATGCTTCGCCCAGGCCGTGACTATAGTATAGCATGGAGGTCACGCCGTCGAAGCGGAAGCCGTCGAAGTGGTACTCCTCGAGCCAGAACTTACAGTTGGAGAGCAGGAAGTGCAGGACCTCGTTCTTGCCATAGTCGAAGCAGAGGCTGTCCCATGCGGGATGTTCGCGGCGGCCGCCACCGTAGAAGTACTGACAGGGGTCGCCGGCAAAGTTGCCCAGACCCTCCATCTCGTTCTTCACGGCGTGGCTGTGTACGATGTCCATGATGACGGCTATGCCCTGCTCGTGGGCAGCATCGATGAGTTCCTTCAGTTCCTCGGGAGTGCCGAAACGGCTGCTGGCAGCAAAAAAGTTGCTGACATGATAACCAAACGAACCGTAATAGGGATGCTCCTGAATGGCCATAATCTGGAGGCAATTGTAACCATCCTTCACCACACGCGGCAGCACGTTGTCCTTGAACTCGCGATAGGTTCCCACCTTCTCGGCATCCTGCGACATACCGATGTGGCATTCGTAGATGAGCAACGGATTGGTGTTAGGCTTGAACTTCTTGACGCGCCACTGGTAGGGCTGTTCGGGCCCCCAGACCTGAGCACTGAAGATTTTTGTCTGCTCGTCCTGTACCACACGAGTTGCCCATGCAGGGATGCGTTCGCCCTGTCCGCCGTTCCAGTGTACATTGAGTTTGAAGAGGTCGCCATGCTTCAGAGCCGTCTTTGGGAGTTTCAGTTCCCAATTGCCGGTGTTCTTGATGCGCTTCATGGCATACTTGGGTTTCTCCTGCCACTTGTTGAAGTCGCCCACCATGTAGATGGCCGTAGCATTGGGGGCCCACTCGCGCAGCACCCATGTCTCGTCGTCCATCCGATGAAGGCCGAAATAGAGATGTCCGTCGGCAAAGTCTGCCAAAGAAATTTTTCCGTTGTTGGTAAGTTCTTTGATTTTATCAACCGCGAACTGATGTCGTCCCTCTATGGCTGCTGCATACTCAGCCAGATACTTGTCGTTGCGGAGCAACTTGAGCTGAGGAGGCTGAGGTGCGGCTGTCTTTGCGGATGCACGCTTAGCTTTCGACTTGCTTTTTGCGGCCGACTTTGAGGCCGTTTTCTTTGTTGTTGCCATATTAAACATGTTTTATTTTAGGTAAGTAATTTCTCATTCTTCAACATCGCGGACAAATGTTGTCTTACGGACCTGACTGCCTTCGCGAACGACAAAGGGACCGTCCTTCATGTCCTGATGGAACTCGCCTTCGTAGCGTACTCCATTCTTGTCCTCGAGCACACCGTGACCTTCCTTCATGCCTTCCTTGAACGTTCCCTTGAACTTGTCTCCGTCAACCTCGCGCAGCACACCTTCGCCGTCCATCAGTCCATTGCGCCACTGACCTTCGTAGGTATTTCCGTTGCTCCAGGTATATTTGCCGCGGCCCTCCTGTTTTCCAGCCTTCCACTGGCCGTAGTACGAAGAACCGTTTTTCCATGTAAAGGTCCCCATTCCGTCCTGTTCGCCTTTTAGGTAATGTCCCGTGTATTTATCGCCATTGGCAAAGGTGGAAATGCCCTCGCCCGTACGCTCGCCATTGGAGTAGGAGCCTTCGTAGCGGTCGCCGTTGCGATACGTGTATATTCCTCGTCCGTGAGGCAGACCATTGAGCCAGTCGCCCGTATAGCTGTCTCCGGAAGCATAGTGATAGACGCCCTTGCCGTTCATCTGGTTGTTGCGCCAATCGCCCTCGTAGGAGTTGCCGTCGTTCCAGTCGAACTTGCCCTTACCGCTCTTGGTATCGTTGACCCAGGTGCCCGTGTAATATGCGCCGTTGGCATAGGTATAGACTCCCATGCCCTCGCGCTTGTCCTCCTTCCAAGTGCCATTGTAATTGTCGCCGTTGTAGTAGTACATCGTGCCCTGTCCATGTTGCATGTCGCGATACCACAGGCCCACATACTTGTTGTTATTCTTGAAGTAGAATGTGCCTTGCCCATGCTGATGGTCCTGCATCCATTCGCCTTCGTACTTTTCGCCGTCGGTGAACTGGTAAACGCCATATCCTTCGCGCTTGCCCTTCACATACTTGCCCTGATGCACGTCGCCGTTGCGGAAGGTGGTTGTTCCTGTGCCATAGGGTTTTCCCTTGAACATTTCGCCCTGATACTGCGCCCCGTCAGGAAAAGTGTATGTACCAATCGTTATACCTTGTGCTGAGGCATAGTTGCCAACTGACAACAGACAACTGACAATTATGCCTAATATCCATATAATATGTTTGTTCTTCTTCATTCTCATTTTCAATAACCAATTGTCAATTATCCATTGTCAATTGTCAATTTCTTTTTCATGAACTCCTCGGCACGAGCCAAGTCGCTGGGCGTGTCGATGCCGATGGTTTCGACCTCAGTCTGTCCGACCTTGATGACGTATCCATGATCCAGCCATCGCAACTGCTCCAGGCTTTCTGCCTTCTCCAGTGTGCTCTGGGGCAGACGGGTGATTTCCGCGAGTGTATTGACACGATAGGCATACAGGCCGATGTGCTTGTAGAAGGTGTGACTTGCCAACCACTGCTCGGGGGCAACGCCTCGAAGATAGGGAATCACACTGCGGCTGAAGTATAGCGCCCTACCATCGTCGCTCACCACCACCTTGGGGCTGTTGGGATTCTGCAAAGCCGAGAGGCCGTCGGTCACGGTGAAGGGTTTCACGAGTGTGGCTATCTGGGTATTGTCATCGTCAAAGCATGCCTGGAGGGCTTGTATCTGGCTGGGCTGTATGAATGGTTCGTCGCCCTGTATGTTGATGACCACATCACACTCCCGGCCAATCCTTTGATAGGCTTCGAAGCAGCGGTCGGTTCCGCTTTTGTGGTCTGGTCGCGTCATAACGGCCCGCCCGCCAAACGCCTCAACAGCCTTGAAGATACGTTCGTCGTCGGTAGCCACGAATACGTCTTCCATCACGCTCTGCACCTGTTCATATACCCGTTGGATGACGGGCTTTCCACCCAGCAGCGCCAAAGGCTTTGCCGGGAAGCGTGTAGAAGCATATCGTGCCGGTATTATCGCTATATATCTCATTTTCTCAATCTTAATTATGCATTATGAATTATGCATTATGAATTGTGAATTATATCAATAGTTCATCAGGTCGTTCATCGGTACTGCTGGGCTTCCGTCAGTGGTTTCTGCGCCCACCATCTCTATGATTTCCTCTCCCGACTCGCCGTCATCGACAAGGCCTCCGCTACACAAGTCGAAGCCGAACGGGAACACGAACTTCTCATTGGGCGAATAGGGCAGATTCTTGTCGGCAAAGACTTTCTGCAGGAACAGGGCGCAGATGGGCAGCGATGCGGCAGCACCCTGTCCGTAAGCCATACTGTTGAAGTGTATGTCGCGCTCCTCGCCACCGACCCATGCGCCGAAGGTGAGCGAAGGCGTATAGCCCACGAACCAACCGTCGGAGTTGTCGTTCGTCGTACCCGTTTTTCCTCCCATCTGGGCATGGATGTTGTAACGGTTGCGCATGCGGCTGCCCGTACCCCCGTTCATCACGCCCTGCATGAGGTCTATCATCTTGTAGGCAGCATCCTCGCTGAGCACTTCGCGTGTATCGTTCTCGTCGCGTTCGTTCTTCCGGACCTGCAACGAACTGACCTCAGCCACGATGTTGCCATCCGAGTCCGTAATCTTTGTCACGAATACGGGCTGCACACGTGTCCCCCCCTTGGGGAAGGTGGTATAGGCAGTGACCATCTCCAGCACGCTCACCTCACACGGGCCCAGCGAAAGCGCCAGCGAGGGCTCTATCCTGCGGTTCTTGATGCCAAACTTATGCAAGTATTTCACGAAGAGGACGGGATTCATGGAGTTGAGCAGATAGGCCGAAATCCAGTTGTTACTCTGGGCCAGTCCCCACTTCAGGGTCACCATCTCGCCATATCGTGCGCGGCTGCCGTTACGCGGAGTCCAGTTGCCGTAGGTTCGCTGCTCGTTGGGCGCCAGGTCGCAGGGTGTCCATCCGTTCTCCATAGCCATCGCATAGAGGTAGGGTTTGATGGTAGAACCCACCTGACGGCGCCCTTGGCTGACCATATCGTATTGGAAATGGGCATAATCGAGTCCGCCGACATAGGCTTTCACATATCCGCGTGCATTGTCGATGCAGAGGAATCCCGAACGCAGGAAGTGCTTGTAGTATCGAATCGAGTCCATGGGCGACATCAGGGTGTCCACCTCTCCATGGGGTGTGTACACCGTCATGTCCACGGGTGTGGAAAAGGCTTTGTCGATTTCCTCGTCCGAGCATCCGTCGGCCTTCATCTTTATGTATCGTCCGCTCTGGTGCTTGGCACGGGTGAGCAGTCGCTTGACGTCCGCCTCCGACACGCTGGCCCCATAGGGAGCCTTGGCTGAGCCCTTGCGCTCCTTGTCGAAGGCTGGCTGCAGGGTGCCCACAACATGCTGCCGCATGGCCTCTTCGGCATACGTCTGCATGCGACTGTCGATGGTGGTGTACACCTTCAGTCCGTCCTGGTAGAGGTCGTATGGCTGACCGGTTTTCTTGTTGATGTTCTTGTTGCACCAGCCGTAGAGCGGGTCGTTGGCCCATGCCAGCGAGTCCTCATAAAATTTCTGTCCCTGCCACGAGGCATAGTTGTCGCGGTCGGGTTTCTTGGCTGTGAGCACGGTGCGCAGGTATTCGCGCAGATAGGTGGCATGTCCGTCCTTGTGGTCCTGACGATGGAAGTTCAGTTCCAGGGGCAGTGCCTTGCACGAGTCCACCTCCGCCTGGGTCAGCCGGCCGGCCTTCAGCATCTGGTCGAGCACCACATCGCGCCGTCCGCGCGACTGTTCGGGGCGGCGGACAGGATTGAAGAGGGAGGGATTCTTGCACATGCCCACCAGTGTGGCACATTCGTTGATGTTCAGGTCCTTGGGTTCCTTGTTGAAATAGGTTTTAGCCGCAGTCTTGATGCCCACGGCATTGTGGAGGAAGTCGAAGTAATTGAGATACATCGTGATGATTTCCTCCTTGGTGTAGTATCGTTCCAGCTTCACGGCAATCACCCACTCGATGGGCTTCTGCATGGCACGTTCCCAGATGTCGTCGGCCTTGGCGCTGTAGAGCTGCTTGGCCAACTGCTGGGTGATGGTGCTGCCGCCGCCGGCCTGTTTCTGACGCATCAGCACGCGTTTGACCACAGCACGCAGCACGGCGCGGAAGTCGATGCCGCTATGCTCGTAGAATCGCTCGTCCTCCGTAGCCACAAGGGCCTCAACCAGATAGGGCGACAGGTCGTCGTAGCTGACAAAAATACGGTTTGCCCGGCTGTAGCTCCACGTACCGAGCAAGACTCCATCGTCGGAGAGCACCAGACTGGCATATTTGTCAACAGGATTCTCCAGTTGCTGCAGGTCAGGCATATAGCCTATGGAACCATTCTCTATGAGGGCGAAAAGGCCAAATATGGCACCGACAAGTCCAAAGAACAGCACCCACAGGGTTATCATTAATTTCTTACGCATTTCGATTCAGGGCATTTGAATGTACAAAGGTACGAAAATAAATTAAAAAGTAAAAATTAAAGATTAAAAATTACCTTATTATTAAAACTATAGGGCAGAAGTATTGCGTATGCGAACAAAAATGAGTAAATTTGGCGTGCAAATTTTGAAGCGTATGGAAAAACGAAGCCTTGTGACGATTGCCGATCACAGTCGCGAAAAGATAGAATACCTCATCCAGATGGCTCAGGAGTTCGAGAAACATCCCAACCGCCGTCTGCTGGAAGGGAAAGTTGTTGCCACCCTGTTCTTCGAGCCCAGCACCCGCACGCGCCTCTCCTTCGAGACGGCTGCCAACCGCCTGGGGGCACGTGTCATCGGATTTGCCGACCCCAAGGTGACCAGTGGCACGAAGGGCGAGACACTCAAGGACACGATTATGATGGTGTCCAACTATGCCGACATCATCGTCATGCGCCACTATCTGGAGGGGGCTGCACGCTACGCCAGCGAGATTGCTCCCGTGCCCATCGTGAACGCAGGCGACGGAGCCAACCAGCACCCCTCGCAGACGATGCTCGACCTGTATTCCATCTACAAGACACAGGGGCGGCTCGACGACCTGGACATCTTCCTCGTCGGCGACCTGAAATACGGACGGACGGTACACTCGATGCTGAACGCTATGCACCACTTCAACCCCACCTTCCACTTCATCGCTCCCGAGGAACTGGCTATGCCCGAGATCTACAAGCAGTTCTGCCGCGACCATAGCATCCGCTACGTGGAGCACACCGACTTCAACGCCGATGTCATCTCGGGAGCCGACATCCTGTACATGACTCGCGTACAGCGCGAACGCTTCACCGACCTCATGGAGTACGAACGGGTGAAGGACCGCTACCTGCTGAAGCTGGACATGCTGTCGAAGGCTCGCCCGAACATGAAAATCCTGCATCCCCTGCCGCGTGTCAACGAGATAGAATACAGCATCGACGAGAATCCGCATGCTTACTACTTCGAACAGGCCCGCAACGGACTCTATGCCCGCCAGGCACTGCTCTGCGACGCACTGGGCATCACACTCGACGAAATCCGTAACGACAAAACGATAATAGAATGAAAGAAAAACAGCTGATGGTGGCTGCCATCGAGAACGGCACCGTCATCGACCACATACCCTCGGAGAAACTGTTTGCTGTAGTCAACCTGCTCCACCTCGACCGCATGACATCGGCCGTGACCATCGGATACAACCTCGAAAGCCAGGAACTGGGCAAGAAGAGTATCATCAAGATGGCCGACAAGTTCTTCACCAACGAGGAACTGAACCAGCTGGCCGTCATTTGTCCCAACCTGACGCTGTGCATCATCCGCGACTACGAAATCGTGGAGAAGCGCATGGTGACTCTGCCCGACGAACTGAAGGGCATCGTACACTGTGCCAATCCAAAGTGCATCACCAACAACGAACCCATGCAGACCCACTTCCACGTACACGGTCCCGACCGACGGGCCCTGAAGTGCCACTACTGCAACACCATCATTGACCTGGAAAAGGTGAAACTGGTGGAAAAAAAAGGGTAAAAGGGTAAAAGGTTAAAAAGTTAAAAAGTTAAAAAGTTAAAGGGTTAAAAGTTAAAAGGTTAAAAGATTAAAGTTTTAAAATATTATGCGAAACGACGAAACCGTATTCAAATTGATTGAGGCCGAGCGCCAACGTCAGATGCGAGGCATCGAACTGATTGCCTCTGAGAACTATGTCAGCGACGAGGTCATGGAAGCCATGGGCTCCATCCTCACCAACAAGTATGCCGAGGGCTATCCCGGCAAGCGCTACTACGGCGGATGCCAGGTGGTGGACCAGGTGGAACAACTGGCCATAGACCGTGTGTGCCAACTCTTCGGAGCCGAGTATGCCAATGTGCAGCCCCACTCCGGCGCACAGGCCAATGCTGCCGTATTCCTGGCCGTACTGAACCCGGGCGACACCTTCATGGGCCTGAACCTCGACCACGGAGGCCACCTCTCACATGGTTCCCGCGTCAACACCAGCGGCATCCTCTACAACCCCGTCGGCTACGACCTGAACAAGGAGACAGGCCGCGTGGACTACGACGAGATGGAACGCCTTGCCCTGGAACACAAGCCTAAGCTCATCGTGGGCGGCGGCTCGGCATACAGCCGCGAATGGGACTACAAGCGCATGCGCGAAATTGCCGACAAGGTGGGTGCCCTGCTGATGATAGACATGGCTCACCCCGCGGGCCTCATTGCTGCCGGACTGCTCGACAATCCCCTGAAATATGCCCACATCGTCACCTCCACCAC
>CACZRZ010000194.1 GCA_902783655.1 uncultured Bacteroidales bacterium
GACGATGATGATCAACTCGATCCCAACCACTTGATGGAATGGTTGAGCAGCATCAACTACAGCGACCATCCGGGCAGTGATGAGAACCTGGAAATCATCCACTTCGACCTTATGCCGCTTTGGGACCTTTTCACCGGAGACCTGCGCATGGAGATACTATCTGCCGCCATCCGACGTGCTGATTTGAGCAGTTGCGCCATAGACGACGCAACCTTGCAGACCGACCTCTATTGGTTGCCTATACCCAGCATTTCCGACAATGGTCAACAGGGTACGACGCTCTCCCGAATCGTATATGTAAAGGACGAACCGGTGCTGAATGTTTGTTCGGAGTATGTGCCGCAGATTCGTAGCGACCAGCGTGTGCTTGTGGCCTATCCCATTTGGCAGCATAATATCCAAATGAGTCAGGGGCTGTTCCTTGGTGACGGTCTCCATCGTCCTGCCTATCTGATGTTCAGTGCCGATGGTTGCTACGTGCAGCCCATCGACTCGTTAGCATCTTCCACCATCCTGAAGGAGGTGGCCTATGTGGGTGGAAATCTTTACCCCGATAGCCACGGCTTGACATTCCAAAGTGTTGCGACTGAGGTACATGACGATGTGTTCCTCTACAACTTTGGTGGTGAGCATTTCATAACACCTGTGGTGAAGGTGGGTACAACGTTCTGGACCCGACACGACATCGACCACGACATGGGTTTCACACCCTATCCTGAGGATGATGACACACAAGACATCATCGACTACAATACAGGCACACTATTCACCAGTTTCCAGTTCGATCTGATGAATATGGCTGCAGCCGTCAATGGCTGGAACTATGGCTACACGGTTAATTCCTATTTCAAGACGGATAACAACCAACTGTGGTACCTGCCGCAACCGAGTCAGGTGCGTAATCTGTATGCCTTTATTGGCCAGAACCCGAAAGCGTTGTTCCGAGGACAGATGAGTGGCTTCGATGCTCAGTTCAACGGATATTATGGCACCATCGACATTCTGAACGGCAATACATCACTGGGTGGCAGAACGAGGCATATGAAAGAGAACGAGTTGAATGTTATAGCTTCGAAGGCTACCGATGCTTTGGGCGATGCGTGTCTGATGCTCCTTGACAGTCACTATGGCCTAACGCTGCTCGATGACCAGACTTATGCTCCGGCCAGTGCGGCGCGCTACTGGCGCATCAATTATTATCCCGTGCGCCTATGCAGGGGACCCCTATATAACTATCCTACACTCAGTACTATACATAAAAAGTTCTCAGAGTACTGATTGAAAGGGTGAAAGGTTGAAAAGTTAAAAAGTTGAAATGGTAAAAATATGAAGAACATAATTTCGTCAAGCCATATTATTTTCGTCCTGTGGCTACTTTGCATTGTTTCGTGTTCCGACAAAAACGAAACAACAGAACCTGTGGGAGAAAAGGATATGCCAACGACGGCTCAGGAATGGAAGACGCTGAACCAACAGACTGCAGTGCGGAGCCTGTTGTCGCAGCTGGCAGGCGTTACGGATGTCGGTAGCGACTTTGACAGCCGGACTTATCAGCCTGTCTATGGCTCTGTTCGCGACGAGGCGGAACCCTTTGTGCGGGCTATACCAGTGGCAGAAGTAGGGGAGGCCATTGCAGCGTTCCGAGCATTGGTGGGGTGTGACACACTGGTCGTCCATACTGCTGACGGATTAGTTGTCGACCTGACAGACCTGCATCTGCGTACCGATGGTCGTGTGCAGAATTTTGGCAAACTGACACTCCACATCACCGACGATGGCAGTGAACGAGTGGCCTGGGCTGAGGTGAGCATTGCCTGCATGCCCTCGCTGCGTCGCATCGAATACATCGATCAGGAGAACTGGGGCAACAACGGAAGCGCCGATGCCACCTACCACTACGGAGAACTCTGTTGGTATGAGGGTAAGGACTACCCCAAAGGACTGTACGTCTGTGTGGAAGAAAACATGCCTGGGCAGAAAAACAGCGGTACGCTCATACACTTCGAGAATAACGAAGGAAGCGAAGGCTGTTCCTACAACCTGGACGGAGATGACGATGGTTGCTGGAAACCCTGTCACCCCGGCAATGCGAACGATATGAAGAACTATCTGAAGATGCTGTTGGGCACTTACGTAAAGCGTACCAAGACCTATAAGCGCAACTACCGCAATGCCCTGATTCGGTATATCTCGGAAAAGGATACGCCGAAAGAAGTCTGGGAATATAAGGAGAATGTGCTGCCACTGGGCTTCCGTGAATGGGAAGGACACCTCTATGGCAGGGATAACCGGCCGGCAGCCATCATTGTGGATTCCCGCTTCGGCTCGCAGTCGGGCTGGTTCTTCTTCGGTACTGTGCGTGAAGTGAACTACTGGGCAATCGTCAATTGGAGCGTAAGCGACATGGGCGAGGACAAAACATTCTATTATTGGAAAGACAATGAATGGAATAAGTTTGCCGCCAGCTATTATATTTACACGATGAATGTTGTCCGCTTCAGCGACAATCCTGTGAGCGGTTTTTCCGTATTATATACTCCAAATCCTGAGGAACTATGGTGAGAATAATAAAAATTTGTATGCTATGCATACTCTGTCTGCCCTTTATCGCCTCGTGCAGCGATGACGAGGAAAAAGTCAGCCCAGACGCAACAACGACTGCCGAACCGTTTGAAGTCGTCCTTGTATTTGAACCCGGCCAGCTGGGCGACCGCAGTATGAACGATCAACTGTTGGCAGACCTACACGCCTTTGGTGCGGCACACATAGATACTGTGGCCACGACGTTCATTAGCTATTCTTCTTATGCCGAAACACATCAGGCACTGAGACTTTGGGCAGCATCGGCACATGGCAGTCCACAACGGAAAGAGCGTCTGCTGGTGTTGGCGGCGCCGTCGCTGGCCTCATTGTTGACCGACGTCGAGCTGCAGGAAACAGACCGTTTGCTGCTGTTACGGACTCCGTTGTCAGAAGCCAAAACCGTGGGTCCGGAAGGAAGGACACACGTGATGAATGTCTCGCTCAAGGGCGTCATCCGTTCGTTCATAGATCGTGAGATGGCTAACTATGCAACACTCTACGACGAGTATGAGCCAGAAGACATCTACGAAGGCCCCTTCCGTATCATTCGCAACAATTCCAGCGTAACCTACGCCGACAGCATAGTGGAGACTTTTCAAGAACGCTTCCCCGACCAGCCTTTGAGCGACGACCCAGATGAAGGTATCTGGCAATCGGGTCTCACGGATGGTAGCGAGGACATGCAGGGCTATGCTCAGGAATTGGCCTATTCGCTGGCTGTCCTCTTCGACGAAACGGAGAACGATGAGGACGAGGACGAGTTGCATCAGCACATCAGCGTAGTAGACTTGGGTATGGGCAACGTGGGATTCGAATACTACTATTTCACTCATCCTGAGTCGAGCACACGTACATTGCTTGTAGGTAATGTGCAGAATGTGGATAGCAAACTGGACTATGCCATTGTGAGCATCCCTTTGAAAGAGTGGCTGGAAGCATGGATGACCAATCCCGAAGGACAGCCTGAAGAGGAATGGCATGGTGCATGGGACGGGTGCACATGGTTCAGTCCGGCCAGTGAGAGAACACACCTTATTAGACACAAGTAAATGATATCGGATATGTTGAAAGAACTGTTTTTTAAACGATATTTTCCCTTCACCCTATGGAGAGGGGTAGGAGGTAAGCTTCTTTTAGTGTTCCTTCTTTTGCTTACTTCCTGCAAGCAGGAGGATGATCAGGGGAGTGCCAACCGCTTCACTACAGAGACGGTGAACGTGGATGTGATTCTTCCCAATGCACGTCGCACACTGTGGCAACCTGTTATAGACCTGGCCCTGCAGAACATCGAATGGGCCCAGCAGGGGCTACCGAAGCGTGTGAAGCTGAATCTGCGTTATCACGACGAGGATGCCAGCGACCTGGACTTGACCGTGTATAGTCTGTGCTACCCAGAGGAAGGCGATGACACATGCGATGTCATCCTTGGGCCGACCCGTTCGTCGAAATGTCAGATGGTGCTGGGCAACGCTGCACAGTATCGTGTGCCCGTGCTGATGCCTACGGCTACGAGTGATGAGATACAGCGCATACAGGCAGAGCGCCCGTATTCGTGGTTCTTTACCGAAAGCGACGTGACCCAGTGTGAGGTTTTGCTCGGCATCTGCGGCACCAGCCATATACCTCACGCAGCCCTGGTGTATCAGGATGACAAGTATGGACAATCGTTCCGCAACTGGTTTGGTTTCATGGCAACAGAGTTTCAAGTGGATGTGGAAGCAACCGACATTCAGGTATATGACTTCACAACCGACCTGACGGACTTTTTCAGCCGTATAGAACAACGTGCCCACGAGACGGGTGAGTCAACAGCACTGTTGCTGGCGCTGAGTAGCAACGATGACTATCTGCGTGTTATCGGACAGGTGAAGACAGCCCAGCAGAATCTGGGGTTGGATGCTTCAACCTCAAAGGTGAGATATATCGTGAGCGACACCGGCGACAACAAGACCGTGCAGCAGGCCGGACTGCCCTTGTATGGAATCAGTCCATGTGGCAATCCTGTGTCGGGCTTTGAAGTATGGTACAAGGAACACTTTGGCACGGATGCACCCTATGGAGCTGCGCAAGTCTATGATGCCATCACCACAATAGCTCTGGGGGCAGCTAAACGTATGGGCAACCCGACAGGACAGGATGACCTGACCATAGACGGAGAAAAAGTGGAATACCGCGAACCGCCATTCGGTCCCAATCTGGCCGACTGGATGCGGGCACTGGTGGCCGACAAGTCGGGTACGCCCTCATCGTGGACAAAGGAGGGGTTACGCACAGCCTTCTCACTGTTGTCCGAAGGACGGAATCCCAGCATCCGTGGATGCACCGGACCTATGGAATTCGACGGTAAGATGCATGCCACCATCTTGCATACCACTTATCGTTTCTGGCGCACAAAGGGAGATGGATCAAACTATACGCTGACCACGCTCTCTACATCCAGCGATTCGGGTGCAGGTGCCCTGAATGCATGGGATATGGAAAAACTCTTTACACAGGACTTCGACTCTGAAGTGGAAGTAAACCATAGTCTTCCTACTGTCACCGACCATTGGGCACTGCTATTGAGTCCGTCAACCACATGGAGCAACTACCGCCATCAGGCCGATGTTCTGGCCATGTACCAACTGCTGCGCCGCCATGGTTACGACGACGAACACATCATTCTGGTATGCGAGGACAATCTGGCCACAGCTATGGAAAATAAATACCCTGGAGAGGTGTTCGTGGAGAGCAACGGTGAGGACGTCCGAAAAGGGGCAGTCGTCGATTATCACTTCACCGACCTGTCTATGGACGATGTCCGCAGTATTGTCCTTGGCGAACAGAGCGAACGGCTGCAACAGGTATTCCATACTACAGCATCGAGCGACCTGCTCATCTTCTGGAGTGGACATGGTACCGACGGCAGGGGCATGTGCTGGAGCGATGGTTTGGGAAGCCAGGTGTTCACTGGACAGCGCATGCATGACATTTTGTACGAACTGAACGAACGCGATGGTTATCGGCGTGTGATGTTGGCCATTGAAACCTGCTTTAGCGGACTCATCGGACAGGCAATTGTCGGTCTGCCCGACGTGGTTGCCATCACTGCTGCCAATATGGTGGAACCGTCGAAGGCCGATGTCCACGACCGTACACTTGGGGTATTCCTCTCGAATGCTTTTTCCCGCTCGTTGCGCAACACAATAAACGAGAATCCTGATATTGTGCTTCGCGATCTCTACTATAATTTGGCTCGTAGCACCACGGGTAGCCATGTGACGCTCTTCAACGAGGCTAACTATGGATCTGTCTATGAACTGACAGCCAGAGACTATTTTCCAAGATAGTGAAGTAGTGAGGAAGTGAGGAAATGAGGAAATGAAGAAGTGATGAAGTGAATAAGTGAATATTCAAAAGTTATAATATATGAAGACGAAAACAAATTTACACCTCATGCTGCTGGCCGCCTGTGCAGCATTAAGTTTTACCGCAATCTCTTGTCAAGACGACAATGAAAGCGAAGATGAAAAAGCCCGTCAGGAAATGCTCGAGCTTGACCCCTATGGAAAGGCAAGCGACGAGGGCGTGCTTTTCTGGAGTGTCATCAGCCAGCTGACCTCCACAGAGGAAATGCCCGACGACTGGCGTACGGCCCGATTCAGTCCATCCATAGGACTTGCCGACGATGTTGACCCCTACACCCGTGTTGTCATCACAAGTGACCGTGCCACGGCTGCCGAGCGTTTTGCCAATCTCACCGAGGCTCCTGTGGACGAAACGACAACAGACTACGAATGGAGCAATGATATCGTGGGAACGATGAAGTATCATGCTGGTGATGCCACTGACTACTACATCGCCACCGTAGATGTCAATATCAAGCAGATGCCTACGCTGAAGAAGATTATCTATCGTACGATGGCCCAGAATGGCATGAATGCCGAGTTCTCAGGAACCGCCTACTATCGCTTTGGCGACGTGGTGCAGAAAGGCAACGACCTATGGATTTGCGTACGCCCGCCCTTCGGTCCCGAAGGACAGGAGGAGAGCCAGTGGGTGACAGTGAGCCCGCTGCCCAACCGCTATCTGAAGGAGGTGAACTACCATGGTTACTATTGGCGCCTGTTCCAGAATCTGGGCAAGCATAAGGAAGAGATGGAGAACTTTGCCGAACTGATGTATGCCATGGAGTACAGCGAGAAATTCTTCAATAACCTCAACAGCAACCCATCGCTGAAGTTTTTCCACGACTTCAGTGTTAAGCGTGTAAACCTCAATAACAGATGGTTCTTTGCCAGTGTCGACAAGGCATGGAAACGAGAAGGTCTCTACGAGAAGATGTTCCATAACGCTAATGGTATCATGGAAGAGAACGGAATAAACCTCTTCTACAACACCTGGAAACTCTCTGTGAACATACCACTCGACTATACTTTCTATTACGCCAACTTCAGTGGCGACAACTGGAAAAAGGCAAACTATCAGAGCACCAAGAAGAGTGCGCTGTCCACTGGAATCGATTTCCTGGAGGAGTACTCGATGACGGGACAGGGTAAACATAAGCCTGGCAAGGCATATGTCGTTCGTTGCGCCTTGGGTTCGGAACTTTGCGAAGGTGGCAAATATCATTTTAAGACAGCACTCTCGGGCTGCAAGGATGTTTACGTTTACAACAAATACTTTTATCCCAAAGGTTTCGATCTGAGCAACGATCCCGAGGAAACCACCGAGGCCATGTTCAAGGCACGATAGCATGAGCCCGTACGCTTGTTGATATGCGCCCGGAAAAGATCATATCGTTGTTTGCGGCAATGCTGCTGTTGTTCTCCTGTACGAAGGAGGGCGACACCATCTACTTGCCAGACCCCAACGAGGAAAAGGCAAGTACGGTGCCCTTGGTGACGGTCATCTATGATGCTAATGCCCTGGGCGACCGTTCCTACAACGACCTCATCTACGAGGGCATAGAGCGTACGGCCTTGGAGTTGGGACTGCGCACCATGCAGCAATCCCCACGCTCATACGACGAGGGACTGCAGTATTTGGAGATGCTGTTCCGGCAGATGGAGACTGCCCGCGACTCCGTGCACCGGCTGTTCATCGTCGCCGGCACGAGTTACGACGAGTTCATCCGCAACAACAACAAGCGACTGGAAGTGAATCCCTATGCCGACCTGCTCTATCTGGAGACATATGTGCCTTTGGAAGGCAAAGGCTCGACACTCTTCATGCCCTACTACGGGGCTATGTACGAAGCCGGCAGAATGGATGCCATGACAGAGTACCCAAGAGTGATGTTGGTGGGGGCCAATCGGCAGACGGAGGCCGTAGTCGATGCATTGCAAGGTTATCAGGATGGTTTTGAGGCAGGAATACGCCTGTTGACCGAAAGACAGAACAGGCGTACGAGGCTGGGCATTACTTGGCTCGACGAGACGGGGAATGGCGGCTTTAGCATTGCCGACACTACGGCCCTGCACTTGATGTGGCAATGGGAAGATGATTATGATTTAATCGTTCCTGTGTGTGGTGGCGCTTTCAATACCTTTGCTCGTATGGTCAGTCTGGTGCCTTTCTCTCTGTCGGGTATCGACTATTTCTTTGACAGCTATTATTCCTGTTACTCTGTTGTAAAGCACGTTGACCGGGCTATGGACAACTGCATACGCCAGTGGCTTTCGGGCAACATTCCCAAGCATCAGCTGTTGGGCCTGGCTTCTGGCTATACGGAGGTCATCCTCAGAAAGCCGGTCATCATTTGGCCCCCTGAGGGCTATGAGGGCAATGTCGTGCCTACGCTGACAGCAGAAATGAGGCAGGTCATACACGAAGAGGCTGTGAGAAAGGAGGAAGAGCATGAGAAGAAGTAAGATGGCAGATGTAGGATGTAAGATTCTGCTGTACGCAGCATTCTTCATTCTTCACTCTTCACTTTTCACTTCCTGTAGGCAGGAGGCCGACACCATTGTCTATCTGCAGTCGCGAAGATGGGTGGAGAAGACGGTGGTTGTGGTTGCACCGACAAGTGCCGGAGCTGTCTCGAAGGCTCGGTTTGAAAGGACGGCACAGTGGTTCCTCGACAACCTCCATCAGGCGCAGTTGCACGACACCCTTTGTATTGATTTGAAGTTGGAATGGCACGACGAACTGACGGAGGACCTTGCGCAGCTTGGCGTGGAGTTGGCTAATCGGGAGGATGTTATGGCTGTTATCGGTCCCTTCAGCAATGAAGGCATAGCCCAGTTTGCACCTGCATGTCAGGAGATTCAGAAACCCGTCATTGCGCCGACAGCCACCAGCGAGGAAGTCATCCGCCGCTTTGCTGTAGGCACGGCAGGCGTGAAGAACAAACGGCCGTTCCTCTGGGCACTTACCGAGACGGATATTACCTTCTGCGAAGTGTTGATGAATATGTATGCCTCGTATGTGAGGGCTCTTGACATCAAACTTAAAACCAGCACACCTGCAGCCATGTTCTCGCCCAACGACAGTTATGGACGTACGTTCTTCGACTGGGGACCGTATCAGGCAGAAGAGATGGGCATACCTTTCTCGCACAACGAACAATATACCGACGATGCCGACTTTCGGCGCCGTATGAAGGACTATTTTGACGAGCTGACCCAATTGCCTATTTTCGGCAGTTCCTGCATCGGCAGTTTCTGCGTCATTGAGACGATACAGCAACTTTACGATGTAGCTATGTTGCGCATGGAGTGGTGGGAGCTTGACCCAAGCGCTCTGTCGGATCCAGAAGAGAGAGAGGAAATCCAGATAATGTTGGAGGGCTGGGGGCGCACCTATTTCGCCTTCAGCAATCTAGCGCAGGAGGACCTCGATGCCCTTGGCGAGAAAGGAGCTTATCTCCTCCAGTATTACCAGGGTTTCTCGCCCTACGCCGATCCTACAACGGGTTTCGAGAAGAGCTATGAGGTGAAGTTCGGCACCAAGCCCACCTTTGCCGAGTGCAAGTTCTACGATGCACTGATGTTGGCTGCTTTCGCAGCTTCGTATGTAGAGCATCGCTCCACACCAGATGCGGATACTTCACTCTTGTCTCGTCACTCCGCATTCAACAACGCCATCATTGAAATCACTACTCCGCAAGCCCAGCAATTGGGTGGTGCCGCATGGGGGACCGCATCAATGCAACTCTACCTGAATGCCCTGGAACAGGGACAACTGATGGACTTCAAGGGTGCCTCTGGCGACATCTGCTTCGATAGCGAAAACTACACTTCTGCCGTCGGCACCACCTACGTACATTGGCAGATTCTGAACGGCAAGATAGAGCATCGCAACTATCTGAGCAGCGACGGTTCCCACCGAACCAATTCGACAATGGCCGCCTGGAGCTGGCTGGTAGAGAATGCCGAAGAGTCGTTTGCAAAGGCTGCCGAGAACAAGGACGCAGGCATACATTATCCTCCTCTCTCCGACCAGTATGCCATTTTGGTTCAGGGCAGCAATGGTTGGAACAACTATCGTCATCAGGCCGACGTGCTCAATGTCTATCAGTTGCTCAAGAAGAACGGCTTCGACGACGACCACATCATCTTGGTCATAGACAAAGCCCTTGCCTCAGACTCGAGGAACACCGAACCGGGAGTTATCCGCGCCGAGGATGATGGTGCAGACCTGCTGGGCGATGCCATCGTCGATTACGACAATGCTGCTATTTCTCCCGCCGAAATCTGCAACATCCTGCTCGGCGTGAAGACGGACAAGACTCCCATCGTTCTTCCGCAGGCTAACGGTACACCTTCCTCACAGGAAGAGGATAGGGGAGGGGCTCCTAACATCCTTCTCTTCTGGAGCGGACATGGACACAACCGTGCCAGCAATGGAGCGGACGAACTGGCGTGGCGCAATTTCGAAATCGGTCAGGGGATGACAGCCGAACTCTTGCATCAGACCGTCAGCCAGATGCAGCAGCAGGGCATTTATCGCAAACTGCTCATCCTCACCGAACCATGTTACTCGGAGGTGGTCATCTCGCCATTGGTAGGTATCCCAGGCGTACTGGCCATGTCGAGTGCCGGTGCCTACGAGCAGTCGTTTGCCGACTCGTGGAGCTCGAGCCTCGGTGTTTGGCGCTGCGACCGCTTCAGCCATAATCTCGTCACTCACCTCAAAGCCTCGCTTTCCACTACCTATCGCGAACTTTATCTCTATTGTGCCCAGCACACCCTCGGTTCGCATGTCCGCATCGTGAACTCTGCCAACTTCGGCAACCTATACAC
>CACZRZ010000195.1 GCA_902783655.1 uncultured Bacteroidales bacterium
AGTGACGCTTGCGAGGCTGTCGTAGGACGTTACAAGGCAGTAATCAGAACCATTTCAGGCGTGTACAGTTCAGAATCCAAGAACGACAAGGACTTCGAGAAGGCTTGTCAGTTGACCGAAGAGTTTGCAAAGAAGGAGGGCCGTCGTCCTCGTATCATGGTGGCCAAGATGGGCCAGGACGGTCACGACCGCGGTGCCAAGGTGGTAGCCACAGGCTATGCCGACTGCGGTTTCGACGTAGATATGGGTCCCTTGTTCCAGACACCTGCCGAGGCAGCTCGCGAGGCCGTGGAGAACGACGTCAACGTGGTGGGTGCCAGCTCACTGGCTGCCGGTCACAAGACCCTCATCCCGCAGCTCATCGAGGAACTGAAGAAGCTCGGTCGCGAGGACATCATGGTCATTGCCGGTGGTGTCATCCCCGCCCAGGACTACGACTTCCTCTACAAGGCTGGCGTCGCCGCCGTCTTCGGTCCCGGTACTTCTGTGGCCAAGGCTGCCTGCGAAATCATGAACATCCTGCTGGATAAGGAGTAATCTCTGAGCAGAGTGACAATAGCAAATGCGGAGCATCCCGATAGGTGCTCCGCATTTTTCTATTATGCAATTCACATTCATTTACTCATCCTTATATCCTCGGTTTTTGGCAAAGATGGATAATAAGGGAGATGATAAAAATAATGAGTCCGTAAACAACAGGAATGGTTGTACATTTGTATCCGCCATAGAGTACTGAAGGAGCCACCTCGTCCACCGTTTGCATGTAGCTAAATACCTGACGGATGCCAAGCACACCAAATAGTATCCCTGAGGCTAAGGCGATGAAACCAACACCGCGAACCCAAGCTGGTGCTTTCCAAGCTACCAGGAAGAGAATCGCTAATAGGAATGTGAGGGCAGACATAAAGAGGATGTTGCCTTCAAGGAACATTTCAGATAACGTCGTCATAGTCATTACGTTTTTAGGTTAAACACTTAATTGTTATTGAATTCGAATTCGACAGCAAAGTTACGTTGATATGATATAGCAACAAAATAATTTCGACGGTTAATCCCCTCATTCGTGTGCCGAAACCCTTTATAGATGGATTTTGTTTCGCTATAATGGCTTTTGAACGGACGAAAATCATTATCTTTGTACCATCATGAAACGAAACATACTCATTTGGGGCTACTGGACAACAGCCTTGATTCTGTTTGCCATTGTTCTTTGCAGCACGGGCTATAGGTTGGCCGAGGCATTGTTTCTCGCCACCTCACTTTTACCTGTTGCCGTTCTTTTTCGCTACCTTTTGGCACAAGTCCGTTTTACCACGCGTCTGCGTGGACTATGGGAACTATTCTTTCTTTTGCTGTTTATTCTCACACTTGCTTTCCTTGCTATCCATTTGGCCCAAACCGTCATACTTGCATTTCAGTCTCAGGTACCTGCTACGGAACTCAATGTTCCTCCGATTTTGCTCAATCCCATCTTTTTGCTGGCCATGTTCCTGCTAATCATTACAGGGGACCATTTCCTCGGCCAGATTATTGAACAGCATTTGCCCGAAGATCAGGGTACAATAACCTTTATCAGCGACCGTCAGCCTGTGACTATTATGCGAAATGAGATACTTTATGTCGAGAGCCGCGATACAGAGACATGGGTTCATGCTACAGATGGCCGTCACTTCCGTAACAAACGTCCTATTTCCGTATGGTCCAGTCTCCTTGGACATGGTTTTCTTCGTGTCCATCGTTCCTTCCTTGTCTGCATCTCCGCTTGCAAGAGACGCGAGGGCGAATACATTGTTCTCGGAGACAACGATATTCGCCTTCCCATTTCTCGTAAGTATAAAACAGAAGTACAGGACGTATTGGAGTAGAAAATCATTTATACCATCATCACAAACGGTGTGTTGTCATCGCAGATGGTGTGAGCCATGTCGTTGAGGGAGAGGCATTGCGAGCGGCTGATGGTGCGATGGTCAGATGTGTCGTAAAATTAATCATCGTTCAATGTCTCGAACGGAAGGTCCTTGATGGCGTCCTTTGTAGTTTGATGGATATACTGCCATCCTATCTCCGGCACCCTTTCCTCGGGAGTGCCTTCGCCCCAGCGGGGCTTCACCGGTATGTCGGCCTGCCATGTACCTTCGAAATAAGGATACCACATACGGACGAACTGTTCCCATGTGCCAGATTCGTGTGCAGGATGAATGAGTCGCCCACACCCGTCGTATTCGCCTTCGGAATACCACTCGTACTGGCTTACGGGATTATAAGCTATGCCCAATGCGTGGAGGTCGCCTTCGCCTTGGCGTACACCATGATGAAACTCACCCTTATAGCGCAGATTTTTCTGGTCGTCGAACATGAGGTTTTCTCCTGGATCTTTCTCTACGATATAATACAATTCACCTTTGCCGTGGGGAAGTCCAGCCTCGTCCACCTCACCCTTGTAGGTGCACTTGACAATCTTTCTTAGTTTTTCTGCCATTTGAAAATCATTTCTTAAGTTTTCCACGTAAGTGTCAATTTGTAATCGTCGCCATCATAGACGCAGCCATCACTGTACTCACGGCCCTCGATTTCGGCAGAAAAGTTGAGCTGCTCACCGGGTGTGAGCAGGTAGGAGTTGCTGCCTTGAGTCAGCGTGATGCAGTTCTGCTCGATGCGGGCTATCTTGATGTCGCCAAAACCTATGAAATCGAGACTTCCAATTTTTGCCTCGATGTCGCTCTCTTCATATTCCCAGTCGCCCTGGTGGCTAATGCTCCACTCCGAATGGCCGTGACAGGCATGCAGGATGACGGGCTCTGTAGCAGCATTAGGTTCCTGAAATTTGCCATTGACCCATGTGCCTTCCTGCCGGATACCCGTCTCCGTGTCAACGAACGTCCCTTTACCATGACACCGGCCCTTGTGAAATCCACCCTCGTAACGGCCCTGGTCCCTGTCTGTCAGCACTCCAACACCTTCGGGCATGTCATCAGCCACCTTGCCGTCATAGGTCTTTCCACCCATGTACTCGATATGCCCATCCGGCCACACATCGGCTTCTATCATCCAGTCATAAAAGATGGGACAAGGCAGTTTCAAATGCTTGGCGGCGCGAGGGTCGTACTTCCATTCCCGATTGTCTTCCAGCTCGCCTTTCACCCAGTGTTCCATGCGATGCATAAAGGTCTGGGCACAGTGCACATCGACGTAACCATCGTAGGGACGGAAGTCGCGCACGCCGTCGCCGTAATGGTCCAAGCTGTCGCCATTGGGCAGGTAAACGGTGGCGTGGGTGGATGGCTCGTAGATGTAGTTATCATATTTGTTGGCAGTATATTTTCCTCCCTGCTGCTCGATGCGATAGACCTTGTCACCGTCGCGGAGCGTCAGCCGGAGCATAGTGCAGTCCACACGGCTGGTCTCGTCCAGCTCGTAGTCCACCACCTCGTAGTAGAACAATTCATCAGGACCCGAATAGCGTACGACAAGGTTACCTGCGTACCACTCCTTGACCCAAGGTTCCTCGCTAAGGAATAGCTCGAAGCCGTATCGCTTGCCGCCTCTCAGGAACATGGCGATGGAGTCGGGCCCCTGGGGATGATGGATGCGGAAGACGCCATTCAAGCCCCACCACTGAGGCATTTTCTCCTTCGAGGTGTGTATCCATGCCCGTTCGATGTAACTGCCGTCGGCAAACGTGTAGCGCCCGTCGGCGGCATAGGCAGGTCCGTTGATGCTGGCAAAACTCAGGTGAAAGGCACCCTTGAAGCGGTCACCGTTCGGATAACACACTTCACCGTCGTCAATAGGGCCTTCCAACTTCTCCAGGATGGTGTCGCCCCACTGCCAACCGCCCTTATAGATGATAGTTTTCGCAAGGACTCTGACGCAATAATAATTGCAACTGATGACGCCCATGCCTACGTGGTGGGAGGAACTATCCACCTCTGCCTCCTCACCCACCTTGATGCTAATGGTCTTGCCGAGCTTCTCCAGAACGAGTTGCTGACTGTCGTACGCCTTCACAATGGGCCCCGTCCCAGAGGGCCATTTGGGCAATGGTTCGCCCACCTTGATGTCTTCCTCTTCCACTTCGTAGTGCTCCCTTGGAACGGTGCTCACAGTAGCGCCACGGTCCACATGGCTGTTATAGACGTTGATGTAGCAAGCTGTAGCCATAGACTTATTTGTGGTATATTAATGATTCGTAACAATAACCATTCCCTAACGTTTCAGAATAACTTAGAAATCAAGGCAATGATGATGACAATGGCGAAGAAGGCAATCTTGATAACCCACCATAGCAACCACATTCCAATAGAGGTGATGATGCCAAGTCCCAGGTAGTTGACTGCGGCGAGAAGGGCGAAAATCACAACGGCAGCAAGCAGTATCTTCCCCATGCCATGAGCAAAGTAGATGAGCGCATGGCTATAGTCGTGCTTGGAATAATCCGTCTGTGAAGAGCCGACCTTCGATAGCTTGAGGAAGAACAGGAAAATCAAGCATTGCGCCACAGGGAGCAAGTCGTAGCCAAACCAGTCGGGGCGATTTACAAAGGACGCATAGGGCAATACGGGATTGATGGCGTCGTAATATTGGAACACGAGGGGAGTGGCGAACAACGCTACAAGCCAGAACATGATTTTCAGTCCAAGCTGTGTGATGACGTTGAGGTGGGCATTCACCTTCTGCAGCAATTTTTGTATAGCGACGCTTGTACCCTCTACGTTGAGCGCCTCTGCCTCTTTGAGTTTGCGCCGGGCACCGACAGCAGAACGATGTTTGAGGTTGCTCTCGGCACCCTTGATGAGTTCGCTGGCATACTCGATGATGGGCGAGTTGACAGGGTAGAAAGTGCTGCCGAGGATGTACCCAGTGTAGGTTTTTCCGTTGAATTTGTATTCGACTCGATGAAAGTGGAACCGGGTCACAGCGGCGCGCTGGAAGCGGATGTGGCAACGTTGTGATTCGAGTTTGACGTGGGCATCGAGAAACTCGTTGAACGAATCGTTGTAGTCATCGTTCTCTGTGTAAAGGTCGTGGGCAAGTGCAGTGTCCACTTTCTCGAACACGCTCTCCGTGCGGCATTGCTCGCGCCATGGGAGCGGTTCAATCTCGTCCCAATAGTCGTGATTAATATAGAGTTGGTGGTCGGAGTGTTTTTCAAGTGTCTGCATGATGCGGAGGCTGTGGAGGAGTTCTTTATATCCTTCACAGGTGTCGCAAGTCACTTTTTTGTTGCCCGAGCAAGTGTGACATGTGACGACCTTATTGCCCTTGCAACGCTGGCATGTGACGTTTCCCGCCCCATGGCAGTGCCCGCATGTCGAATCGTGGTGGCCCTTTCCTCCACATGAGATACAGGCCTCCCAAGCGTCGTAAGGCTCGTTGACATATTCATAGCGCCAGACGGTTTTTCCAGAGGAATAGTATTGTCGCGCGACTTGTTTTTGCCGGTTGCGTTTGACATTGCGCCCACCTTTGCCGCCGCACGATGAGCAGGGTTTGGAGATGGTGCCGGATCCGTGGCACGATGAACATTGTTGCATACCTGAGCCATGGCAGGAGGGGCAGGTGTAATAGCCTTTCGCGCCACAAGTGGGGCAGTCCACTTTACCTTCACCGTGGCAGGTGTGACAGGTTTTGGTGTGTTCCGAACCAGGCACGGTGAGGTGACTGGTGGTGTCCTGGAAGCGTCCTTTGGAAAGGGAGGTTATTTCGTATGCCCAACGGTCAACCTGTGAGGGCGAACTGACGGTGAATGGGGAGATTCGCGAGCCTGTGTAGGGTTGCTCATGTTCCACCACTTCGCGGTGGTCGAGCTGACTGTCCACCCGGCATTCTGTGATTTGCCAGGGAGTGCAGTCGACCACTTCTATATCGTCGCCATAGTCGCGGAAGCGTTCGTTGTCAGTTGTGCGCGAATAGGCGTTGACAAGGCTACGTATGTGTTTTACTTCTTGTTCGGTCATGGCGGCTTACTTTTTAAACGGTGACACAATAAAACTCTTCACAAGCCATCCTATCAGCATCAGCAAGAACAGGGCTGCCGCAGCATAGAAGTAGATGGTCAGTCGCGACGAATAGCCTTCCGAATGAAATCTTCGGTAGTCCATCATCTGGGTCAGGGTGTAAAGCGCCGGTTGGTAGAATCTGATGGTCGCGTCGGGCTTTTTGTTGGCTTCCAACGAGTCGGTCACTTGCACTTTCAGCGCGCGGTAGTCGTCGAGGCAGCGGCTAAGGTTGATTTCGCTCCATACGCTCAGCATCGCGCTGCGGTGGTCGCCCTTTCGGGTGTTGACCCATTTCGAACCCTTTTCAACGGAGTCCGACGCGATGGAATCGGTGGCAGGTGCAGCGACTTGTTCGGTGGATGCGGCATCATTCGGATTGCCTCCCTTGGCGTCGAGCGTCGTAGTGGCAAGGAAACTCAGCACAAGCGTGAGCAACACGAACCAGCCAAGATGGCCATGACTCTGACAGAGTCTGCTGTAACATACTTTTGCCATGATGATTTATTATTTACAAAGTGTTTCTATTTATATGGTATTAGTCAAAAGCTTCGGCCGTCTTTGGTTCCCCTTGCTAAGTACTTATCCGCGACAAAGATAATACATGCGGGACGAATACGCAAATAATTTTGCAGTTTTATGAGGTTAATTTGCTGTTGTTTTGATAAAAAGTGTTTATATTTGTAGTCGGAAACTTTAAGTATCAATGGAAATGAAAAGGATTATCACTTGCCTACTGGCTGCGCTGGGGCTGACAACGGCCTGCGGACAGAGCGGTTTTGAGAACGTTGACGTAAAGGCTTTCGCCTCGCTGACAGAAGACCCGGACGTCACTGTCCTGGACGTGCGCAGGGCCGATGAGTTCAAGGAAGGACACATCGAAGGAGCGGTCAACATCGACCAGGAACAGGGCGATTTCATGGACAGGGCAAAGATGCTCCTGAGCCAGGGACGCACCATTGCCGTCTATTGCCGCAGCGGACGCCGTTCGGCCAATGCCGCCGGCAGGCTGGCAGCCGAGGGCTACAAATGTGTGAATCTCGTAGGGGGCATTCTGGCCTGGAAGGAGGCTGGAAAGGCAGTGACAACCGACACCCACGAAGTGGACGTGTTCCGGACGAAGAGCGGAAAGACGGTCCGGTTCCATGCGCTGATGCATTCCTGCATCCGGGTGGAATACGATGGACGCGAGATAGAGATTGACCCAGTGGCGAAACTGGGCAACCGCACCGTTGACTACACGGTTTTTCCAAAGGCCGACTACATCCTGGTCACCCACGAACACGGCGACCACTACGATGCGGCCACGCTCCGACTTTTGTCTGACGACAAGACTCAGCTGATCACAAACAAACGCTGTGCAGACATGTACGGCTCTGGACGAGTGATGGCGAATGGCGACAAGGTGCAGATTGCCGAAGGCATCACCGTAGAGGCCATTCCAGCCTACAACACGACGGAGGGCCGACAGCAGTTCCATCCCAAAGGTCGCGACAATGGTTACATACTCAGTCTCGACGGGCTGCGCATCTACATCGCCGGCGACACGGAGGACATCCCGGAGATGGCCTCTGTCAAGGACATCGACAGCGCCTTCCTGCCCTGCAACCAGCCCTACACAATGACTCCGGAGCAGTTGGTGCGTGCTGCCAAAGTCGTCCGGCCCAAGGTGTTGTTCCCCTACCACTACGGCCAGACGGATGTCAGCTCCATTCCCACGCAACTGCAAGCTGAGGGCATCGATGTCAGAATCAGACACTATGAATGATTGAAGATTGAAGATTGAAGATTGAAGATTGAAGATTGAACTTTTGGAGCAGCGAGGGCCATCGGGCTTGCACAAATGGCCGAGTCGTGACAAAAGTCATGGAACGAAAGTGAC
>CACZRZ010000196.1 GCA_902783655.1 uncultured Bacteroidales bacterium
GCCAAGTCGCGTATCTCCAGTTGTGGACTGGCCGTCAGATAGGTAGAGCGGAAGATGCCTGGCAGCCGGAACATATCCTGGGCTTCCAGGAACGAGCCGTCCGAGTTACGGTACACCTCCACAGCCACCACGTTTTCGCCATAAGGATTCAGGTAGGGCGTGATGTTGAACCGTGCCGTGTTGCGGCTGTTCTTCGAGAAACCCACATAGCGCCCGTTAATCCATAGGTAGAAGAACGAGTCCACGCCGTCGAAGTTGATGAACACGTCGCGCCCGGCCCATTCCGTCGGCACCTGGAACGTGCGACGATACGAGCCCACCTCGTTGCGATACTTATAGGTTGTCCAGTCCACAGGCGGTGTGCGCATGACACCACCCTTCCAGTCGCCCACGGCCACCTGATGCTGGAAGATGACTTTCTGGTTCACATAGATGGGCACACCATACTTCATCGTGCCATCCTTCTGCAGCCCCTGCACATTCCAGTTGCCGGGCACTTCGATGTCGTCCCACCTTGAATCGTCGAACGACGTCTGCCAGAACGAGGAGTCGCGCTGCGAGGGTTCGGGCACCCAACGGAATTTCCATGTCCCGTCCAACGAATGGTAGTAGGTAGTGCCATAAGGGAGCACCTTCAGCGCCTCCTGCTCGTTGGCAAACGAGAACATCCACGCCCTGGGCTGTTCCTTGTTCAGGGCCAACCGGCCTGGCGACTGCCATTCCCGTCCGTCGGGCGCAGCAGGTGCAGTACTGTACTCGAATCCCTCCAACATCGACTCCTGAGCCGATGCCGACATTGCAAGACCCAGCATAAGGGTCAAAAAAGCCGTTTTTTTCATGATATAACACATATTACGGGCCAAAAATACTAAAAAACATCGATACTTGCAACCCTTGGCAATAAAAAATGGATTTATCGCACCAGCTCGCGACACAGAGCATCCTGGAAGATGCGACTCTCCATGACGGGCGAATCCTCGTTGACTACGGCAAAAATCAACCATCGCTCATCGCTCGTCTGGACATAACCGGCCAGCGAGGACAGGGCACGGGTGGTGAGCGTTCCGGTCTTGACAAATACTTTGTTTCGGAACGCCGGGGCCGACATACGCCCGAGTAGCGAGCCGTGGCGCACAGGATGCCCCGGAGTGGCCAAGGCCTCGTCGATAAGGACGGGCCACATGCCGGGTTTCTCCCAGGCATAGCGGAGCAATTGCACAAGGAAGTGGGCCGTCAGACGATTGTCGGGCGAGAGTCCGCTGCCATCATTTACCACGAATCCATCGGCACTTCCGCCCATCTGGCGCACTATCATCTGGGCCTGCCCCAGCAACCACCGACTGCCACTGAGGTTCAGTCCGAACTGCTGGTTGGCCACCGATTCGATGTGGCTGCACAGGGCATCGGCCTTGATGTTGCTGCTGTGGATGAGCATGGGTGCGAGGACATCGGTCAGGGGTGTCTCGTGGCGATAGATGAGCGTGGCGGGTCGGTCGTCTCCTTTTCTGTGGTCGGCTTCGGCAAACCCGTCGCCTTTCCACGTTATACCCTGTGAGGCCAGCAGGAAGCGGAGGTCGGCCTCGACGCGCTGGCGTCCCTTGAGCAAGACGGGCAACCGGTTGAAGGGAATGTCCCAAACAGCAGCCGTAGGGTGGGCCCGCAAGGTGTCGGAACGCATGAGGTCGAGCACGATGTTGCCCTCGATGCGCTGGATGCCATGCTGGCGGATGGCTGCGACCAGGGGGTCGAGCGACTCCAGCATGGGGTCGTCATCGAGTTGCAGGACAATGTCGCCCTGGAACACGGAACCCGTTTGCTCGCCTCGGCCAACGACCTGACATACATAGGAATGACTGGTGCCCAAAAGGTTGAGGGCCGCCGTGGCCGTCAACAGTTTCATGCACGAGGCCGGAGCCACCAGGCGGTCGGCATGGCGGCTGTAAACCGTGGTGCCCGACTGCAGGTCGAACACCTCCAGGGCTATGGTTGCAGTGTCGATGCGCAGGGGCTGGTGCATCAGGTTGTCGATGCGCTGAGCCAGGTCGGCCAGCGATGCGCTGTCACGGGCCGCACGGATGGGGTCGCTCGTGGCGGAGGGAACAGGCCGGGCGAAAAATCTGTAAAGCCTGAGCGAACAATACCCCAGGCAGAACAAAATGGGCAAGGCGAGGATGATTGCACACCCTCGCCTTACGCTTTTCTTCAGCCTGCGCCGCCGTTTCTTCTTTGCCATCCTCTGTCTTCAAAGGTCGCGGAACTCTGGATTGCGGTTCTTGCGGACGGCAACGCATTCCATCTCGATGAGCCAAGTGGGACGGCAGACAGGTGCCAGAGTGATGACGGTGGGGATGTCGGGGAAACGTTCACGGAACATCTCGCTGACCACCTCGTAGTCGCCCGTGTCGCGCAGATACACCACCAGGTGCATCACGTCGGAATAATCCACTCCGCCCTCGCTGAGCAACGCTTCCACGTTCTCCCACATACGGCGGGTCTGCATGCGGATGTCGCCGACATGCACCACCTCGCCTCGGTTGTTGATGCTGGCCGTTCCGGAGATGATGATGTGCGAACGGTCGCCGTACTCCATGCGTGTGCCACGCTCGAAGGTCACCCCGTACTCGTAGGTCGGGTTCAGGTGGGTCTTGGCATAGAGGTAGCGCTGCTGCCGTGGGTCGAAGCCTGTCAGGGCATAAGTGCCCATCTGGATGAGGGCTTTCGTATCGGCAGGTCCGCCACCGATGCCAGTGGAGGCTATGTAGTGGGTTTCGGGGGTCAGTCCCTCGCGCTCGAAGTTCTCACGACGGGCACGCACCATGCCCGCATACTGGGTATCGACATCGCGGACGAAGAACCACGTGCGGATGCAGTTCGCGCCCATCGTGGCTCCGAACTGCCGAAGCATCTCTTCGTAGTTCTCCAATACCGTCTCGGTCTGCTGGGCGCTATCGCCCTGTGGCGACATGAGTTCCATGCGCCAGATGTGGCGATAGCCATTATGCTCGCCCACCACGGCCCCGTGCTGCACGGACAGGCTGGTGTTGCTGACCAGATAGAGCCAGACAGCCACCTTCGAGCCGTCGAGCGGCTGCTGCTGTATGACGGAAATGGCAACTTCTGCCTCCTGGCGCATGAGGGGCATCTGGTTGGTACTGTCGGAAAGGAAATAGCGCTTCAGCACATACCGTGCGCCCTCGAATCCAGGCATCTGGGGCAGACGGTCCTCGGCGTCATAAATGCGGCGAAGCTGGCCTTCGAATGTCTCCTGACGGCTGTCCACATGGAGCATCACATGCCACTCTCCCACCCCGTTTTCGGGGCAGAAGAAAGCGACCTCGGCACAGACACCAAGGTCTTCAAATTGTATGTTTTTGTAATTCATGGGTGCAAAATTACGATTAAACGAGGGATTTTCCAAATTTTGGAGCAGCGAAACAGAGATATGCTTGCATAATTTATGTTGAGTCGCGACAAAATAAGACCGTCGGTCAAATTTTGGAGCAGCGAGGGCAGGGCCAAATTCATTTGAACTCTGCCGAGTTGCGACAACGGCCTTCTCTTGACGCACAATTGTCCGTCAAGGCAAACCATACTATGGTTGGAGCTCCAACGACACGTCGTTTCTCTTGACGGACAATTGTGCGTCAAGAGAGACGACATGAGGATAAGAGATTAGGGATTAGTGGAAGGGGCACAAGCCTTATGTCGTAAGAGGCCTATCCACAAAATGCCCCACGGGCCGATTCCTATCGAGCAGATTTGGAATAATCCCCGCAAATTACTAACTTTGCAGCACGATTGCCGACGAAGCACTGCGATGAAGCAC
>CACZRZ010000197.1 GCA_902783655.1 uncultured Bacteroidales bacterium
GACAACTACTCGGTGGAACTGGGTGGTTCGAATGTCATCTACTTCACAGCTCCGTGCTATGACACGAGCGGTGCCGACACGTGGATTTACGATGGCAACCTCAAGGTCTCGGTAGATGGCGGTACACCATACACCATCTTCCACTGGGAGTCTGAAACGGACATCGACAACGACAACACATCGTTGAATGTGAACTTCAGTACCCCTACCGACGGATACTTCGACATCACGTTGGGTAATTCGAGAAACACCTTCCGACTGACTCGGAGCAATGGCGGCTGGCATTATCTGGCGCGCAACAGCGATGGCAAGACCTTCGGCTTCAGTGCCGAGTGGATGGTGCCCTACAACCTGTTAGGCAAGAAACTGACATTCAGCTGGTATGTCAAGCGTAGTGGTAACTCTGCCACCGTCAGAGACCGAGAGGTGGCTAACCTCAAGACGAAGGAAATCAAAATGCCTGCGGCCAGTGCCAAGCTGGAGCCCTTCGTCTCGCTGCCCATGCTGAGCCCCTCAAATCCGGGCAAGATAGAAGTGCCCTGGTTCCTGGCTTCCGACAGCATTGTCAGCGCCCGCTATGAATATACGGACGGTGCCGGCAAAAACCAAGGCCAGAAGATTGAGAACGTGAAGAGCAGTTCCATCATGCTGGATGCCAACGTGCCCTACCGTAACTTCCGTGTCATCTGCAGCTACAAGGAGGCGAGCGACAAGGGGTCTTACCTCATTGAGAACCAAGGGTCTGCTGTGCAGAACATCCCCTTGATTCACTCCCCCGTCGGACTGACCGCTCACCAATTAGAGGACCAGAAGCTGAAGGTGGAATTGAAGTGGAGCATACCCTATCTGGACGATGAGGACCTGGTGCCCACCGACTTCTTCGAGGTGCAGCGTTCGCTCACCGGCAAGGAGGAGGACTTCGTCACCATCATCCAGGAGCCTTTCGTCGCTTCCAAAAAGAAGTCATCCTATACCGTTATCGACAGCACCCTGATAGACGACCTCGCGGCTCGTATGCTGACCGATGGCGGTACGCTGGAGAACCTGACCTACCGTGTGCGCCGTACCATCACCCAAGACTGGGAATGGGCCAAGAACAGTTGCGTCGCGAGCACCAAGTGTCTGGTCGATAACCTGCACCTGCTGCGCATTGCCAACTATACGGGCCAGTGGGAGGACGAGCGTGCCTACACCGCCCGCGTGTCGTGGAACTATGCCGACGAGCATGGCGCCGTGTGGGACGACCGCGCCCAGATGGTGCTGCGCGTCATGTCGCACAACAGTGCCGGCAAGGTGGTTGATAGCCTGACCTATACGCTGGACAAGAACGATCGCGCCCTGCGCTACAAGATTGTCAACCTCTCGCGCTCTTGCGTGACGTACGATATAGATATGTATGTGGAGAAAGGCGAGTCGCCCCTCAACTTCATGGAGCAAGTGACACCTGCCTGGTTCCCCATTTTCAATGCTGACGACTGGAAGACGTTCCGCGACAAGGTTGAAGCAGCCAAGGGCGAGCATGACGTGAACGCCCGTCTCTATGCTGACGTGAATGCTGCTTCCATCATGGTCGGCTGGACTGAAAATACCGCCTACCGAGGCACCTTCGACGGTAACGGCCATACGCTGACCTTCGACGTGCCTGATCATAGTAGGCAGTACGTTGCCCCCTTCGTATACGTAGGCAATGCTACTATCAAGAATCTGCACACAGCAGGTACTATCAATTCCAGCCAAAAGTACATAGGTGGCCTTATAAGCAGAGTCGAGGCTAATTCGACGGTTAGCATTGAGAACTGCCGTGTATCGGCGACGCTCAAATCAACGATAGATGGCGATGCCACTAATGGTGGTATTGTGGCTCATGTTTCAAGCGAAACTGCCAATGTCAACATCAGCAATTGTAAGTTCGATGGTACCTTTGAGGGCGAGAAGTGCTATGCGAATGGTGGTTTTGTTGGCTGGAGTGCTGCCAACAGCAGCGTGACCATTGAGAACAGCCTCTTTGCGCCCACTAACATTAAGACACTCATCAAAGACTGCGACACATGGGTACGTAACAATGCAAACATCAAATTTGCACTCGTCAACAGTTATGCCACGCGCGAGTATTTGCCCACTGTGCTCGAGTTAGCCAGCAACAATACCGTAGCCATCGACGGCACGACCTATATGGTCATTAGGAGTGACGATGATTGGCTGAAGTTCAGGGATGCGGTGAATAACAACAGCAACACTAACGCCATCCTGATGAACGACATTACTGTCAAAAATACCGTGGCCCTGGGTGACGATAAAGTTTTCAAAGGCATCTTCGACGGTAACGGCCACACGATTACAGCCAACATCAGTGGTGGCAGTGGTATGGGTATCGCCCTGTTCAGAAGTGCCAGGGACTACACCATCAAGAATCTTCACCTTACTGGTAAAATCACAGGCGATGACCACTTGGCTGGCCTCGTGGGTATTAGTTCTAAAAGCGGTACCGTGAGCAGCAAAATTTTGAACTGTCGTGTATCGGCCACTTTAGAGAGTAGCGGTTGGATTGCTGGTGGTTTCATTGGACGCGGCAATGGTGCTGACATCGTGAACTGTCTGTTTGACGGCTACATAGGGTGCAGTAAAGCTAAGGACGGTCTCCAATGGTGGACAGGTGCTTTTTATGGCTTCGTTGATGGAAGCTTAGATGGTGCTGTACAGACCTGTCTGGAGAAAGGCTCCTATAAAAGCGGTACTGAACATCCATTACTGAACATCAATAACAACATGACAGCATGGGGTAATAATACGAACAAATACTCCTATAGAAACTATACCTATAGTGGCTTGTCTGGAGGCACCAGTGTCGGCTCTCTTTCTGCGGACGATCTGGTCAACAACAACCTAAGACTGGGCAGCGACAACTGGCAGGTGGTTGGCGGCACTCCCGTGCCCAAGTGGACGTCGAACTACACGCTCGTCACGTATCAGTCGCTTGATGAAATAGAGAAAAAACTCACCGACGGCTGGACGAAGGTGAACGGGGTGCTCGTGCCTGTCACCACGACGGTGATGTATCAAAGCACCGACATCGTACGCATCAGTTCCGAAGCCGACTGGAAGAAGTTTATAGAGCAGATTGATGCAACTGGCGGCAATGCGACCATCAATGCCGTCTTGGATGCCGACATTCAAGTTCGTAACGTTGCGGCTTTGAATAAGAATTTCTCAGGAACCTTTGATGGTAATGGTCATACGATTAATGCCAACATCAGCGGTGTCGGATTGAGCAAAGTCGCCCTGTTCGTCAATGTGGCTGGCAATACCACCATTAGGAACCTGCATGTAACGGGCAGCATTAAGGGTGGCATGCATACCGCTGGTCTTGTCGGCGGCGTGAATGGTTCTGATGCTGTCCTTACCGTCGAACGTGTGTGGGTTTCTGCAGCCGTGACTTCGACCGATACCCACGCTGGTGGCATCATTGGACATTCAGACATTGCAAAAGTGTATATGAACGACTGTCGTTTCGACGGTAGTGTTACCACGAATAATGCTGGCAATTCGTATGCAGGCGACATCATCGGATGGTGCAACGGAGGCGGCTGGACCATGCATCGTGTATATGATCACGGTTCGCCTAAGGCAAATACGATGTATTTCTGCATCGATTATTATGGGAAGACTGGCCAAACGACCACTTGGGGCTCCAATCCTTCGAGCAGTTGCACCGTCACCCAGCACAATTGGAATAAAGTAGATTACTACAATAAGACCAACGAGGACGAAGTGGCCAGACTGATGAACGCGGAGCGGTCGGGCGCATGGCAGGTTGTCAATGGCAAGGCTGTGCCCGTGATGTCAACTGTAACCTACGGCACTACTGGCCTCTCTGGCTTCTATCACAGGAACTCTGGTACGATAGACCAGAACCTGCTGACCACGACACGCCAGAGCAGCGTGCTGCTGGCCTGGAACACCGACGGTAAGCCCATCGACTACTTCAAGGTACTGCGCCGCGTGAAGGGTGAGGGCGATGATGCCTGGAAAGAGGTTGCCACCTTCCTCGACCAAATGAGCTACGAAGACACCAGCGTGTCGCCCTTAGCTACCTACGAATACAAGGTGCTCGGCGTGAACGACTGCGAGGGCATCAGTACCACTGAGACCGAGGTGAAGCCGGGCGAGTGCAAGCACACGGGCCGTGTC
>CACZRZ010000198.1 GCA_902783655.1 uncultured Bacteroidales bacterium
ACCGAACTCCAGGATAGAGATATCGAATGTACCACCACCCAAGTCGAATACGGCAATCTTCATATCCTTGTTAGACTTGTCCACACCATAAGCCAAAGCAGCAGCTGTAGGCTCGTTCACGATACGCTTAACATCCAGACCGGCAATCTGACCAGCCTCCTTGGTAGCCTGACGCTGCGAGTCGCTGAAGTATGCGGGAACGGTGATAACGGCCTCTGTCACTTCCTGACCCAGATAGTCCTCTGCCGTCTTTTTCATCTTCTGCAGAATCATTGCGCTGATTTCCTGCGGAGTGTACTGACGACCATCGATGTCCACACGAGGTGTGTTGTTGTCGCCACGTACTACAGAATAAGGTACGCGCGAGATTTCCTTCTGCACCTGGTCATAGGTCTCTCCCATGAAACGCTTGATAGAGAAGATAGTCTTCTTCGGGTTCGTAATGGCCTGACGCTTGGCAGGGTCACCCACCTTGCGCTCGCCACCTTCCACAAATGCCACCACGGAGGGCGTTGTACGCTTGCCTTCGCTGTTAGCAATTACCACGGGCTCATTGCCCTCAAATACGGATACACAACTGTTAGTCGTACCCAAGTCGATTCCAATAATCTTTCCCATAACTTTATTTTTATTTAATGATTTAACAATTTAATGATTCATAAACACTCATCCTTTAGCATACAAAGGGCGTGCCAATACAAGGAAAAAGGAAAAGATAAAAAATAAAAATTATTAGATAAAAGATAAAACATCAAAAAATAACGACAATGTGGCAGTAATGCTGACAAATAAGACGTTTCCCATGCAAAAACCTTTCAAATTACGTCATAATTCCAGAATATTTTGTAATTTTGCACGACCAAACTTAAAGCATTATGAAAAGAAAGATATTTGTACTCATCGTTAACGTATTGTTTTGCTGCACCTTTGCCATCGCACAGGAGGTGCAAAAAAGCGAGTTGCACCAGCGTGCCGAAGCCGAAGATGCCAAGCACAATGTACCGGCTGCCCGGTCGTTATTCATCCATGCATTCAACGACTATGCCAACCACGGGAAGGTGCGGCTGGGTGTGGAATGTGCCACCAAAGCTACGGCGCTCTATTACAAAGAGAACTACTTCAAGGAGGCCTTCGACCTCTTGCGCCGTGCCGACCAAACCATCGCCGACAATAATCAGATGGATGCCGCAGCCAAAGCTGCCGCACACTATCTGGTGACCAAGGAACGCATGCAGATTTACATCAAGCTGAGGAAAAGTGCCAACGCCATGGACCAGCTGAATGCGATGGAGAGCCAAGCCAACCAGTCGAACGACGAAGCACTCAAGAACGACCTCCTCTACAACAAGGCCATCTACTACTACACCTTCGGACAGGTGGCACAAGGCAACGCAGCCTTTAAGGAAATGGCTGGCAAACTGACGGCAAGCAAGGAATACGACAAGGTGGACGAGGTGTACCAGCAGTTGATTGCCAATGGGCGCAGATCAGGCAATGCCAACATCGTGGCCCAGTCCTACAGCAACTACATCGCTTGGAAAGACTCCACCAGCGCCCTGAAGCATGCCGACGAGATCGGTGCCCTGAAACAACAGATTGCCGACCACGAGGCCACCATTGCCGAAAAAGACAGCACACTGTCTGTGCGACGAGGTATCATCATTGGTCTGTGCATACTTGCAGCAGCTCTTGCAGCTGTGCTTGTACTGGGTGCAATCGTTCTGCTGCGCTTTATACTCCTCACCCGTAAGCAGAAGAAGACCATCCGCCTGGCCAATGAGAGCAATGCCCTGAAGGCTCAGTTCATCAGCAACATATCGGCCCAGCTCGAGCCCACCCTGAACAAGATGAACAGCAGTATACCCGAGGTCAAGGCCATGCTCGACTTCTCGCAGCACGTCCAGACTCTGTCCGAACTGGAGAATACGAAGAACGACCCTGTAGAACTGGAGGATATACAGATACCACAATACTGCGAGGGACTGATGGATCAAATCCGTAATAAAGTAAAGAGCAACGTGACACTGACCGTGAAGGCCCCCAAGATGTCGGCCCAGCTCAATCAAGAGTACGTCTCACACATCCTGCTTCAGTTGCTCGGCAAGGCAGCCCTCTATACCCCCGAAGGCGGCAGCATCACCCTTGAATTCAAGAAGCGCAGTCCTCACACCTATCAGTTCCTGGTATCGGATACGGGTTACACCATCCCTGAAGACCAGCGCGAGGACATCTTCAAACCCTTCCGTGAGATTCGCGACCTGACCACTGGCGACGGTCTCGACCTGCCCATATGCAAACAGATGGCACAAAAGATGAAGGGGGACCTCGACATCGATCCCGCCTTCACCAAGGGTACGCGCTTCGTGCTCGACCTGCACGTCTGACACGTCAACATCCTTATAACACACTCGCATAGGTCCTTGGCCTATGCGAGTGTTCTTTTTTCCTACTTCTTGAAGATGAGTTGGGCAAACTGATAAAGACTGCGACGCCAGGTCTGCCATTCGTGAGCCGTTCCTGGAGAGACGTAACTATGGGCATTGATGCCGATAGCCTTCAGGTTCTCAGCAGCCTTGCCTACGCTGTTTTCCCCTTCGGCCATCCTCATTTCCTTGCCGCCAGCGCTCATAAACAGCACTTTGTTCGTCTTCTTGAAGTCAGCAGCGTCCTTCAGCTCTTCCGTATTGAACGTGCCACCGCTGAACATACCCACATAAGCAAACGTCGTGGGGTTGGCCAACGTGATGCCATGAGTCTGCATGCCACCCATCGATAGGCCGGCCATAGCGCGATGCTCCGTATCGGCAATCACACGATAGTTCTTCTCCACCATCGGTATGATGTCCTTGATGAGCACATCCTGGAAAGCGTTGAAGAAGCCGCCACGACGGGGACCGCCCTGACCACCAAAGCCTCCGAAGCCTCCCTGCGAGACACCCGGACGACGTACATCCAGACCATTATCCATGAAGATGATAAACGGAACGGCCTTGCCGTCAGCAATCAGGTTATCCATGATGATACCCGTCTTGCCTTGAGCCGACCAACCGGTCTCGTTCTCGCCCATACCATGCTGCAGATACAGTACTGGGAACTTCTTGTTAGGATTCTTATAATACTCATTAGGCAAATAGATGTACCCATGACGCATCTTCTCCGTGACTGTCGACCAATAATACACCTCATTGACCGAGCCCTGCGGCACGTTCTTCACCGTGTAGAAATCCTCGTCGGCAGCAGGAACGTCTATCCCACTACCCCACCGGCTGGCACCATAGAAGTATTTGCTTCCTGGGTCAGGCACGCTGGCGCCGTCGATGTTCAGTTGATAGTAGTGGAAGCCCTCGTCCTGAGGTTCAGAAGTGCCGGTCCAAACCCCGTTCTCATCCTTGGTCATCTCATAGATTTTACCCGCTATGTCAAGGCCAACAAACGTAGCCTTAGGTGCAGAAATCTGTGCCCGCACCATGCGCTGTGAGTTCACCATCGGGTACTGCTTGCCACCCTGGTTGGTTGTCGCAGGCTTGAAGTCTTCCACGACGTCTGCAACTACTGAAGGAACAATGGGGTTCTGTCTGGGAGCCCCGAACTGAGCCGATGCCGTCAAACTTGAGAGCAACAGCAACGAAAGAAACATCTTTTTCATCGTATTATTATATATAGGTATTAATAAGACATTTTTTATTAGACAATGGAACTGTACAAATGTAAACTACACACCCCTACTTGTTATATTTTTTTAACACATCATCGCGCCCGCATTTGTATTCTTCTTTTACCCTTATATTTTCTCTGCATTATGAATTATGAATTGTGAAAGTTCAATGTTTGGGACGCCTCTTCGGCAACGACGTATGGTTTAAGCTTTTCCCACGCGTGGGACGAGCCTTTCCCACGTATGGTATAAGCTTTTCCCACGCGTGGGAAAAACCATGGCCTCACGAACGCTTTACATCTGGCAAATGGATGCGTTCTTTGATATTCTCGCTCGGAAAACTGCAAATATATTTGCGCTTTCTCTCGCTTATTCGTATCTTTGCTCGTGATATGAAGAAAAGAACGCTACTTATGACACTGACGGCTATCATGATAGCTGCGTGTTGCACGCTGACGAACAGCTCGTGCCAATCCGGTCAGCCGACCGCCGAAAGCATGGTTTCCACCCAGGGGAACCCCTTTCTGCCGCTGTGGGAACACATTCCCGATGGCGAGCCGTATGTGTTCGAAGACCCTGACCAGCCAGGTAAGTACAGAGTGTATATCTATGGTTCGCACGACGACCTGCAAACCGAGTACTGCGGACGCGACCAAGTGGTGTGGTCGGCATCGGTGGACAGCCTGAACAACTGGCGCTACGACGGCACCATACTGGTGGTGGACAAGAACGGCAGGGGGGAGAAGTTCGACGAATCGGGCACTGCCGATGTGCTGTATGCCCCTGATGTGACACTCATGACGGATGCCAACGGGAAGAAGACTTACTACTTGTTCCCCAACGACCAGGCCGGAGGACGCAACGGACTGATTGCCAAGAGTGACCGTCCGGACGGGCCCTTCGAGGTGTGCAACTGGAACGAGGAGAATCCGAACCTGGTGACTGGCATCTATGGCTTCGACCCTGCCGTGTTCGTGGACGACGACGGACGGGTGTACGGCTACTGGGGCTTCGAGCATTCCTATGCCGCAGAGATCGACCCTGCGACAATGTGTACGGTGAAGCCTGGCACAGAGGTGGTGGACGGCATGGTTTCGGGCAGGAACGAGCCTGGCGTGTTCCGCTTCTTCGAGGCCAGCAGCATCCGCAAGATTCAGGACAAATATGTATTCATCTACAGCCGCTGGACGGAGCCGGGCGAGTTCGGCCTGCCATATACCAACTACACGCTGGCCTATGCCTACAGCGACAATCCGCTGGGTCCCTGGACCTACGGCGGAACCATCATCGATGCTCGTGGCCGCGAGGTGAACGAACGGGGCGACACCATTGCCTCGGCTGTGGTATCGGGCAACACGCACGGTTCGATTTGCGAAATCAACGGACAGTGGTACGTGTTCTATCACCGCCAGACGGGCACCAACGAATATGCCCGACAGGCTATGGTGGCTCCCATCGAGGTGAAGGTGGAGCCAGGCAAAGGCGGAAAGGTGGAGATTAGCGAGGGAGAGTATAATTCCGAAGGGTTTGCCCTGAATGGCCTGAATCCGCTGGAGCGACACTCGGCAGGCATCGCCTGCTGGCTGACAGGTACGAAGGTGGCCGTACACGACTGGCCCAACAACATCTTCTACGGTTCGTACGTGGAGGCCTCGTATGGCACGGAGACGAACATGGACGAGCCCTACGACCTGAAAAACAACACGAACCACGTGAAGTACAACACCGACGGCTCAATCGTGGGCTACAAGTATTTCAACTTCACGGAAACCTGTGGCAAGAAGCATCTCCAGTTGGCCTTGCGTCTGATACCCAACGGATTCGATGGCACCATAAATATCATGGCAGACAGGCCCTGGGCCTCGCAAGGCGGCAAGCTACTGGGCTCCATACAGCTGAAAGCCAACATGCCGAAGACATCGACCGAACTGACAGCCGAACTGCCCGAACTGTCGCAGCTGACGGGCAAGCATGCCATCTACTTCGTCTTCTCGTCCATCACCAGACAGAGGTCGCTCTGCACGCTCGAGGACTTCGTATTCAAGTATTGAGAAATTCATAAACCATTCGCCTATGAAACAGATTTTCACTACCCTATTCGTGCTGGCTGTAGCTGTGGCCACACAGGCAAAAACCATTACGGTGACGGTGCGCAACACCCACTATCAGACGGTGACGGGCTTCGGTGCAGCCTGCTGCGACGGAGCCATGTGCCCCTTCGGCACAGACACCCAGCCCGTGAGCCTCCTCTATGGACCAAGTTCAAAAATCGGACTGAACATCATGCGCATGGAAATATCGCCGAACTTCAAGGGCGACATCACTGCTGCCGACGTGGGATGGGACACGCCCTACGACTGGCAGGGCTCTGTGCCCTCGGCCCTGATAGTGAAGCGTCGCGGAGGCATCGTCTTCGGCACACCGTGGTCGCCTCCAGGGGAATACAAGACCAACGGCAAGGCACAGGGCGGCAACACCGAGGACGAGAATGCCATACGTGCCGAACTGCGCGAGGACTGCTACGAAAAGTTCTTCCCCTGGCTGAACACGTTCCTGAAGTACATGAAGTCGAAGGGCGTAGCCGTAGATGCCGTCTCCATACAGAACGAGCCCGACTGGTGGGTCAACTACTCGGGCTGTCTCTATACCCCTGAACAGCAGTTGAAACTGGTGAGGAACCATGCCCACCTGCTCGACCGCGAGACCTATCCGGGTGTGCGCCTGATCAGTGCCGAACCACTGGGATTCAGACCCGACTATTCGAACATGCTCCTGAGCGACCCCGTGGCACGCCAACATGTGGACATCATCGCGGGTCACCTCTACGGACATCCGCCCTTGGGCAACATGAAGGAAGCCGCCGTGCTGGCTGCCAAATACGGCAAGGAAGTGTGGATGACGGAGCACTCCGTGAGCGACAACATACAGAACCGACTGCCGACGTGGCACGAGCAACTGCTCTTTGCCGAGGAACTGAACGAATGTATGCTGGCTGGCTGCACGGGCTACATCTATTGGTACATGCGCGCGCACTGGGCCTTCGTAAGCACGGGCGAAACCAAGTATGGCAAGGAGAATGCAACGAAGAACCGCCTGCTGCCTCGTGCCTACGTCATGTCGCACTTCTCGAAACACGTCACTGGCTCCACACGCATCGATGCCAAGGCCAGCATCACCACAGGCACCAATTCCTTCTTCGAGACTTCGGCCTACATCAAGGGCGACTCGCTCATCGTCGTGGCCATAGACACCACAGCCACACCTTACGACCTGCGACTGAAACTGCCCGTGAAGGTGAAGAGCGGCACACATCTGCTGTCGACAGGCAACGAAACGGCAAACCTCTGCAAATCGACACCCATCACCATCGAAGAGCCTACGAAGGAGCTGATCGTCAGCCTACCCGAGCGCAGCCTGAATACCTACATCTTCATGATTGACAACGAAGACGGAACAGGGATGGAGGAGCTGCAAGACGAAGTGAATGGGGAGATGAGAAATGAGGCTGTGTATGACCTCAATGGCCGACCTGTGTCATCGTCGCCCAAGGGTCTGGTGATAGAAAAGCGCAAGGACGGCACGACCAGGAAGGTCTACATGAACGGCCGCAACAAGAGATAACACTTTTGTGCCAACACACCATCAAGTGCCCAATCTTCGATGAAACGGGCAAAAACAGAAGAGGCTGTGCCAAAATGAATGACACAGCCTCTTCTGTTTTTGTGTTCCGACGTTATCGGTGTCGCTTTCCTGTGAATATGCTCCTGCAAGGGGAGGCCAAATCACTCCTTCGGCAGGTCGATTTGCAGGCAAAGTTCGTCCAACTGGCTCTGGTCGATGAAGCCAGGAGCGTCGAGCATGACATCGCGTCCACTGTTGTTCTTGGGGAAAGCGATGCAATCGCGGATGCTATCGAGCTGTGCAAAGAGGCTGACGAAGCGGTCCAGTCCGTAGGCAAGACCTCCGTGAGGGGGTGCACCGTACTTGAAGGCATTCATCAGGAAGCCGAACTTCTGCTGGGCCTGCTCAGGGGTGAAGCCGAGGATTTCGAATATCTTCTGCTGCAGTTTGGCATCGTGGATACGGATGCTGCCGCCACCTACCTCAACACCGTTGATGACCATGTCGTAGGCATTGGCACGAACCGAAGCAGGGTCGGTGTCCAGGAGAGGAATGTCCTCGGGCTTGGGCGAGGTGAAGGGATGGTGCATGGCCATGAGGCGCTGCTCCTCGTCGCTCCACTCATACATGGGGAAGTCGATGACCCAAAGGCAAGAGAACTTGTCCTTGGGACGCAGCCCCATGCGCGAACCCATTTCCAGACGGAGCTCACAGAGCTGCTTGCGAGCCTTCAGCGTGTCAGGACCGCTAATAATAAGGATGAGGTCGCCGGGCTTGGCCTGCATAGCGTTCTTCAGGTTTTCCAGGACTTCGGGCGAATAGAACTTGTCGACACTCGACTTCAATGTTCCATCCTCGCCCACACGGGCATAGACGAGGCCCTTGGCACCAATCTGCGGACGGCGGACGAAGTCGGTCAACTGGTCGAGTTGCTTACGTGTATATACGGCCTGCCCTTCGCAGCAGATGCCTCCGATGTACTCGGCTTCGTTGAAGACGGAGAACTCGCCTGTTCCCTTCAGGACGTCCATCAGTTCCACAAACTTCATGTCGAAGCGTGTGTCGGGTTTGTCAGAGCCATAGTATTTCATGGCATCGGCCCAAGTCATGCGTGGTAAGGTGGGGATGTCGATATTGAGGATGGTCTTGAACAGATGGCGACTCATGCCCTCGAACATCTGCAGGATGTCCTCCTGCTCCACGAACGACATCTCACAGTCAATCTGTGTGAACTCAGGCTGACGGTCGGCACGCAGGTCTTCGTCGCGGAAGCACTTCACAATCTGGAAGTAACGGTCCATGCCAGCCACCATCAGGAGCTGCTTCAGGGTCTGCGGGCTCTGGGGCAAGGCATAGAACTGACCAGGATTCATGCGCGAGGGAACCACGAAGTCGCGGGCACCCTCGGGAGTGGAGTTCACCAGGACGGGAGTCTCTATCTCCATGAAGCCCTGCTGGTCGAGATAGCGGCGCACCTCAAAGGCGAACTTATGGCGCAGTTCCAGATTCTTGCGCACACAGGGACGACGCAAGTCCAGATAGCGGTACTTCATTCTGAGGTCGTCGCCACCATCGGACTGCTCTTCGATGGTGAACGGAGGCACGGCACTCTCGTTCAGTACAACGAGCTGGCGGACAATGATTTCTATGTCGCCCGTCGGCAGATTCTGGTTCTTCGACTGACGTTCGCTCACCTCACCCACGACCTGGATTACCCACTCGCGTCCCAGGCGGTTGGCCTGTTCACAAAGGGCGGCATCCGTCGATTCGTCAAACACAAGCTGAGTGATGCCATAACGGTCGCGAAGGTCGGCAAAGGTCATTCCACCCATCTTCCTGGTTCGCTGCACCCATCCACTCAGGGTTACGCTCTCTCCTACATTGGCCAGCCGAAGCTCGCCACAAGTTTTTGTTCTAAACATCTTATTTAATTACGATTTACAAGTTACAAATTACGAGTTTTAATTACAAGTTTATGGCTTTTGACGTGCAAAGTTACAAAATATTTTCGTAATTCATAACTTGTAATTCGCAATTATTTCATATTTCGTAACCCATAATTCGTAATTATTTCGTATCTTTGCACGCAATAAATCTATATAACACCGACTTATGTCTAACAATACTACAAAGGTAGGTGCCAAAATCAAGGGCATCAGAGAGACTAAAAACCTGAGCGTGGAGGAAGTTGCCGAGCGCAGCGGCTTGTCCACAGAACAAATCACAAGCATCGAAAGCGACCAGAACCTGCCTTCGCTGGGTTCACTCATCAAAGTGGCACGAGCACTGGGCGTACGCCTGGGAACCTTCCTCGACGACAACGACGAACTGGGCCCTGCCCTATGCCGTTCCGAAGAGAATACGTCGAGCATCAGTTTCTCGAACAACGCCACAGGGGCACGCAAGAATATGGAATATCACCCACTGGCTCCACACAAGGCCGGACGCCACATGGAACCCTTCATCATTGACATACAGGCCAGCGAGGAACGCGACTTCCAACTGTCGGCTCACGAAGGCGAAGAGTTCATCTATGTGCTGGAAGGCGAGGTGGAAATAGCCTATGGCAAGCAGCTGTACACCCTGCACCAGGGCGACAGCATCTTCTACGACTCCATCGTGAAGCACCACGTACACGGAGCCAAGGGCCAGGGAGCAAAGATTCTGGCTGTAGTGTATATTCCGTTTTAATTGAAGAATGAAAAGTGTAGAATTTGCTACAGCGTAAGAAGAATGAGTAATGTAAAATTAGATATGGCAGGCAGGCCATTGCCGGACAGAACCTACCCTGCCGAGACGGGAAGTGACGGCTATAAGTTGTATGAACGCACCTTAGGCCAGTGGCTCGAACACTGGGCAGATACAACTCCCGACAAAGAATATATTGTATATAGCGACCGCGACCTGAGATTCACCTGGAGCCAGTTCAACCAACGTGTTGACAACCTTGCCAAAGGACTGATATCCATCGGTGTGAAGAAAGGTTCGAACGTGGGCATTTGGGCTACCAATGTGCCCGACTGGCTGACGTTCCTCTATGCTACGGCCAAGATTGGTGCCGTGCTCGTGACCGTCAACACGAACTACAAGCAGGCCGAACTGGAGTATCTGTGCAAGGACTCGGACATGCACACACTGTGCATCACCGACGGAACATGGGAGTGCAACTATGTGGACATGACCTACAAGATGTTGCCCGAACTGCGCGAGTGCCAGCGCGGGCACCTCAACAGCGAACGTTTCCCCTACCTGAAGAATGTCGTTTACATCGGCATGGAAAAGTACAGAGGTATGTTCAACACAGCCGAACTACTGCTGCTAGGGCAGAACATCGACGACGAGGAACTGCTGGCGATGAAACGCAATGTGAACTGCCACGATGTGTGCAACATGCAGTACACCAGCGGCACCACGGGATTCCCCAAGGGTGTGATGCTCACACACTTCAACATTGCCAACGACGGATATTTCACAGGCGAGAACATGGGATTCACACAGGACGACAAACTCTGCGTCTGCGTACCCTTGTTCCACTGCTTTGGCGTGGTGCTTGCCACAATGAACTGCCTGACACACGGTTGCACAGAAGTGATGGTGGAGAAGTTCGACCCGCTGGTGGTGCTGGCCTCCATACATAAAGAAAGATGTACGGCCGTCTATGGTGTGCCCACGATGTTCATTGCCGAACTGAACCACCCGATGTTCTCGATGTTCGACCTCACCTGCCTGCGCACAGGCATCATGGCCGGCTCGCTCTGTCCTGTGGAACTAATGAAACAGGTATCGGAGAAGATGTTTATGACCATCACCAGCGTTTACGGACTCACGGAGTCGTCGCCCGGTATGACACAGACTTGCCTGAACGACTCGTTCGAACAGCGCTGCACCACCGTCGGTCGCGACTACCCCTTTGTGGAGGTTAAGGTGCTCGACCCAGAGACAGGCGAGGAATGCCCCGTGGGCGTGCAGGGCGAGATGTGCTGCCGAGGGTTCAACGTGATGAAGGGCTACTACAAGAATCCGCAGGCTACGGCTGAGGTCATCGACAAGAACGGTTTCCTGCACTCGGGCGACCTGGGTGTGAAGGACGAACATGGATTCTACAAGATAACGGGCCGCATCAAGGACATGATTATCCGAGGTGGCGAGAATGTCTATCCACGTGAGATTGAAGAATTTCTCTATCAGATGCCCGGCATTCGCGACGTACAAGTGGCAGCCGTACCTTCAAAGAAATATGGCGAGGAGGTGGGTGCCTTCATCATCCTGGAGGAGGGTGTGAAGATGGAACCTGAAGACGTGCAGGACTTCTGCCGAGGCAAGATAGCACGATACAAGACACCGAAGTACGTCTTCTTCATCGACCAGTTCCCACTGACCGGAAGCGGCAAGATTCAGAAGTTCAAGCTGAAGGAAATGAGCTTGGAGCTCTGCAAGAAGCTTGGGATAGAAGTTATTTGATAACCAAATGTTTATAGATGTAGCTTTTTAGGAAATGAAGATACTCTATCGCAT
>CACZRZ010000199.1 GCA_902783655.1 uncultured Bacteroidales bacterium
ACACAGACATGCGCCCACACCGCAGGCCATGCGGTTCTCCAACGATGCCTCGCAGGCTATGCCCATGTCGCGGGCCATGCGGACCACGGCCTTCATCATGGGGCCCGGGCCACAGGTCTGTATGAGGTCGAATCGGCGTTCCTTCCACACCGAATGCTGTGTCACGAAGCCACGTTCGCCCAGACTTCCGTCCTCTGTGGTAACGAACACCTCGCCCAACCGTCGGAAGTCTTCCAGACGCAGGAGCATGTCCTTCGTCCTCGCCCCAAGTAGGAACGTGGGCCGAAGGCCATTATCCTTCAAGACCCGACCTAATAGGAATAGCGGGGCAACGCCCACGCCTCCGCCCACCAGCAACACGTCCTTGGCACCACCGACAGTAAAGCCTCGGCCCAAGGGCATTACGGCACTGACGGAATCGCCCTCGTGGAGCTGTGCCAGCCACTTCGTGCCCTTGCCGACGGTTTGTACCATGAACGAGACCTCATCGCCCTGAACGTCGTGGATACTGATGGGCCGACGGAGGAACACGTCCGGGGCGTCGATGCGCAACTGTGCAAACTGTCCGGGCACGCATTCGGGCAGACTGCCCTGACGTGACCGCATACATAATAAAACGAAGGCCGGAGCAGGAGCTTCAACCTTCGTTATAATTAAGTCTAAAATGTGTTTCTTCATCCTTTTTGCATTATGACAATGCAAAGGTACGATTAAGAATGGAAAAATCCAAATCTATGGAGAATTAAAAGTCACCTCCCATGCCTCCGCCGTTACCGCCGAAGCCACCCTGACGCATGCCTCCGCCATTGCCACCGAAACCACCCTGAGGTCCGCCGAAGCCGCCGGGACGCTGGCCACCCTGGCGCTGCATCATCTGGCGCTGACGGAATACCTTGGCAAGTTGCTGAACCGTGAGGGTTTTCTTGAACTCCTCGTAATATTTTTTCTCCACCTCCAGGCGCTTCTGCTGTTGAACTATCTGGCTTTCCTGACGAGCGAAGTATTCATCAATCTGCTTCTGCGCTTCCTCGTCGGTCAGCTTCTTGCGGTCCGACTGGCCATCCTGGCGCTGTTGGCCACGCTGACGCTGCTGTGTCGACATCAGTTCGTTCTGATATTCCTTGTACAGGGCCACGAAGCTGGTCTTGGCATCGCCCTTGAGGTCCAGATCCTTGGCCATGCGCTCGGCCTGCTGTTCTACCATCTGTGCCCTGCGGGCTTCCATTTCCTCCTGGCTGAAACGCTGTGCCGAAGCAGTATTGTTGACTGAGAAAAGGAGAGACATTGTCAGTAATGCTGATGCAAAAAGATTCTTTGTTTTCATTGTTTTCGTAATTAGGTTGTTAATGAATGGTTATTTGGTTGTGCACACAACATTATGACGTTCCTGGGACAAAAACGTTTAATCAAGGGCCAAAAATTAGGAGATTTTAACCTTTACCTCGTAGTGATGTGGAAGCATCCCTGCTTCACCTCGTACTTGATGTAGCAGCGACGGGCCTGCCGCATATCGCGCAGCACCTCGGAAAGGACGTACTTCAGCGTGTCGTTGGTCACCACCCTGCGGCGCTCGCCTGGGGGCTCCACGGTGCTATACCTATTATAACAGATGTCGAACGTCGTGCCGAAGCGGTGACAACTCTGCTCACTTGCGTTGCCATTCCTACGGCGCAGACGGGCCACATCGTCCTCTGTCCGCAGCACACTGGTTACGATGATGCGGTGCAGGGGGATGCCTTTCACGGCCAACGAATCCAGGTAGTTGCGCCCGATGTCCTGCAGGAGATGGGCCGCACGAGGCACAAGGTAGGGGATGCTGCTGGACATGCCTCGGTCGATGACATAATAGGGATTCGAGCCTACATACACGAGCTCACGCTTGCGATGCTCGGCCTGTTCGCGGTTACGTACGGGACGCACGCCCCATCGCCTCGCGGAAACAATCTGCACATCTTGCACATCCGGGAAGCATTCCTTATAACTATAGACGCTGCGAATCGGGTGCTTGCCGAAGGAAGTCGACGGCGAAAGCAATGCCACCTCCGCAACCTCACGGGACTCGTCCTCGGGAGCTTCGGAGGGAGTGTCTATGGGCTCGGGGGCTGAAGTCTCCGATGTTGGCAGGGCCATTTCGGAACGTATAGACGACGAGGTCCAGCGCACAACGGTGAGGACAGCCAAGGCTGCCCCACACATTCCCAGATAGATGTTCTTCTTTAGTCTGCGCATTACGGGTGCAAAGGTACGAAAAAAAAGAGACATTCCCATTAGTCTGAGCGTAAAAGTTTGGTACAGCAATCCTATATTTGTACCATTATGACTGATTTTTAATCCCAAACATCCATGAAAAGTTTTGTTATATCCCTCCCCGAACCTGGGTATATATAATACGAAAGACCCTGCCCGACGTGTAATAAACCCGCAGCATCGCGGTCTTATGGATGTAACGATAAACAAGGAACCTATGAAACACATCATCACAAGCCTCGCACTGCTGGCCCTCACACTCGCAGCCCCGGCTCAGCAACGCACCGAGAGCAAGTACTTTACCACCCAGGAGGGACGGCAGACACGCCACGACTGCACCTACGACACACAGGGACGACTGACCGACAAGACCCTATTGTGCAAAGTCGATGACCGGGACGATTACATGCCCGTATGGCGTCGCCTGTACTGCTACGACGGTGCGATGAAGACGATGGAATACCACACTTGGAACCCATGGAAGCGCTGTTTCCAACCCATCGAGCGGTATGTCTTTCACGAAGACCCCGACTCTGCCTACGTAGAATACTATCGCTGGCAGACCCGCAAACGGCAATGGAAACGGCAAACCACGTATGGATATTCATTATAAATTAGTAACTTTGCTGTAATAATCCGGCGGCTTGCGGGTCATAAGGATAGAACTACAGACAGCGATGACCGACAGAGAACTGGTACACAGGATAAAACAACGGGGCGAAAAGGACCTATTTTCCGAGGTCGTAAAGCGCCATTCCGGTATGGTCTTCAGCAGGGCCATGGGGGTGGTGCATCGCGAGGAACTGGCCGCCGAGGTTACCCAGCAGACGTTCGTGAAGGCATATGAGCAGCTGGCCCTATGGCGTGGACAAGACCTGGGAGCATGGCTAAGCATCATCGCCATTCATACGGCCTTGCACATCGTAGAGAAGGAACGTCGGCACCGTGGTCGCCCTGCCGATGAGATGGCCAACATGCTGGCGGACAGCTTCGACCATGAGTACGAAGAGCGCCTGCAAAGCATGGAACAGGCCATCAAGGACCTGCCCGAAGCCGACCAACGCCTTATTCATCTGCACTATTATGAGCAAAAGAAGACGGCAGAGATTGCGAAGATGACAGGCCTGACACAGCAGAATGTGCTGGTGCGCCTTCACCGCATCCGCGAGCGATTGAAGCAAAGATTTGGGGAATAACGACTAAAGATTAGCGATTATGAGTGACAAGGAACTGGACAGCCTGATTATGGCTTCGCTGGAGCGACGACAGACGCTCGAGGCACTGAACAAAGTAATCATAAGCGACGTACGTCGCCGGGCCCGGCGCGAATGGCTTCGACGTTGGGGGCGCATCGTCGTGTTCTCCTTCGGCATACCCCTGCTCCTGATGGTCTTTGGTGCAGGTATTTACGTCGCTGCCACCCAGTCCTCGCCCGGCTGGACACGCATTGTGCTCGCGATACCCGCAGTGACTATGCTCGTCATGGTCGGGCACAAGGTGAGGAACTTTTCCATCGTCGAGATGTAATAATCCCGAACTTGAGCGGTCATACATAAGAGATTAAGAACTGAACATTATAAACTAAACACCCAACATCATGTATCAAAGCGTAGAATTCATGGGGGCCTTAGTGCCCGTATTGGCAGTCACCCTTAGCCTGGGAATCCCTATTGTGGTCATCATTGCCTTTGCAGTCAGTAAGGTGAAGAAAAGCAATAACAACCGCGAAATCCGCCGGCTCATCATCGAAAACCATACCGACCTGGAGACGGTGAAACAACTAATTGAGGAACCCGAAACGAAGCAGGGAAGCAACCCCTATCCCGCGCTTCGCTGGGGATGTACCCTCATAGGCTTGGGCCTCGGATTCCTGGCTGCTTACCTGCTCTCGCTGCAGCCTCGAGGCGAAGAAATGATATTCTTCTGGGGCATGCTTGCCTTCGGTTGCGGCCTGGGGCTGCTGTGCTCGTTCGTCATCGAGTATAAATTACAAGGCCGAAAAACTGAGCATGAACAGAAAGAAATGGAACCATAAGCCAGACATTCACTTTTAGTTAAACATCAGGCCCCTGCCGTTCACGACGAATGGCAGGGGCATTTTCTTGCCGTCAATACAATATTTCTGCCCCATCTTTGTTATATTTATGTCCGAACCTGGGTATATATAGATGTATGGAACGCACAGAAAGAGAGATAATCGCCCAATATGGAGCCGACGTGCTCAGGTTCGTGAGCCGCACCGTCCACTGCCACGAGGATGCAGAGGAGGTGACGCAGGACGTCTTTGTCCGAGCCTTGCGGTCGCTGGAGCGGTACGATGAGGGACGAGCCTCCATGCGGACGTGGCTCATGCGCATAGCCTACAGCGAGGCAATGCGCTATCACGAGCGGCATAACAAAAGGCCGACGATGGTGGCACTGGACGAACGTCGCGACGACTCGCCCGAGACCATGGACGACGACCGGCGCATCGATCTGCTTGAAAGGGCCATACGCCAACTGCCCGACGACGAACGCTTGCTGCTCTCGATGCGTTACTCCGACGGGCTGTCGATACGAGAAATGGCCTTCGTCACTGGCATGAAGGAGCAGAGCCTGCCCGTGCGTCTGCAGCGTATCCGCGAACGACTCAAATTAGAGATTAGTAAGATCAGGGATTAAGGATTAGTAGGATTAAGGATTAGGGATTAATAGGATTAAGGATTAGAGATATGATGAAAGCTATGAAACAATACACAGACTTCACCGAAGAGGACCTGCACTTGGCACTCCAGCGCATCGACGACTGGGAGACACCTCCACTGCCTTCCGACTTTGCCGACAGGGTGATGAACCAAATAAACAAGACCCCTGTAAGCACCTCCATCCGAAGGAGATGGAGGGGGGCTATATGGGCCGTGGCCGCAAGTCTGGCCGCTGTCATCGCACTCTCCGTAGCCCTATGGCCCAAGTCCACAGGCACCGTTTACCAAGATACCTTTGCCTCAGCCGAAGAGGCCTGCCTCATACTCAGTAACAACACCGACCACAACACTATAGCCTTATGAAACGCACACTCACTACCCTACTCTGTCTACTGCTCATCGTCGGAACGATGAGGGCAGAAGACACCATCGTCATGGACACCGTCCTATGGAGTCAACTGGGAAAATCCGGTATGAAAGAACTTCGGGAACGTATTAAACAGGCCCAGGAACGCATGAAGAGGGTCGAGGAAAGCCTAAGGAATCACAGCTATAACTTCTCGGACTCAACCCGCAAAAACATGGAAGAATGGGACCAGAAGTTCCGTTCCCTGCCCAAGGGATGGCTGGACGAATACGGCACCATCGACCTGCCCAAGGACCAGAGACCCCTTATCGACCTGAGTAACATCAAGGGACATTGGGGCTTCGAGGACTACTACTTCTCGGGCGACATCCTGCATGCTCAGGCCCGTCGTGGCGGCGACTTCTACATCAGCGGCTGGAACATCCGCCCCTTGCTCCACCGGCTTTCGGGCCTGCTTGTGCTGAAGTCGAAGAAGAAGTCTGCGGAGAAAATCATCTTTACCCGAGGCACACAGCTGCGCAACGACAAGCGCTTCCAGCCCATCATCCGTGACCGTGGCACCACCATCTATGGACACAAGACCAAAGACAACCAACTCGACGAGGTCATCATCCTGCAATCCCGTGCCCAGTCGCCCAATAGCGAGTACACCTACATCGTACAGATGATGGGCCGCTTACGCCCCGACGACCTGATCTCGTACACTCAAATGCGCGAGCCCGTCCCCAAGGCCATCCAATCTAAACAATAGGAAAGAAAAACTTTCTCAAGAATACAAAGCCCTCATCCCGCAGCATCACATCACCAGCATGTGTATGCTGCGAGCCATGAGGAAAAGCACGAGGTCTGCACTCTATTACAGACTGGTCAGCAGATCCGCGATGCGTGCTCCCGTACGCTCCGTAACAGGAACCAAAGGCAAACGCAGGCGGTTTTGGATGCGTCCCATGCTGGTAAGCGCAGATTTCACACCTGCGGGGTTGCCATCAATAAACATCAAGCTGTAGAGCTCAAAGAGTTCGTCGTTGATTATCTTGGCCTCGGCCAACCGACCCTCTTGCATCAGGTGAACCATTTCGCTGAAACGTTGCGGAATGGCGTTGCCCACGACGCTGATGATGCCCACGCCGCCAGCCTTCATGATAGACAGGGTCAGGCTGTCGTCGCCCGATATGACATCGAATCCCTTGGGTTTCTTCTCCAGAATCTCCTTTATCTGGTCAATCTTGCCGCTGGCCTCCTTGATGGCAATGATATTGTCGAAGTCGTGAGCCAGACGCAATGTGGTGTCAGCAGTCATATTCACCCCCGTCCGACCAGGCACATTGTACAGCACCAGGGGCAGCGGGCTTGCCTCGGACAGGGCTCGATAGTGCTGATAGAGGCCCTCCTGCGTAGGTTTGTTGTACATGGGACAAACACTCAGGATGCCGTCGATGCCCGTCCAGTCGGTCTGTCGGAATTCCTCGACAACGGCTGCTGTGTTGTTGCCGCCACAGCCCATCAACAAAGGCACACGACCGCGGACATGCTTCACCACGCGTTCCTTTATCGTGCGTTTCTCTTCGATGGTCAGACAGGGAGTTTCGGCTGTTGTGCCCAGCACACACAGAAAATCCGCGCCTCCCTTTATCTGGTAGTCGACCAACGACAAGAGAGCATCGTAGTCGACACTTCCGTCTGCCTGGAAGGGCGTTATCAGGGCAATACCTAAACCCTTAAAGCTATTCTCTTTCATACCTTAATATATAGTTATTCTATCATTTTCAGAAATTCGTCCTCATTCACGATGCGTATGCCCAGCTTCTGCGCCTTCTCCAACTTGGCAGGCCCCATGTTCTCGCCTGCCAGGATGAAACTGGTCTTGGCCGAGATGCTGCCCACGTTCTTTCCTCCGTGACGCTCGATGAGTGCCTTGTATTCGTCGCGACTGTGATGGGCAAACACACCGCTGATGACAATGCTCTGCCCCTGCAGGGTGTCGCTGTGCTGGCTGAGTTCGTCTTCCGACAGTTCCATCTGCACACCGTATGAACGCAGACGCTCCACGAACCATTGGTTCTGCGGATTCTGGAACCACGTCTGGATGCTTTGTGCAATGACCGTCCCGATGCCGTTGACCTGCAGGAGTTCGTCCATCGATGCCTTTGCCAGCCGGTCTATCGACTTGAAATATCGGGCCAGCGTCTTTGCTGCCGTCTCGCCTACGAAGCGAATGCCCAGGGCATAGAGAACACGCTCGAAGGGTACACTGACACTTTGCTGAATACCTTGCAGTATCTTGCTGGCACTCTTGTCCTTCTGTCCCCGTGCGCCACTAATCTGGTCACGACGAATCTCATAAAGGTCGGCTGGGTCGCGGATAATGCCTCGGTGGAAATATTCGGCTACCGTCTCAGGTCCCAAGGAATCGATATTCATCGCCTTGCGGCTGATGAAGTGCTCGATGCGCCCCTTCAACTGAGGCGGACATGAGGTGTCGTTGGGACAATAGTGTGCAGCCTCGCCCTCATATCGGACAAGTGCTGTTCCACATTCCGGGCAATGGGTGATGAACTCTACACGAGGCCCAAGGTTTTCGTCGCGAGACTCCACGTCCACATCCACTATCTTGGGGATAATCTCCCCACCCTTCTCCACAAACACGCGGTCGCCAATGTGGAGGTCGAGCTTGGCTATGAAGTCCTCGTTGTTCAACGTCGCTCTGCGCACCACGGTGCCCGAGAGCTGTATGGGATCCATATTGGCTACGGGCGTGATGGCCCCCGTTCGTCCGACTTGGAAAGTAACTTCGCGCAGAATGGTGCCCTGCCGCTCTGCCATGAACTTATAGGCAATGGCCCATCGGGGGCTCTTGGCTGTCAAGCCTAAGCTACGTTGCTGAGCCAGAGAATTCACCTTCAGCACAATGCCATCCGTAGCCACAGGCAGGTTCTTGCGCTCCACGTCCCAATAGTCGATGTATTCGTATATCTCTTCCAGGGTGTTCACCAGACGCATCTGGGGACCTATCTTGAATCCCCATTGACGGGCTGCCTGCAGGTTGTCGTAATGACTTTCGCCAGGAATGTTGTCGCCAAGCAGATAATAGAGGTATGCATCGAGCCGTCGCTGTGCCACGACTGCCGAGTTCTTGCTCTTCAACGTTCCACTGGCCGCATTGCGCGGATTGGCAAAGAGGGGCTCCTCGGCCTCGGCTCGCTCGCGGTTCAGTGTGTCGAAACTCTCCCAAGGCATCAGCACCTCGCCACGAATCTCAAATTCGTCGGGATAGTTTGCTCCTGCCGGCAGGATGAGCGGTATGGAACGAATGGTGCGGACATTCTCGGTCACATCGTCGCCCTGCACACCATCGCCACGAGTCACGGCCCTGACGAGTTGACCATGCTGATAGTGCAGGGAAATGCTCAAGCCGTCGAACTTCATCTCACAACATACCTGGAACGGCTGTCCCGAAAGTCCTTCAGATACACGCTGGTACCACTCGCGCACCTCGTCGCGATTGTATGTATTGGCCAGTGAAAGCATGGGGCGCTGATGGACAACCTGCTGAAACTCGTGATTCAGGTCGCTGCCCACACGTTGTGTAGGGCTGTTGGGGTCGGCAAGTTCGGGATGACGGGCCTCCAGTTCCTGTAACTGATGCATGAGCTGGTCAAACTCGAAATCACTGATTACGGGTTGGTTCAACACATAGTACTCATAATTGTGCCTATGCAGTTCGCTTCTGAGTTGCTCTATCTTTTCCCTTTCGTCCATAATCCCTAATCCTTAATCTCTAATCCCAACTCTATTGCTGTTGCAACTTCTCCATATTCTCGTTGGCCACTCGCAGGTACTCCTTCACATAGGGATGATTCAGGAAATACGAAGGAGCTCCTATCATCAATGCCTCAATCTGTGGGGTCAGGACGGGATAGGCCAGTTCCGACGTCAATATCATAAAGACCCCGGGGCCTAAGACGTTGGTATAGTTTTGCTTGATGAAGTTCGTCACCAACTGGTCGCTCTGGATGTTCAGTTCGCGTGCTGTTGTCCTCAGTCGCGCCAACACCTCTTCGTGGTCCATGCCATCCATCACCATCCTGCCCTCCATACGGGGCAGCTCGGCCAGTTGGTTGTCAATCTGCGTCTTGCGACGGATGAAGTTGTACAGCGAATCGTTCAGAGGACTTCCCGAGACGCTTTGCGTCATCTCGTCAATCTTCAGCGACACGCCCTCGCCTTCCAGAACAATAGGCATCAGGCTCTGGTTCCCCAGAAACAGGTTTGCCATGACCGTGCTGTCAACATTTCCACGGAAGGTAAACTTGCCGTGCGTCACGTTGCACGAATCTATGGTCGTCAGGTCCTGGTTGTCATATATCTTCAGATATAGCATTTTGCCTTCCATGCCGTGGACCGTGGTTGAGCCGTCCACCATATAGCGGTCGGAGCACGATACTGTAAAGATACAGGCACAGGCAAAGATGATAATCGAGTGTAAATTCTTCATTTTCCCTTTTCCAATTCATTGGGTATGCGGAATGCCGTATATAGCTGAATCACGGCTCCGATGAGCAGGCAAACGACCCACTCGTTGTGGCGCATCACAGTATAGTGGAAAAACGTCTGGGCAACCATTGCCACAGCCGCCAGTACCAGCATGGCCGCACCGAACAACTGCTGCCGGCGCAGACGGGCAACGACGAAGTTGCTCCCTTCGTACACCATGCGCAACTGCATGCCTGCAAACAGCACCACTCCGATGCCGAAAGCAATGCAAGCCACCTGTCCACTAACGAGATATGTTGCAGCACCGGCCACCATCAGCAGGGCGCCGAGGCGGAACAACAGGTTTTCAGTTCTGGAGAGCGATCGCATCCGTATCTGTCTTTTCTGATTCCCCTTGTGTGTCCATCACCACGTAGACATCCTCGTTGGGGTACTTCATGAAGTAAAGTTCGCGAGCCACGCGTATCACGGCTTCGCGGCTCGTCTGCAGTTCATTCAGTGCCCGTGTGTCGTTCTCGTAGCGGTTCTGGAAACGATTCATCTCAGCACGGAGGGCATTGATTTCCATCTTGCGCTGATAACGATTGTAGAAACTGTCTTCGTCCACGAAACCAATCATCACGGTGAAGAACACGGCCACCACGATGAACTTGTGACGGCGGACAAAATCCCAAAACGAATATATTTTGCTCATACGCTTATCTATTTCGTGTGCAAAGATAATACAAAGTGGGTGAAGTTCAAAATAAATTCTCATTTCTTTAATTACTTTAAGGAAGAAGTTGACTCATGAGCTGAAGATTTGAAGATAATTTCGCACCTTGGGGGGTATAATTTAAGTGGAAGACTGGCCACGCTTCGGAAATGCTCAGTTTTATTTGGCATTTCGCTCGGTTTGCACTATCTTTGCAGTCGTTTAGAATCAGAAACCAAGTAATAAACCTATATGAACGGAATTTATACAATCGTCTTGCTTATCGTCTCGAACGTCTTCATGACCTTTGCCTGGTACGGGCATCTGAAGCTACAGCAGATGAAAGTGCTTTCGGAGAACACGCCGCTCTACGTCGTAATCCTGTTGAGCTGGCTGCTGGCGCTGGCCGAATACTCATGCCAGGTTCCTGCCAACCGCTATGGTTACGTGGGCAATGGCGGAGAGTTCAACCTCATGCAGCTGAAGGTCATCCAGGAGGTCATCTCGCTGATGGTGTTCACGGGCTTCACGGTGGTGTTCTTCAATAGCGAAACCTTCCACTGGAACCATTTCGCGGCCTTCGTCTGTCTGATTCTTGCTGTTTACTTTGTCTTTATGGATTGATGGAACAACTCATACATTTGTTTAAGGAACATACGGGGCACGAACCCGTTCTGTGCCAGGCCATCACGGGCAGTGGCAGCAATCGTCAGTACTACCGTCTGACCGATGCCGAGGGAGAGGCGCTGATAGGTGTCGTGGGCACATCGAGGGAGGAAAACCACGCCTTCATCTATCTTTCGCGACACTTCCACGAAAAAGGACTGCCTGTGCCCGAGGTCGTGGCTGTCAGTGACGACGAACTGCGCTATCTGCAAAGGGACCTTGGCCATCGCTCCCTCTTCGATGCCATACGGCAGGGACGCGAATCTGGTGGACACTACGATGCCCGCGAATGCGAACTCCTGTGCCGCACCATAGCCCTGCTACCCGACCTGCAAATGCGGGGTGCCGAAGGGCTCGACTTCGCACAATGCTACCCACAGGCGGAAATGGACGAGACGAACGTCATGTTCGACCTCAACTACTTCAAATACTGTTTCCTGAAGACGCAGAACGTCGACTTCCACGAAATGCGCCTCGAGGAGGACTTCCGGCAGATGGCTCGCGACATCACGGAATCGAAGGCGCAGACCTTCCTCTATCGCGATTTCCAGGCACGAAACGTGATGCTCGACGATAAGGAAAATCCCTGGTTCATCGACTTCCAGGGTGGGCGACGAGGCCCCCTGCAGTACGACCTTGCCTCGTTCCTCTGGCAGGCATCGGCCCGATATCCGCAGGAACTGCGCGAGCAGCTCATCGATGTCTACCTCCAGTCGCTCCGTCGCTATACGGAGGTCGACGAGGCACAGTTCCGCCAACGCCTGCGTCTGTTCGTCCTCTTCCGTCTGCTTCAGGTACTTGGTGCCTACGGTTTCCGAGGCTATTTCGAACGCAAGAAACATTTCATCGACAGCATTCCGCCTGCCCTCGACAACCTGCGCGCCCTGCTTGCCGAAGGTGCATGTCCCTATCCCCACCTGCGTCAAGTACTATGTGCGCTGACCGAGTCTCTCCCATGTAGGGAGGCGGAGAGTCGGGGGACGGGCGTATCTGGAACCTCCACACAAGGGAAGGCGGCAGGAGAGGCTTCTCCCCTGTCCGTCCGCATCTTCAGTTTCTCTTATAAGAAAGGAATACCCGAGGACGAGAGCGGAAATGGCGGCGGATACGTCTTTGACTGCCGGAGCACCCACAATCCTGGACGCTACGAACCCTACAAGCAACTGACAGGATTGGACGAGCCCGTCATCCGTTTCCTCGAAGACGACGGCGAGATACTGACCTTCCTCGAAAGCGTCTTCCGTCTGGCCGACGCCCACGTCGAACGATACATCCAGCGTGGCTTCACCGACCTCATGTTCTCCTTCGGCTGCACGGGCGGTCAGCACCGCAGTGTGTATTGTGCCCAGCATCTGGCCGAACATCTGCATCAGAAATATGGCATAGAGGTACGTCTGTTCCATCGTGAGCAGAACATCCGTCAGACATTCAGCCGACATTAGCCAACCACATAAAATATTATCTCTGATATAATGTATTCACTTCCGAAACCGCCATTCCGATGTGCGGGACGCTCGTTGTAGGACTTCTGCGTGCCTTGTGGACAGATTTTACCTCGGCGCCCTTTTCCGCGCCTGTAGTCGATTTTAGGTGGGTAACTATGCCGCTCACTACCAAGTAGTTACGGCCGCTCAGAGTCTGGGTCCGGGCGGTGTCGGGAGTGTGGGGTATGTGGAGGTAGCGGGGCATGAGTATGGGTTTTTTTTCTTGTTATTCGGGATTAACAGTATCGTCTAAGTCGGTTTAGAGTCTGAGCAAGTCTTTGACGGAATAGATGCGGCTCAGTGCCTCGAAGGAGAAGTACTGGTCGTCCATAATCATCCA